>SSSZ01000047.1 GCA_009469675.1 Azonexaceae bacterium | reverse complement strand
CAAGTAGGGCTCGACCGTGCGGCGTTAATCGGGCATTTTTATGGATGTTCATTCGGGGCCTCGGAGGCTTGTATGGTTGGTGCCTCCAATTCTCCGGGGAGACACCCCGAGTGAACAACCTACAGAGAGATCACAGCTAGCGCGGACCCGCCGCCGCCGTCAGGTCGGGTAATTCGCCGCTGATCCGGACCGGCACCCGCAGGGTACCCGTCGATCCCTGGATCGCCACCGTGAAGCTGCCGTCGACGCCGGCGTTGGCCTTGGCGACGAATTGCCCTTCGGCGGTCATCAGGCCGGCGTTGAGCTTGACTTCGCTGCCCGCCAGCTTTTGCCCGTCGATGCGCAGGTAAGCCTTGAGGTGTTCAAAGCGCGTCTGGCCGCTGCGGGTGACCCGCCCGGCGCCGCGCCGGGCCGCCTCGCCGAGATCGACGCCGTGGATCGCGCCGCGGGTGATCTGGGCATCCATCGAGCCCTCTACCCCTTTGCGCAGCCCCGACCAATCCGGGGCGGCGCTACGCAGCTTCAAGCTGCCGCCCAGTTCGCCGTCCATCTTGAGGGGCGCCGCAAAAACGTCGCCGACGCGGCGAGCATTGAGCCGGGCCAGCGCCGCGTCGGCGGCGACCACCAGGCCGTTGCTCCAGTCGAGCAGGACGCTGCCGCGCAAGACCCCGCCCATGAAGGTGGTATCGACGTCCTGGAGGACCAGCTTGCCCTTCTGGAGCAGGCCTTTGGCCTGCATCGATTCAAAGACGTAGGGCGCATCGGCCAGGGGCTTCCAGCCGTAACCCTCGATGGTCAGCGCGACGCCCAGGGCGGTCGGCATGGCGTCGAAGCGCAGGGTACGGTCTTCGCTGCGCAGCGAAAGCTTGTCCAGTCCGCCCGCCGGCTTGAAAAACACTTCACCGCTCAGATTGGCCAGCACCCCGTCGCGAATGACGAGGGAAACGTCCTTGAGCACCGCCTGGTTGATGATGAGCGGAGCGGCCGGACCGGACGGTGCCGAGGCCAGGCCGGCGAAGCGATCGGCGGCGAGGCGCACGCCGCTCATTTCCAGGCCGCTCAAGGTCTTGTGGCCGGCGCCGAAGAGGGCGAAGGGCGAAGGCAGGCGAATTTCGCCGATCTTCGCGTCGCCGGCCTCGCCGATGCGCACCCCCTGGACCACCAGGCCCGGCCGGGGGGTCGCCACGAAACCGATGTGCTCCACCTTGACCGGCGCGACAAAGGCCCGCGACAGGGCGGCCTCGACCTCGGGCCGGTAATTGTTGTAGGGGAAGACGAAAAGTCCCAGTCCCCCCAGGAGAATCAGCGCCAGGGCGGCCCAGACGAACGTTTTGGGGCGGATTTCGATGGGCATGCGGCCGGGGCCGTCGTCGTCCTTCCGGCGGGACAACATACCCGACATCTTGTCCGCCAGGCTGGGTTTGCTTTCGGAGGGCGCCGTTTCGTCGACGGGCAGGATCGGCTTGCCGAAGGTGGAAAAGACGCTGGGGATCCCGCCCCCGTCGGAATGGTGATAATCGCCGGATTGCTTGAAATCGCCCGAATGCAGGGATTTGGGGCCGAAGGTGGAAAATTGCGAATTGGGGGAGGTCGCCGCCACCCGCTGGGCGATCTTTTTCTTGGCCTCTTCCCAGACCGACGCCGCTTCCAGCACCGGCGCGATGAAACCGCCCTCTTCCAGTTCCTGCAGGGCCTGCTCGACCAGCTTGGCATTGCCGATCTTGGCCGCCAGTTCCCCCACCGTGAGCTTGCCGTCCACCTGCACGAGCACCATGCGCAGGTTGCGCTGGACGACCCGCGTACTTTGCCTGACCGCCTCGTCGCCGTTGGGCGTCTTGGCGTAGATGAGATTCTGATCCATCGTTCCCTTTGTCTTTTTCGCTATTTTCTCGTTGTTGCTTGACTGGTGCCGCTATAGCGACTATTATGCGCGCCTCGATTCCCCGATAGCTCAGTCGGTAGAGCGCCGGACTGTTAATCCGTAGGTCCCTGGTTCGAGCCCAGGTCGGGGAGCCAAAACTGCAAGAGGCGATTCCAGGTGAATCGCCTTTTTCTTTTGGTTCACCGCACTCTCCTTTGCCAAGCGGCGGACGCGCCGCGATCAGGGTGGATTGTCGGGCAATCCGCCATTTTTGCAAGAGGGGATTGCGAGATTCGCCGGAACACCCCGGTTTCCTGCTGTTTTCCCGCACTGCGACGGCCCCGCCGGTAACACGAGCGGCCATTACGACATCCCACCGCCGTGCCGGGGTTGGACAGCTCCATGGCATCTGCGTATGCTGCGAGAGCATACCGTACCATAGACCACCTCTCGCAGCTTCCCAAGGAGACACCATGGCTTACACCATCATCAAGGGAACCTTCCACGTCGCCGGCTACTCCCCCGACGGCGATTCGATCCGTTTCGAAGCGGCCAATTCCGCCAACTGGGACAAATTCCCCTTCACCGGCAACGCCGTCCGGGCCAAGCGCAAGCAACTGCGCCTGGAAGGCATCGACGCCCTCGAAACCCATTACGAGGAATCGCACCAGCCCCGCTCCATCGCCCTGGCCGCCCTCGAACTCCTGCTCGACATGCTGGGCATTGGCGATCTCACCTACAACCTGGCGGTCACCAGCATCGTCGCCGCCAAGGACGGTACGCCGGGCTATCTCGCCGTGCTCGGCATCGACGGGTTCAACCGCCCGATCTCCCTGGCCTTTCCCGGCGACACGCCCCTCAAGGACGGGGCCCTGGTGGAATTCACCAAGCTCCCCATGGAGAAATGCGTCAACCTGCGGCTTCTCAAGCAGGGGCTGGCCTACCCCACCTTCTACGATTCGATGCCCGACGCCCTGATGGATCTTTTCGCCGCCGAAACCCGCAAGGCCCGCACCAAGAAGACCGGCATCTGGGCCCTCGACCGCAGCCGCGGCTTCCATTTCCACAACGCCGACACCATCGTGAACGACGTGGTGATCCTGCCCAAGCTCTTCCGCCGCCTCACCACCTTTCTCCAGAACGCCAGCGACTATGGCACCCTGGCGGCGTATCTGCAGAAGAGCGGCGATCATCTCCTGGTGCGCTCGACCGGAAAGAAGACCGACCTAGGCGCCCTCATCGCGGTCGATGGACGCCAAATCAGCCTCACCGCCGATCCGGAAGACCTGGTCTTTTCGCAGAAGAGCTGATACCAATTTGCTTTCAAATCGAGACGCGAAGACGAGCCGAAGACAGTGCTGGAGCACGGCAAGGCGAAGTCGACAAAGTATCGGTTTGCAAGCGAATTGGTATGAATCCCGCCGGGGGCCGGCGGTCAGGCCAGCAGGGCCACGGCCTTGATCTGCACCCAGACCGCCAGGCCCGGCGCGATCGCCAGTTCGCGCCGCGAGCGCTCGGTGATCCGCGCCAGGATCGGCGTCTCGCCGACCCGCACCTGCACCAGAACCTGACCCGGCCGGTCGCTCGCTTCGACGGCGCTCACCTGCCCCGCCAGAATATTGGTGATGCTGCTTGCGGCCGGCTTGTGCAGCGCCAGGCTGACGTCCCGGGCATGGATGCGGCAGCGCAGCCGGCTGCCCAGCGGCTCGGGCCGCTGGCCGACGCAGAGGCTGCCGTCGGCAAAGCCCAGGCGCGAGAGATGGTCCGCCTCCACCGCCTGATGCACGGTTTCGATCACCACGCCGGCATCGTCGGCAAAGATGGGCGGCAGGTCCACCCGGGCCAGGGTCTCCTGCACCGGCCCGCTCGCCACGACGCGCCCGCCGTCGAGCAGAACCAGGTGATCGGCCAGGCGGGCGACCTCGTCCGGCGAGTGGCTGACGTAAATGACCGGTATCGACAAGCTGTCGTGCAGCCGTTCCAGGTAGGGGAGAATTTCCTGTTTGCGCCGCAGGTCGAGGGCCGAGAGGGGTTCGTCCATGAGCAGCAGCCGTGGCGAAGCGGCCAGCGCCCGGGCGATGGCGACCCGCTGCCGCTCGCCGCCGGAAAGCCCCTCGGGGCCTCGCTCAAGCAAGGATTCCAGGCCAAGCAGGGTGACCACTTCGGCCGGATCGAACCGGGAATCCCCGCCCCGACGCCGCCGCCGGCCGAATTCCAGATTTTCCCGCACCGACAAATGGGGGAAAAGATGCGCTTCCTGAAAGACGTAGCCGAGGGAGCGCCGGTGGGTTGGTACGAAGTGCCGGCGGGCGTCGTCCTGCCAGACCTCATTGCCGACGGCGAAATAGCCGCCGGCGGCCCGATCGAGTCCGGCCATGGCCCGCAGGCAACTGGTCTTGCCGCAGCCCGACGGGCCGAAAAGCGCCGTCACCCCCCGGCCCGGAAGCGCGACGTCGAATTCGAGGCGGAAGTCGCCCCGGACAACGGCAAAGCGGGCCTCGATCGCCTGGCTCACGGTCGATCTCCCGCAAACCGCCGATTCAGACCGTATACCGCCACCAGAACGACGAAGCTGAAGGCCACCATGCCGCCGGCCAGCCAGTGGGCCTGGACGTATTCGAGGGCTTCGACGTGGTCGTAGATCTGCACCGACACCACCCGGGTTTGTTCCGGAATATTGCCGCCGATCATCAGGACGACGCCGAATTCCCCCACCGTGTGGGCAAAGCCGAGAATGGCCCCGGTCAGGAGTCCCGGCCGGGCCATGGGGAGGGCCACGGACCAGAAGGCGTCCCAAGGGCCGGCACCGAGGGTTGCCGCGACCTCCAGGGGCCGCCGGCCGATGGCCTCGAAGGCGTTCTGGACGGGCTGGACGACAAACGGCAGGGAATAGATGAGCGAACCCACCACCAACCCTGCGAAGGTGAAGGGTAGTCCGCCCAGTCCCAGGGCTTCGGTGAGGCGCCCGATGGGTCCGTGCGGCCCCAGGACGAGCAGCAGGTAGAAGCCGATCACCGTTGGCGGCAACACCAGGGGCATGGCGACGACGGCGCCGATAACCGGTTTGAGCCACGACTCGGTGCGCGCCAGCCACCAGGCGAGCGGCGTGGCAACGACGAGCAGCAGACCGGTGACCACGCCGGCCAGCTTGACGGTGAGCCAGACGGCGGCGAGATCCTGCGCGTCCATTCTAGCTGGGTTCCCCGGCCGGCAAGACGGCCCGGGCAGGGCCCCGGAATGAACGATCCCCATCGGATACGCCAAAAATACAGGCAAAAAAATGACTCCGGGGCATCATCGGATCACCGCTTTTGGCCCATTTTGCGGCCCGGCGCCGCCCGGCACTGCACCAACCGGTGAAAACGCCCTATCCACCGGGATTCCGCCAATTAAGCCATTGATAAACGTGGGTTTTCTTTGATTTTTCACAAGCTGTGGATAACTTTGTGGATTTCTAGGGCAGAACAAGAATCTGGAGGGAATGGCAATTCCGGCATTTTTTGTTGCATGGCGCACAAATAATGCGAATATACGTTTTAATTCAATTAATTAAATGCACATACTCAAGTAAATATTCACATCTATCCGGGGTTTTTCCAACCCGTTTGGTTGGCCGTGGATTTGTGTATAAGTCAAGTCTTGACAGTCGGCACCCACCGGACTCAAGGGCGCAAATCGGCGGTGACGATCTGCCGCTGCAACAGTTTGGCGTAGGCGTGGCGCGCCCGCAGGCGGGGGTCGGTAATTACCCTGCCCAGGGTCTCCCCGAGCACCATCGCCACCCCGAGCACGGGCAGAACCAGCATGAGTCCCGGAACCCCGGCCACGGCGCCGCCCACGAAGATCATCAGGACGGTGAGCAAGGGGTGCATGTTGAGGCTCTTGCCGATGGTGAGCGGCATGAAGACGAAGTCGTCGAGGAGGCGCACGACGATGAAGAGGCCCACCGTGCCGTAGGCAATTTCCGGATTGCCGGGAAAATCCGTCGCCGCCACCAGTACCACCAGCAGGCAGCCGAGGATCGAGCCGATATAGGGTATCCACGCCAGAATCGCCGTCACCAGACCGAGGAGCAGCGCGCCCGACACCCCGATCAGCCACAGCCCGGCCCCCAGACAGATCGTGTCGAGGAGCGTCAATTCGATCAAGCCCATGAAATAAAGGCGGGCCGTCCGGTCGACCTGATCCAGGAGGTAGAGGGTGCGCTCAAAAAAGGCGTTGGGCACCGCCCGGCCGATGAAGCGCTTGAAGCGCCAACCGTCCCGCAGCATGAAGAAGGCGAGAAAGGGGGCGAGCAGTACCGACGGAGCCCAGGCTGCGACGGCCAGGGCGACGCCGCCGAGGTATTTTTCGGCAAATTTGTCCGAATGCTCGGCGATTTTCTGCGCTAATTGCTCGCTCACCTGGGCCTGGGCCAGGATGGCGCTACGGCCTTCGAGTTGCTTCAGGGTGCCGGTGATGAGATTGAGGCCGCCGTCCAGGTAGCGCACCGACGACTCCTGCCAGGTCACGGCGTGGGCCGCGATCCACGGCAAGCCAAGAACGAAGATGCCGATCACCACGCTAAACGCCAGCGCTGCGACGTACCCCGCCGCGGCATCGTGGGAAATGCCGCGCATCACCAGCTTCTGCTTCGCCGGCAGCAAGGCGTAATAGATTATCAAGGCGAGGATGAAGGGCACGACCAGCCACAGCATCTTCTGAAAGAGGAAGAGGACCAGGCAGGTGCTGGCGATCACCCCGCTCCAGACCACCGGCCCGGAGCGATAATCGGCCGCCGTCCGCCTCATTGGCCGGCGACCCCGCCGGCACCCGCGACCATGGCCCGCAGCCGCTGGCCCAGATGGCGGGCAAGCTGCATGGCGATCTGGCTGGCGATGGGGGCATGGGACTGCATCAGGCGCTCGAAATCGCCGCGGAACAGCACCGCCGCCTCGGTTGCTTCGCCGGCCAGGGCCTGGGCCGAGCGGGGCGAGTCGTCAAGCAGCGCCAGTTCGCCGAAAAAGTCGCCGGCGCCGAGTTCGGCGATCGGCCGGTTGGCCGCCCCCGGATGGCAAATCACCACGCGCCCGGAAACGATGATGTAGAGCGCCTGGCCCTCTTCGCCCTCGTCGAAGACGATCTCGCCGGGCAGGTAGCGGCGCTCGTGCATGAAGCCTTCGACGATGTTCAGTTCGCCGACCTTGAGGCCGGCAAATAGGGAGGTGCGCGCCAGACGGTGGGACGCCGCCGCGTCCTTGCCCTGCAGGAAACCGAACATAGTCAAATGGACCGCCAGTGGAAACGACGCATTCTACCGCCCCCGCCAGCGATCCGTCATGTCGGCGCCGGGTCGGCGGCCTACCGGGCGGCGATCACGCCACAGGCCACCCGGGCGCCGGAATTGCCCGTCGGCTGGGTCTTGTAGTCGTCCGGACTGGCGTGCACGATGACGGCCCGCCCGACGACGTTGCCGTCGCCGCTACCGACCGACAGCAGCCCTGTCGTGGCGGTCAGCTTGGCCACGCCGTAGGCGTCGGCTTCGAGCTGCGGCAGGTCGCCGGCGTGGTGGTCGCTGTGGTCGGGATGGCCGTGGGGTTTGCCTGCGGGATTGAAATGCCCGCCGGCGCTGGTCCCGTCCGGGGCGCTGCAATCGCCCTTTTCGTGGACGTGGAAGCCGTGGGCGCCGGGGGTCAGGCCACTGATTTCCGCCGTCACCTGGACTTTGTCGCCCATCTGGACGAAACGCACCACGCCGCTCGCCGTATTGCCCTTGGTCGGAGCCAGCGTGGTGGCCGCTTGCGGCCCGCCGGCCGGGGCCGAAGCGCAACCGGCCAGAAGACCGGCCACCGCCGCCGCCACTGAAAGTCTACCCATGATCTTCATTTCTTGATTTCTCCTCTTGTCTGGGGGGGAGCGGGAACTGATAATCCCGCCACGCGTCGTACAACAACGCCGACTCATTCTGACCCTCCTGCTTCCCGGCTGCAAGCCATGCACAATGAAACCCTGACTCCCGAAGCCACGCTGCCCGAACTGCAGCACTTTCGGCCGACCACCAGCCGGGCGAGTGCCTCCCATCCCGAAGGCACCCTGGTGGACAAGTACGGGCGGCGGATCACCTACGTGCGCCTGTCGATCACCGACCGCTGCGATTTCCGTTGCACCTATTGCATGGCCGAGGAAATGACCTTCCTGCCCCGCTCGGAGGTGATGAGCCTGGAAGAATGCCTGCGCGTCGCCGGCGTTTTCGTCGGGCTGGGGGTGAACAAGCTGCGCATCACCGGCGGCGAACCTCTGGTGCGCAAGGAGGCGCTGTGGCTGATCGAACGCCTGGGCGCCCTGCCCGGCCTCGACAATCTGGTACTCACCACCAACGGCTCCCAGCTCGAACGGTATGCCGGCTCCCTGCGGGCGGCCGGCGTCAGGCGGCTCAACATCAGCCTCGATTCACTCCGGGCCGACCGCTTCAAGGCTATCACCCGCATCGGCGACCTCGACAAGGTGCTGCGCGGCATCGCCGCCGCCGGCGCCGCCGGGTTCAGCCGCACCAAGCTCAACACGGTGATGATGCGCGGCGTCAACGACGATGAATTCGTCGATCTCGTCCGGTTCGCCATGGACCACGAACTCGACATTTCCTTCATCGAGGAGATGCCCCTCGGCGATATCCACGGACGCAATTCGGTCTTCATCAGTTCCGACGAGACCCTTGAGCGCCTAGGCAAGCATTTCGCCCTGCTGCCCTCCACCGAATCCTCCGGCGGCCCGGCCCGCTACTGGCGGATTCCCGGCAGCGCCACCCGGGTCGGCTTCATTTCGCCCCACAGCCACAATTTCTGCGATACCTGCAACCGGGTCCGCATCACCGCCAAGGGCGAACTCTACCCCTGCCTCGGCCAGAACGACGCCATCCAGCTCATGCCTATCCTGCGCGACCCGGCGGCCGGCGATGCCGAACTGCGCCAGGCCATCATGGACAGCATGGGGATCAAGCCCCTCGGCCACGACTTTACCGAGCAGATGGAAGCCCCCAAGGTGGTGCGCTTCATGTCGATGACCGGGGGTTAGCCTCCCCCGCCGGGCCGCGCTTCAGCGCCGCCCCACCTGCCGGCCGTAGTCGGCGATGAGCCAGGGGCCGGCCAGGCCCCCCAGGGCCAGGGTGGACCAGGCCAGCGCCCAGGCCGCCGTCGAATCCCCCCACCAGGCGCGCCCCCCATCGAGGGCCAGGCCGAAGACCCAGGGACTCAAGGCCCCGGCGGCAAAACCGGTGACCGAACGCAGCGAAAACGCCGCGCCGATCCGCTCGGGGGCCACCACTTCGGCCAGCGCTGTTGAATAGACCGACGAGTCGGCAATGGCGGCCAGGTTATAGACCAGCGCCAGCAGGGTCACCACCCAGAGCGGCGCGGCGTAAAGCCAGCCGAAGGCGAACGAGCAGGAAAGGCTCGCCAGCGACGCCGCCATCATCACGGCCGCCCGCCCGAAACGGTCGGAGAGCGCGCCCCCGGCCACGCTGCCGGCGGCGCTCACGAGGTGGGACAAGGCGGCTACGGCGATGCCGCTTGCCGCGACACTTCCCGGGCCGCCTCCGGCCTGGGCTACCGCCACCGCCGAAACGAAGGCCGGCAGCCAGGCCCACATGCCGAGCAATTCCCAGCAATGGGCCGTGTAGGCGCCGATGCAGCCCAGCGCCGCCCGGTTCTGCCCCAGTTCGCCCAGGCCCCGCAGCGGCGAATGCCCGCCGCCCGCCGCCGGTCGATCGGCCAAACCCCGCAGGGCGAGCTGCATCAGGAGGCAGCCCATCACCGCCCCCGCCGCGGCAGCAAAAAGGCCCGCCCGCCAGCCGAATCCCGTCGTCACGGCGACGGCGCCCAGGGCCAGGGCGTACCCGGCCGACCCGGCGGCGAGGTAGCCGCCCATGGCGCGCCCCCGCCGGGCCGGGGCAACCTCCTCGAAAATCAGTTTGAGGGCCGGGGTGTAGGTGCCGCCGGTGCACAGCCCGGCCAGCCCGTAGAGCAGGAAGGCCGACTGGAATCCGTCGGCCAGGACGCCGAAAAGGACGGCGCTAGCCGCCGCGGCCAGGGACGAATGGAGGACGACCCGGCGGGCGCCGTACCGGTCGGCGAGAAGCCCGACGACGAAGAGCGAGACAAGAAATCCCAGGTGCCAGGCGCTCTGGACCGCCCCCGCCTGGCTGGCGCTCATGCCCCAGGCCAGAGTCACCGCCGGCAGCACACCGGAATAGGCGGAAAAGATCATCGAATGGCCGCCGCGTCCGAGGTAGAACAAGGTCAGCCAAGAACGCCCGCAACCCATTGTTGTGGCTATCGGGAAGGAAAAACCAAAACGCTCTCCGCGCCGGGAGAAACGGGCGGCCCGGTCAGAACACCGGCACGCCCATCGCCTGGAGGGCCCGATTCATCTGGGCGGTGGCTTTTTCCATCAGACCGACCGCCTCCTTGTGCTGGCCGGACTGGGCGAGCCGCTGGGCCTCGCCGCGCAGCCGGCGGCCTTCGGCCGCGAAGCCGTCGACCAGGGCGCGACGGTCGCCGTCGGCCTTGCCCTCGCCGATCAACATGCCGACCATGAGTTCGCCGCTTTCGAACCGCTTGATCTCGTAGGCGTATTCGTCGGCCGGGCTGGCGAAATTGAGGGACATCACCACTTCGTGGCCGGCCCGCAGTCGGGAAAGTTCGGTCACCGCCAGCTTGTAGGCATCGCCGAGGATGCGGTTGGCGGCGTCAAGCCGGCCGGCGCCCACCTCTTTCCGGGCCGCGGCGCTCTGGGCATCGATGCGGGCAAGGAGTCCCTTGGCGGCGGCCCCGATCTTGGGTTCGCCGACCAGATCTTCGACCGACGCCCGGTAGGTGGCGACTTGTTCGACCAGGTTCTGGTGCGCCAGACGGAGGGCGCTTTCCGATAGCGAAGGATCGGGACCGCCCCGGCGGGCCGATGAAGACGAAGACCGCAGGGCGTCGTCGAGGATCTGCGCCGCCTCGTCGAAGCGGCTTTCGGCAACGGCGCCGCGGGCGAGTTCGAGGGCTTTGCCCCCCTTCTCCGCGAGGCTCGGCGCGTCTCCCTTGCCCGGACTGGCCTTGGCCGATGGCGAGTTGACCAGCATCTCGAGCAGCTTCATCTTCTGCTCGACCAACTTCCGCTTGTCGTCAGGGGAAGCGGACTGCGCCAGCACCCCTGCCGACAGGACCAACGCCAACGCCAAAACCAAGGACCGCAGCACCTGACCTCACCCCTACCATTCGACTGTGCGCAGAATCATACACCAGCCCTTACCGCCTCAACAAAGCCGCCCGCTGCCGGGGTTTTACCGCGAGCCGGGCTGGCGGCGCTCAGGCAAAAAAAGGGCGGCCCCCAGGAGCCGCCTGTTCGTTCCCGCCCGGCCAGGTCCGGCGGGGCGGACGGTGCGTCATGCCCCTTCGCGCTGGGCGCGCTTGCGCTCGATTTCGGTGAGGAAACGCTTGCGGATGCGGATCGACTTGGGAGTCAATTCGACCAGCTCGTCGTCGGCGATGAACTCCACCGCCGCTTCCAGGCTAAGCTGGATGGGCGGCACCAGGCGCACCGCCTCGTCGGTGCCGGAGGCGCGCACGTTGGTCAGCTGCTTGCCCTTGATCGGATTGACCACGAGGTCGTTCTCGCGGCTGTGGATGCCGATAATCATGCCCTCGTAGAGCTTCTCGCCCGGGCTGACGAACATGCGGCCCCGGTCCTGCAGCTTCCACAGGGCGTAGGCCACGGCTTCGCCGTTGTCCTGGGAAACCAGCACGCCGTTGCGCCGCTCGGCGACGCCGCCTTCCTTGCACGGGGCGTATTCGTCGAAAACGTGGCTCATCAGGCCATTGCCGCGGGTCAGGTTCATGAACTCGCCCTGGAAGCCGATCAGGCCCCGGGCGGGAATGCGGTATTCGATGCGGACCCGGCCGCGGCCGTCCGGGACCATGTCCTGCAGGTCGCCCTTCCGCTGCCCCAGGCTCTCCATGACGCCCCCCTGGGTATCCTCCTCGACGTCGACGGTGAGCATTTCGTAGGGCTCGCACTCGACGCCATCGATGATCTTCTTGACCACCCGCGGCCGGCCGACGGCCAACTCGTAGCCTTCGCGCCGCATGTTTTCGAGGAGGATGCCGAGGTGCAGTTCGCCCCGGCCGGCCACGTCGAAGACATCGCCGTTGCCCGTGTCGTGGACCCGCAGCGCCATGTTGGTCAGCAGTTCCTTGTGCAGGCGGTCGCGGATCTGGCGGCTGGTCACGAACTTGCCTTCAGTGCCGGCCAGGGGGCTGGTGTTGACCATGAACTGCATGGACAGCGTCGGCTCGTCGATCTTCAGGAGCGGCAGGGATTCCGGCTGTTCCGGATCGGTCACGGTGCAGCCCAGCACGAGGTCTTCGATGCCGGTGATCTGGACGATGTCGCCGGCGTGGCCTTCTTCCAGTTCGACCTTGTTCAGGCCCTGGAAGCCGAACACCTGGCCGATTTTGGCCTTGATCGGGGTGCGCTCGTGTTCGGCGGCTTCTTCCTCGGTACCGAACATGACCAAGACGTTCTGGCCGGTCTTGACCTTGCCACGGTTGATCTTGCCGACGCCGATGCGACCGACGTAGGAGGAATAATCGAGGGCAGTGATCTGCAGTTGCAGCGGCGCGTCGGTATCGGCATCGGGGGCCGGCACGTGGCGCAAGATGGTGTCGAACAGCGGCTTCATGTTTTCGCGGGGCTGGTCAAGTTCCATGGCCGCCCAGCCGTTGAGGCCGGAAGCGTAGACGATGGGGAAGTCGAGCTGTTCGTCGGTGGCGCCGAGCTTGTCGAAGAGGTCGAAAGTCAGGTTGACGGCCTGATCGGGGTCGGCCCCGTCGCGGTCCACCTTGTTGACCAGGACGATGGGGCGCAGGCCGAGAGCCAGCGCCTTCTTGGTGACGAAGCGGGTCTGCGGCATGGGGCCTTCGGCGGCGTCGACCAGCAGGACCACGCCATCGACCATACCCAGCACGCGCTCGACTTCACCGCCGAAATCGGCGTGGCCCGGCGTGTCGACAATGTTGATATGGACACCTTCGTACTCGACCGCGGCGTTCTTGGAAAGGATCGTGATGCCCCGCTCCTTTTCCAGGTCGTTGGAATCCATGACGCACTCGACCAGTTGTTGGTGGGCGGCGAAGGTACCGGACTGACGGAGCAGTTGGTCGACCAGCGTGGTCTTGCCGTGGTCGACGTGGGCGATGATGGCGATGTTGCGGATGGGGCGGAGCGACATGGGGGCGGCCTGAGAATACGAAACCCGCTATTGTACCACCCCATGCTGCACCGCAGCAGGTGAATTGCCCGGTCTAGCCGTGTTTATTGCGCATGAAATCGGCGGTATGGAAGAAATTCTCCAACAGCTTCTGGCGCAGCCCGGCTTCGATCCCCGTCTCTTCCATGGCCAGGACCATGCAGGCCACCCACTGATCGCGCTCGGCAACACCGATCTGGAAAGGCATGTGGCGCCCCCGCAGGCGCGGATGGCCGAATTTCTCGACGAACAAATCCGGCCCGCCCATCCAGCCCGACAGGAACATATAAAGCTTGTCCCGGGATTCCTTGAGGTCGGCGGGATGCATGGCGCGGATGCCGGCAAATTGCGGCACGCGGTCCATGAGTTCGTAGAAGCGGTCGGTGAGACGGGCGACGGCGGCATCGCCGCCGATCAGGTCGTAGGTGGTCGGTGCGTTCATGGCGGGTATTTTAGCCCAAGCCGGAACCGGCGCAGCTTCAGCTGCCGGCCTCGGCGTGGAGGATGCCGCCCCGGCCGTGCACCAGTTTGCTGCGGTACATGGCCTTGTCCACCGACGCGATGACCGTTTCCAGATCGCTGCCGTGGTCCGGGTAGCGCCCCATGCCGATGGACACGCTGAAATCGACCTCGTTGGCCTCGGCCCAGGCGTTAATCGCCTGGCGCACCCGCCGGGCCACAGTTTCGCCCCCGGCCGCCGAGGCATGGGGCAGGATGAGGAGAAATTCGTCGCCGCCGTAGCGGGCCACCAGATCCTCGGCCCGGACGACGGCGGCGATGCGGCTGCCCACCCCCGCCAGCACCCGGTCGCCGACGTGGTGCCCGTGGGTATCGTTGACGTTCTTGAAGCCGTCGAGATCGGCGAAGAGAACGACGAATTCCCGCTGCTGCACCGGCGTCCCATGGATGAAATGGGTGGCCCGCTCGATGAGCGCCCGCCGGTTGAGGAGGCCCGTGAGGGCATCGACGTTGCGCTCGAAGGCGAGCTTGTCCCGGGTCCGCTCGATCTTGGCGGTAAGGGAATAGGAATAGAGGACGACGATGGTGAAAAAGACCAGGAAGAATATGGCGCTTACCGAAAAGACGCTGGCGTAGTCGTGCAGCCGCAGGCCGACGATGAGGAGCGCCGCCCCCAGGCTGCCGGCCACCGCCTCGCCGAAGAAACGCAGGCCGTAGCGCATGCCGTTGCCGAGGATGACCATGAGGAAAACGAGAAAGCCCGGCGAAGTGACGGTGGCGTCGGCGAGCACGGCAAAAGTCGCCGCGCCGATGTCGATCCACATGGTGAGGCGCTGGCGCCAAGGCGCATGGGGCACGCGGGCGGCATGGCCCATGAAGAACAGCACCTGCAAGCCGTAGGCGACGAAAAAGCCGGTGACCGCGGGCACCCCGGTCCAGGCGCGCACCTGGGCGTCCCCGCCGAAATTGAAGTAGAGCAGCGCCAAGCCGCAGAAGAGAAGCCGCGTCCAGTACTGGGTCCGCTGCTCTTCCCAGGAGTGCCGGCGCTCCACCCCGTGCCGTCCGGGGCCGGCCGCCCGGCGATCGCGGCCGGTCCGCCGGTCGGCCTGGCGGCGGCCGTGGCGATGCCTTCCGGTGGTGCTCCTGTCGTCCCCCATGACCCCGCCTCCGTCCCCCGACAATAATTTCCGGGCATACCCCGGTCGCATAGGCGGTGCAGTATCCCTGCTTGGCGGACCGCCGTCAATGCGCCAAAAGGCCTAGGGTAAACCCCGGTGGCGACGGGGTTTACCCGCCGTCGCGGCGGGCCTCGGCGACCCTATCGCCCCTTGGCCCGGCCGGCCTTGGGCGGCAGGCCGCGGGCAGGCGGCTTCGGCCGGCGGGCCTGGCAGGCCGCCGGTTTCACCCCGGTTCCCGCCGGCTGCCAGGCGGGAACCAGCTGTTTCTTGCCGTTGCCGATGAGGTCGGCGCGGCCCATGGCCTTGAGGGCATCGCGCAGGAGAGGCCAGTTTTCCGGGTCGTGGTAGCGGAGAAAAGCCTTGTGCAGCTTCCTTTGCCGGCCGCTCCGGACGGTTTCCACCCGCTCGCCGTCGCGCCCCAGTTTTTTCAAGGGATTGCGCTCGCTGTGGTACATCGCCGTGGCGAGCGCCATGGGCGTTGGCAGGAAGGTCTGCACTTGGTCGAGGCGGAAGTTGTTGCGTTTGAGCCAGAGGGCCAGGTTGAGCATGTCCTCGTCGCGGGTGCCGGGATGGGCGGCGATGAAGTAGGGAATGAGGTACTGCTCCTTGCCCGCCTCCCGGGAAAAGCGCTCGAACATCGCCTTGAAGCGGTCGTAGGCGCCGATGCCGGGTTTCATCATCTTGGCGAGCGGCCCGTCTTCGGTGTGTTCCGGGGCGATCTTGAGGTAGCCGCCGACGTGGTGGGTGACCAGTTCCTTGACGTATTCCGGCGAGCGCACCGCCAGGTCGTAGCGCAGGCCCGAGCCGATCTGGACCTTTTTCACCCCGGGCAGCGACCGGGCCTTGCGGTAGAGGGAAATCAGCCGGCTGTGGTCGGTGCCCAAGTTTTCGCAGATGTCCGGGTAGACGCAGGACAGGCGGCGACAGGCCGACTCGATCTTCTCGTCCTTGCACTTCAAGTGGAACATGTTGGCGGTGGGGCCGCCGAGGTCAGAGACAATGCCGGTGAAGCCCGGGGTCTTGTCGCGCATTTCCTCGATTTCCCGCAGCACCGACTCCTCCGAACGGCTCTGGATGATGCGGCCCTCGTGTTCGGTGATGGAGCAGAAGGTGCAGCCGCCGAAGCAGCCGCGCATGATGTTTACCGAAAAGCGGATCATCTCCCAGGCGGGAATCTTGGCCTCGCCGTAGGCCGGGTGCGGGCGGCGGGCGTAGGGGGCCTCGTAGACCTGGTCCAGTTCCTCGGTGGTGAGGGGAATGGGCGGCGGGTTGAGCCAGACGTCGCGCCCGCCGTGGCCCTGGACGAGGCAGCGGGCGTTGCCGGGGTTGGATTCGAGGTGGAAGGTGCGGGAGGCGTGGGCGTAGAGCACCGGATCGTCCTTGACCTGCTCAAAGGACGGCAGGCGGATGACGGTAAGGGTCCGCTGCTCCTGGCGGGCGGCGAGGCGCTCGGCGCGGCTGACGAGGCGCACCGGCCGGGCTTCGCCGGCGGGCGCCGCCGGGGCTGCGGCCGGAGCAGCCATGGCGTAGGGGTCGGGGTGGCGGCCCACCGGCCCCGGGGTATCCACCGAGGTCGAATCGAGAGCCGTCCATTCCTCCCCCGGCAGCCAGCCGGCGGGAACCATGAAGGCCGTGCCCCGCAGGTCGCGGATGGTCTCGATGGCCTCCCCCCGGGCCAGCCGGTGGGCGAGCGCCACCAGAGCCCGCTCGGCGTTGCCGAAGAGCAGCAGGTCGGCCTTGGAATCGGGCAGCACCGAACGGCGCACCGTGTCGGACCAGTAGTCGTAATGGGCGATGCGGCGCAGGCTCGCCTCGATCGAGCCGATCACCACGTTGGCCTCGGGGAAGGCCTCGCGGCAGCGCTGGGCATAGACCACGACGGCCCGGTCGGGGCGCTTGTTGGGTTCGGCGTTGGGGGTGTAGGCGTCGTCGGAACGGATTTTGCGGTCGGAGGTGTAGCGATTGACCATGGAATCCATGTTGCCGGCGGTGACGCCGTAGAACAGGTTGGGCTTCCCCAGCCGGCGGAAGTCGGCGGCGGAATGCCAGTCCGGCTGGCTGATGATGCCGACCCGAAAACCTTGCGCTTCCAGCAACCGCCCGACCAGGGCCATGCCGAAGCTGGGATGGTCGATGTAGGCGTCGCCGGTGACCAGGATGACGTCGCAGGAATCCCAGCCCAGGGCATCCATTTCGGCCCGCGACATGGGCAGGAAGGGGGCTTTGCCGAAACGCCGGGCCCAGAACTTGCGATAGGAGAAAAGCGGTGTTGCCTGCTGCATCGAGAGTGACCGGAAAAAGTGAAGCCGTCGGAGGATGCCGGTCGGTGGAAAAACTCCGCCGGCCCTGCCCAGATCATCGAAACGGCGAGAGCGTTTCGTCCGCCGGGAAAAAACGCCGTCGCCCGCCGCCGGTATTTTCTCATGAATCCCACGGCCTACCGACCCTTGCCGGCAAATCCCCCCATGGCATAATCAACCCAATTCAGGGAAGGCCGAAAAGATGAATCTAACCGTACGCGACCACCCCATCGCCTTTGTCGTCGCTCCCACCGGACGCATTGACCACGGCAGCGCCGATCCGTTCCTGCTGGCGCTGCAGGAAGTCATCCCGACCTGCAGCGCCGGCTCCCGTCCGCTCATCCTCGACTTTTCCGCGGTCCAGTACATTTCCAGCGCCGGGCTGCGCAGCCTCATGGTGGCGGCCCGCCAGATCAAGGCGGCGGGCGGTCGCATCGGCATCGCCGGCGTCCAGCCCCTGGTTCGGGAAGTCTTCGCCATCGCCCGCTTCGAACTGGTCATTCCCTGCTTCGAAGACGTCGACGCCGCGGCCCGGAGCCTCGCCTGATGGAAGACCAGCGCGTCACCCTGCTGCCCGTGCGCGTGGTCGGCGGCGTCACCGTCGCCGCCGCCCGCGGGCGCCTCGATCACCTTACGGCGGGCGCGCTCGGCGCCGCCCTCGCCCCCTTGCTCGCCGGCTGCAAGGCCGGCTCTCCCGCCCTGCTGCTCGACCTCTCCGCCGTCGACTACATGTCGAGCCTGGGCCTGCGCACCCTGGTCGTCGCCTCCCGCCAGGCGGCCGCCCAGGGCGGCCGCTTCGCCGTCGCCGGCATGCAGCCCCTGGTCGCCGAAATCTTCGCCATCGCCCGCCTCAACCTCGTCATGCCGTGCTACGTCGATGTGGACGGAGCCTGCGCCCAACTGGCATGAAAAAAGTCGTTTTCTGGGGCACCCGTGGCTCCCTGCCCATCGCCCTGACGGCGGACGCCGTGCGCCACAAGGTGATGGCCGCCCTCACCGCCGCCAACGGCCGGCGCTTCGCCAGCCGGAGCGAACTGGCGGATTTCGTCGACGGCCTACCTTTCGCCACCGCCGGCACCTTCGGCGGCCATTCCTCCTGCGTCGAGATCGTCACCGGCGGGCCGGAACACATCATCTGCGACATGGGCAGCGGCGCCCGCCCCCTGGCCCAGGCCAAGCTCGCCGCCTACGGCGCGGCGCGCCCCCAGGTCTATCACGTCTTCATTTCCCACCTGCACTGGGACCACCTCATGGGCTTTCCTTTCTTTTTGCCCATGTACATTCCCGGTAACCGCATCGTCATCCACGGCTGCCACGATCGCCTGGAGGAGGCGATGCGGCTGCAGATGCGGGCCCCCTGCTTCCCTGTGGATTATTCCCAGGCCGGCGCCACCATCGAGTATCACGCCATGACGCCGGGCCAGCCGCATGCCGTCGCCGGCCTCACGGTGACGCCCCACCGCCAGCTTCACGCCGGCGATTCCTACGGCTACCGCTTCGCAGGGCAGGGTCGCTGCGTCGTCTATTCCACCGATTCCGAGCACAAGCTGGAGGACAACGGCGAACGCCAGGGTTTCATCGAATTTTTCCAAGCCGCCGACCTGGTGGTCTTCGACGCCATGTATTCCCTGGCCGAGGCGGTTTCGGTCAAGGCCGACTGGGGCCATTCGAGCAACGTGGTGGGCGTCGAGTTGTGCCAGGCGGCCGGTGCCCGCCGCCTCGCCCTCTTCCACCACGAGCCGGTCAACGACGACGAGCAGCTCGGCCGGCTCCTCGACGAAACCCGCCGCTTCGAGGCAATCACCCGCGAAGGCCGGGCGCCCCTGGAAATCATTTCCGCCTACGACGGCCTCGTAGTCGACTTGTGAAATCCCTTCTGGCCCGCCTGCTGGGTGCCCACCACGGCCGCAGCCTGGCCCTGGTTCTTCTCGTCCTCGCCGCGCTGCTACAGGTCTGGCGGCAGGAGGCGCCGCTCTTCGGCCTGCGCCACCTCCTCTTCGACCACTACCAGCGCCTCCACCCCCGGGACCGCAGCGCCGTGCCGGCCCTCGTCGTCGATATTGACGAGGCGAGCCTGGTCGCCCAGGGGCAATGGCCTTGGCCCCGGGACCGGGTGGCCGACTTGGTCGCCCGCATTCTGGCGGGGCGCCCCCTTGCCTTGGGGATCGACATTCTGTTCGTCGAGCCCGACCGCCTCAGCCCGCCGGAACTGGCCCGCCGCCTGCCGCAACTGCCCGGCGAGACCCTGGCTGGACTTCCCGACCCCGACCGCCGCCTGGCCCAGGCCCTGGCGACCGGGCCGACGGTGCTGGCGGTGTCCGGGGTCGCCGCGGCCCTGCCCACGGCCCGCCCGGGCGGCCGCTCGGTTTCCCTGGTCAGCCGGGGCGGCGGCGGAAGCGAGGGGCTGCCCGCCTACGGCGCCGCCCTGGGCAGCCTGCCGGCGCTGGAAGAGGCAGCAGCCGGCGTCGGCCTCATCAACACGCCCCCCGACCGGGCGGGCGGCGACGCCGATCTTGGCGTTCTGCGCCGCCTGCCCCTGGCCGGCCGCATCGGCGACGCCCTGGTGCCCGCCCTGGGGCTGGAAATGGTCCGCGTCGCCCTGGGGGCCGCCGCCCTCGAAGCCCAGTCCGGCCTCCGGGGCCTGGAGACGGTGGGGGTCGGCGACTACCGCCTGCCGACCCGGGCCGACGGCCAGTTGCTCCTGCACTTCGGCCGCCTCGCCCCGGACCGGCGGGTTTCCGCCGCCAGCGTCCTCGACGGCAGCTTCGCTCCAGCCGGTTTCGCCGGCCGTTTCGTCATTCTCGGCCTGACCGGAGTCGGCCTCGTCGACCAGGTGCTCACCCCGCTGGGCGAGAAGATCCCCGGCATCGACGTCCACGCCCAGGTCATCGAAAGCCTGCTCGCCGGCGACGCCCTGCGCCGGCCCGGCTGGATGCCCGCCCTGGAGGTCGGCGTGTTGCTCGCCGCCGGGCTGCTCCTGATTGTCGCCCTGCCCGCCCTGCGGCCAGCCTACGCCGCCGGCTCCGGGGCGGCGGTCGCCGCCGGGCTGGTCGGCGCGGGCTTCGCCGCCTTCGTCGCCGGGGGCTGGCTCTTCGATGCGGCGACCGTGATAGCCCTCCTCAACCCGCTTTTCATCCTCCTCCTCGGCAATACCCTGGTCGACGCCGACCGCCAACGGCGGGCCGCCGAGAACGCGCTCCAGGCCAGCCGCGAGGCCGCCGCCCGCGACGCCGGCGAACTCGACGCGGCCCGCCGCATCCAGATGGGACTCCTGCCCGATCCCCAGGCCCTCTTCGCCGACGAATCCCGCTTTCGCCTCGCCGCCCGGCTGGAACCGGCCCGGGCCGTCGGCGGCGACTACTACGAATGTTTCGCTCTCGACGACCGGCGGGTCTGCTTCGGCGTCGGCGACGTAAGCGGCAAGGGCGTTCCCGCCAGCCTCTTCATGACCGTGGCCAAAACCCTGGCCGCGGCCCTGGTGCGGCGGGTGGACGATCTGGGGGAAGCCCTGCGCCAGATCGAGGTCGAACTCTGCCGCAACAACCCGGAAGTTCTTTTCGTCACCACCTTCATTGCCGTCCTCGACGCCGACAGCGGCCGCCTGGCCTGCGTCTGCGCCGGGCACGACGCGCCGGTCCTGCGCCGCGGCCCCACCCTGCTGCGCCTGGCGGCGGGGGATGCCGCCGGCCCGCCGGTGGGTGCCCTGGGCAACTACCCCTTCGTCGCCTTTTCCCGGCAGCTGGAACCCGGCGACCTGGTCTGCCTATTCACCGACGGGGTGACCGAGGCCACCGACGGCCGCGCCTACTACGGCGGCGACCGGCTCCTGGCGCTCCTGGCGGCGGCCCCCGCCGACGGCCCACCGGAGGCCCTGGCCACGGCCATCCGCGACGATGTCCGGAGCTTCGAAGCCGGCCACCCGCCGGCCGACGACCTGACCGTCCTGGTCCTGCGCTGGGATGGACCCGCCGCCTCCCGGCCGGCTGCCGCAGCGGCTTAACGCACGCTGATTTCGACCCGCCGGTTGCGCCCTTCGGCCACTTCGTCGGCCGTCGCCACCGCCGGCTCGCGCTCGCCCCGGCCGGCCACGCTGATCGCCCGCTCCGGCAGTCCGGCGGCCACCAGGGCCTGACGCACGCTTTCCGCCCGCCGGAGCGACAGGGCGTCGTTGGCTTCAATGCTGCCCACCCGGTCAGTATGCCCGGTGACCAGGATTTCGGCGGCCGGCCGGGACTGGAGCGCCGCCTTGATCCGGTCGAATTCGGCCAGGGATTCCGGGGTCAGGGTGTCGCCGCCTTCGACGAAATAAACGACGAAGTGCGCCACCCGCGGCGGCTGGGCGGCCAGGGCCGCGGCGAAAAGTGCTTCGACCTCGGCCGCCGAAGACTGGTAGGGGCTGTAGCTTCCCGCCCGGCGCACGGCACCGGCGTAGGGTGCGGCCAGCACCTGCTCGGCGCCGTCGGAGCGCACCACAACGGCGCCCGGCCGTCCGTCGGCGGCGGGCAGGAGAACGACGCGCTCGCTGACGCAGGCCGCGAGCAGGACGCCGCAGAGGACGACGATGAAGCGGCCCATGTCAGTCCTCCTCCCCCGCCGCCACCTCGACGGCGAACTCGGTGCCGCGTACCCCCAGGACGCTGGTCGGGGTGCGGAATTGCACCGATTCGGGCGCCTCCTTGGCGAGTTTTCCCGTCACCACGGCCAGGGTGCCGCGGCGCAGCGAAGTCGTCGCCTGACCGGCGTGGGTGGTCGAATCGAAGACGAAGCGATCGACTGCCAGGCTGGAATTGGGGCCGGCCGAAAGCAGGGTGTCGTCCCGCAGGGTGATGCCGACGGCGCCGTCTGGGCCGGTCCGGATGCGGTCCGCCGCCAGGACTTCGCTGCCCACCGCGGCCGGCAGGCGCTGCCCGGCCCGCTCGATGGTCACTTCGCCCCGGCTCGTCTTGACGGTCCCGGCGACTTCGCCGGCCTGGACAATCCCGGCGGCGGCCACGGCGACAGCCGCCAGCCAATGTGTTTTAATCATCGCATCGCCTCCCATCCACCGTGCATGGCTAAACATTCTACGGAAATTTCGGTGCCGGCGCGCTATGCCGATCTGACCGGCCTTCTCGCCGCCCTGGCCGACCACGCCGCCGGGGCCGGCGTCGATGCCCTGCATATTCACCGCCTGCAGCTGGCGGTCGAGGAGTTGTTCACCAACACCATCCAGCACGGCCTGGGCGGCGAATCGGCCTTGCCCGTCATCGTCGGCCTCAGCGCCGACGGCCGCGGTGCGACCCTCTGCTACCGCGACCTCGCCCCCCCCTTCGATCTCACCGTCGCCGCCGCCCTCGCCCACGATCACGACCGCATCGGCGGCTTCGGACTCAACGTGCTGCGCTCGATGGCAACGGCGATCCGCTACCGCTACTGCGACGGCGCCAACCATACCGAACTCGATTTCGAATTCTGAGCCGGGAAATCTCTGCCGCGGCCCGAAAACGCAGCGGCCCGGAGCAAACCGGCGCATCGTTGCCCCGCCCGCAAGCCGGGCTTCCCGGCCAGGCTCTCGTCGGAATGCTTCCTGCCGATCGCCCCGGCGCGGCGGTTCCCGGCGATTACCCGCCAGCCGCCCCTCACCCGGCCCGCAGGGCGATGAGCGGCGGACTCCGCAGGAGGCTGCCGATGGCGAGCCAGCCGACCGCCACCGCCAGGGCCGCCGAAACCGCCATCGCCAGGGGAAAGATGCCGGGCTCGAAGGGCAAATCGAGGGCGAACACCTGGCGCGCCAGCACCTGGCCGACCAGGCTCGCCCCGGCTGCGGCGAGGCCGCCGGCCAGGGCGCCGACCAGGGCCAGTTCGGTGAGCAAGGCCTGGCGCAACTGGCTGCGGCGGGCGCCCAGGGCGCGCAGCACGGCCAGTTCGTAACGCCGTTCGTCGAAGGCGGCGACCAGGGCTGCGTGGAGGACGACGGCGCCGGCGGCGAGGGTAAACAGAAAGATGAACTGGACCGCCCCGGCCAATTGCCCCATCACCGCCTGGAGCTGTTTGACGATGGCCACCACGTCCACCACCGTCAGGTTGGGGAAGCGTTCGACCAGGCCGGCGGTCAGATCGGCCCGGTCGGCGGCCAGGTGGAAGCTGGTGATGTAGCTGGCGGGCTGGGTTTCGAGGACGCCCGGCGGGGTAAGGACGAAGAAATTGACCCGCATCGAATCCCAGTCGAGCTTACGCAGGCCCACCACGTCCATGGCCACCGTCTGGCCGGCGATGGCGAATTCCAGGCGGTCGCCGATGCGGATGCCGAGGGTCTTGGCCAGCCCGTCCTCGACCGACGCCAGGCCCTTGCCCCCTTCTCGCGGCGTGAACCAGCGTCCGCCGGCCAGCCGGTTGCCGGGAGGCAGTTCGGCCCGCCAGGAGAGGTTGAATTCGCGCTCGATCAGGCGCTGCGCCCGGTCGTCTTCGGGATAATCCGCCGGCCCGACTTCCCGGCCGGCGATACGCACCAGGCGGCCCCGCACCATGGGCGCCAGTTCGGCCTCGATGGCGGCGCCCCGTAGGATCTGCCGGACCTCGCCGACCTGTTCCGGCTGGATGTTGATGACGAAGCGGTTGGGGGCATCGGGGGGCGTCGCCCTCTGCCAGGCAGTGAGCAATTCGCCCCGGGTCACGGTGAGGAGAAGCATGGCCATGATGCCCAGCGCCAGGGCGACGATCTGCAGGGTACTGGCCCAGGCGTGGCGCTCCAGGTTGGCCAGGCCCTGGCGCCAGCCGAAGCGGCCGGCCCCCCGCACGGTGCCGAGCAGGCGAACGGCCAGCCGGGCCAGGAAGGCGAAGGCCAGAAGCGCCCCGGCGAAGCCGCCGGCGGCGATGGCGCCGAGGCGGATTTCCCCCGCCACCCAGACCATGAGGCCGGCCAGCAACGCCAGGCCGAGACCGTAGCCCCCGGCCAGCCCGGCCGGAGGCGGCCCGAGTTCGCGGCGCAGGACGCGCAGGGTCGGCACCTGCCGCAGGCGAAAAAGGGGCGGCAGCGCGAATCCCAGGAGAAGCACGGCGGCCACCGCGAACCCCTGGCCGGCGGGCTGCAGCGACGGCGGCGGCAGGGGGGCGGCGAGGAGTCCGGCCAGCCAGAGGTGGAGAGCGCAATGGGTGGCGTAGCCGAGCAGGCAGCCGAGGCCCGCCGCCAGCACGGCGAGCAGGACGAACAGGGTGCCATGGAGCGCGAGAAGCTTGCCCTGGGTGGCGCCCAGGCAGCGCATCACGGCACAGGCGTCGAGATGGCGCTGCAGGTAGCGGCGCGCCGCCAGGGCGACGGCCACGGCGGCGAGGACCACGGTGAGCAGGGTCGCCAGGCCGAGAAAGCGCTGCGCCCGATCGAGGGCGGTGCGGATTTCGGGCCTGGCGTTGCGGCTGTCTTCAAGGCGCTCGCCCCGCTCCAGCCGTGCCCCGGCCCAGGCCTGGAAGGCGGCTACCGCCGCGTCCTCCCCCGCCACCAGAAGGCGGTAACCGACCCGGGAGCCAGCCTGGACGAGGCCGGTGGCCGGCAGATCGGCCAGATTCATCATGAGCCGCGGGGCGAGGCTGAAGAAATTGACCCCGCGGTCGGGTTCGAGGGTGAGGACGCCCGCCACCGCGAATTTTCCCTGGCCGAGGTTGAGGCTGTCCCCCGGGCGGGCGGCCAGGGCCGTGGCCAGGCGTTCGTCGAGCCATACCGTCCCCGGCGCCGGCCCGCCGGCCGGGCCATCCTCCCCCCCGGCCAGCCGCAGCCGGCCGCGCAGCGGGTAGGCCGGGCTGACGGCCTTGATGTCGGCCAGCTGCGCCCGGCCGTCCCGGAGCACCATGCTGGGAAAGGTCCAGGTTTCGGCCAGGGCGAGGCCGCGGCCGGCGGCCTCGCGGCGGATGTCGGCCGGCCAGGGGTGATCGGCGACGAGCAGCAGGTCGGCACCCAGCAGTTGGTGCGCCTCGCGCTCCAGGGCCTGACGCACCCTGTCGGTGAAAAAACCGACGGCGGTGACGGCGGCGACAGCCACCACCAGGGCGACGAGCAGAAGCCGCAATTCGCCCGAGCGGATTTCACGGCCGAGCAGGCGCCAAGCCAGCGCGGCCATCAGCGCTTGCCCCAGCGGGCCTCGAATTTCCCGGCGGCCACCGGCTCGCCGTGGAGGAAACCTTGCAGCTGCTGGCAACCGAGAATGGTCAGAAAGCCTGCCTGCTCCTCGGTTTCCACGCCTTCGGCGACGACTTCGAGGCCCAGACTCTTGGCCAGGGCCATGACCGTGGTGATGATGGCTTCGTCGCCCCGGTTGCTGCCGATGCCGACGACGAAGGAGCGATCGATCTTGAGCTGCTGGATGGGCAGGAGCTTGAGGTAGTTGAGGGACGAGTAGCCGGTGCCGAAATCGTCGATGGCGAGGGTGATGCCCAGGGCGCGCAGGCGGTCGAGGAGAACGAAGGCATTGTCCACCTGCATGACCACCGATTCAGTCAACTCAAGCTTCAAGCGCTCGGGTTCGAGGCCGGTTTCAGCCAGGATGTCGGTCAGGATGTGGATGAATTCGGGCCGCTCGAGTTGTTTGACAGAAAGATTGACCGAAACCTGGGGCAGGTCGAAGCCGTCGGCCCGCCAGGCCATGACCTGGCGGCAGGTTTCCCGCAGCACCCAGTTACCGAGGCTGACGATCAGCCCGGTTTCCTCGGCCAGGCCGATGAAACGGGTCGGCGGTACCTCGCCGAGTTCGGGGCTGTGCCAGCGGATCAGGGCTTCGGCCCCGGTCAGCCGGCCGCTCACCGCATCGACCTGCTGCTGCAGATAGACCTCCAGCTCGTGGTTTTCGATGGCGCGGCGCAGCAGGTTTTCCACCCGGACCCGTTCCATCACCGCGTCGGTCATGTCCGGGGTGTAGAAATGGTAGTGGCCGCGCCCCGCCGCCTTGGCCCGGTACATGGCCGAATCGGCGTTGCGCATCAGGGTTCCGACGTCGTCGCCATCCACCGGGTAGAGGCTGATGCCTACCGAGGTGGACAGGTAAAGCTCGTGGCCGGCCACCAGGTAGGGCTGATCGAAGGCGGCGATGATCTCCCGCGCCAGCTCCGCCGCCTCGTCTTCAGCCCCGACGCCTTCCATGAGGCAGATGAACTCGTCGCCGCCAAGACGGGCCAGCCGGTCGGTCAATCCGACCTGCCGGGAAAGCCGGGTGGCTACGGCAACGAGCAGTTCGTCGCCGATGGTGTGGCCGAGGGAATCGTTCACCTGCTTGAACTGGTCGAGGTCGATGAACAATACGGCCAGCCGCTGGTTGCGCCGTTGGGCCTCGCCGATGCTTTCGGCCAGCCGCTCGATGTAGCGGCGCCGGTTGGGCAGGCCGGTGAGGGGGTCGTGGTAGGCCAGGTAATTGAGCTTGCTTTCGGCCTGGCGCCGCTCGGCGACCTCGCCTTCGAGCTGGCGGTTGGCCCGCTTCAATTCTGCCGTGCGCTGTTCGACCTGGAGTTCGAGGGTGGACCGGGAGGCCTGGATCTTTGCCTCCTGGATGCGCAGGATCTGGTGGGCCCGGCGCACCACCAGGAACTGCAGCAGGTACAGGAGGGCAAAGACGCCGACCACGCCGGCCGTCACCCACCACAGGGTGCGCGTCACCTCGGCCATGAACGGGCTGACGTCCTGGCCCACTTCGACCACCCCTTCGACCTCCCTGGCCCGGCCGACGACGGGCACGAAGGTGGACAACAGATCGGCCTTGGCGTGGTGCCCCTCCAGGCCTTCGACGGCGATGCCTTGGGCCAGATCGCTGCCGGTCTGACCGGCCAGGGCCTGGCGGAACAGCGCCGGGTTCTCGGTTTCCCGCCCGATTTCGCCAAGATTGGTCGAAAAGACGACGACGCCGAGGCGGTTGTAGACGCGCAGGCGGACCACGGCCGTGTCCCGCATCAGGTCCGCCAGGCGCTGGCGCAGTTCGCCCGCGGCAACGCCCGCCGGCGGGGGCGCCCCGGTCCGGCCGTAGGAATAACGCACCTGCTCGGCAAAACCGGGCCACAGCGAATTGCGGAAAACCTGGGCCATGGCGACGTTGCGGTCGGCGGCGAAGGCGCTCATCTGCTGCACCGACAAATAGCGGTAAAGCGGCCCCAGGGCGCCCGCTGCGAGCACGATGAGGATGAAGCTGAGGGTCGAGAAGTACCGCGATAAATTGAACATATCCGCTTCGTTGTCGTGGCCTACCCGCCGGGATGAAACTCCGCCGGCCGGCCCCCGCCGCCCCTAGGCCAGTTCCCTGATCCTCGCCACCGCCGCTTCGACCCGCCCCACGGCGATCACCTCAAGGCCAGCGATGGCCTGGCGCGGCCGGTTGGCCTCGGGAATCAAGGCCCGGGTGAAACCCAGCTTGGCCGCCTCCTTGAGCCTTTCCTGGCCGCGGGGGGCGGGCCTGATCTCGCCGGCCAGGCCGACTTCGCCAAAGACCACCAGTTTATTCGGCAATGGCTTGTTTTTCAATGACGAAACAATAGCCATGAGCACCGCCAGGTCGGCGGCCGGCTCGCTGATGCGCACGCCGCCGACGGCGTTGACGAAGACGTCCTGGTCAAAGCAGACGACGCCCGCGTGGCGGTGCAATACTGCCAGCAACATGGCCAGGCGCTGCGGCTCCAGGCCCACCGTGAGGCGCCGGGGATTGCCGTGGGCCGAATCGACCAGGGCCTGGATTTCGACCAGGAGCGGGCGGGTGCCCTCCTGGGTGACCATGACGCAGGAGCCGGCCACTTCCTGACCATGCTGGGAAAGAAAAAGCGCCGAGGGATTGTTGACCCCCTTGAGGCCGCGGTCGGTCATGGCGAAGACGCCCAATTCGTTGACCGCGCCAAAGCGATTCTTGAACGCCCGGATGAGACGAAAGCTCGAATGGGTGTCGCCTTCGAAATAGAGCACCGTATCGACGATATGCTCGAGCACCCGGGGGCCGGCCAGGGCGCCCTCCTTGGTCACGTGGCCGACCAGGATGACGTTGATTCCCAATTGCTTGGCCAGGCGGGTGAGCTGCGCCGCACATTCCCGCACCTGGGCCACCGACCCCGGGGCGCTGGACAGGGCCTCCGACCACAGGGTCTGAATCGAATCGATGACCGCGACCTGGGGCCTTTCGTCCTGGAGGACGGCGACGATCTTTTCCAGGTTGATTTCCGCCAGCAGTTTCAGGCCGGCCGTCCCCAGGTTGAGGCGGCGGGCCCGCAGGGCAACCTGCTCCCCCGATTCCTCGCCGCTCACATAGAGCACCTTGTGGTCCGCCGACAGCGCCGACAGGGCCTGGAGCAGCAAGGTGCTTTTGCCGATCCCCGGGTCGCCGCCGATCAGGACCACGCCGCCGGCCACCAGGCCGCCCCCCAGGGTGCGGTCGAATTCGCCGATGCCGGTGGCGATGCGTTCGACCTCCCGCGCTTCGATCTCGGCCAGAACCTGCAGGCGGGCCGTCGGCGCCAGGGACTGGAAGCGGCCCGCCGCCGGCGATTTTTCCGCCACCGCCTCGACCAGGGTGTTCCATTCGCCGCAACCGGGGCACTGCCCCTGCCACTTGGGGCTGGTGGCGCCGCATTCGGTGCAGCTGTAGATCGATTTCGCTTTGGCCATGAGGTGCAGACTCGGACTTATTGATTGGAAGACCCGCCGGAGGCGGCCTGCCGGGGGAAAACGGCAAACCCCGCCGGCGCCGCTGGCGCTTTATTCGGCAGCGCACCGGAACCCGAGGTTTCGGCCCGGACCATCCGGGGCAATACCCTCACCCCGTAACCTCGACCGGCACCCGCGGCGCCAGGGCGCAGAACAACTCGTAGGCGATGGTTCCGGCGGCGGCGGCGACCTCGTCGGCCGGCACCGTGCCGCCTGCGCCTTCACCCCACAGGGTGACCGGCGAACCCAGACCGGCAGCCGGCAGATCGGTCAGGTCGCAGGCCACCATGTCCATCGACACCCGGCCCAGGGTGCGGGTGCGCCGGCCGTGTACGGCGATCGGCGTGCCGCTGCCGGCGTGGCGGGGGTAGCCGTCGGCGTAGCCGCAGGCGACGATGCCGACCCGGGTCGGCCGGTCAGCCGTGAAGGTGCCGCCATAACCCACCCGCTCGCCGGCAGCGATGTCCTGGACGGCGATGATGCGGCTGGTCAAGGTCATTACCGGCTTGAGGCCGAGGTCGGCGGCGCTCTGGTCGGCAAAGGGGCTGGCCCCGTAGAGCATGATCCCGGGCCTCACCCAGTCGCGGTGAGTGGCCGGATGACGCAGGATGGCCGCCGAATTGGCCAGGCTGACCGGCCCCCGCCAGTCGCCGGCCAGGGCCGCAAACCGTTCCAGCTGCCAGGCGACGCCGCGTTCGCCGTCGGCGTCGGCGAAATGGCTCATCAGGGTGACCTGGCCGGCCGGCCGGGCGGCCAGCCGGGGCAGGAGCCAGGGCAGGTCGGCGGCGGCGAAGCCCAGCCGGTTCATGCCGCTGTTGAGCTTGACGTAGAGCGGCGGAAGCTTCTCGCCGGGGCAGGCCGCCAGAAGCATTTCGAACTGGGGCCGGCAATGAATCACGGTGGTCAGCCCCAATGCGCCGGCCAGGCGGGCGTCGCGCTCGGCGAAAACGCCTTCGAGCAGAAGGATGGGTCCGGCAAAGCCGCTTTCCCGCAGGGCGGCGCCGGTTTCCGCTTCGAGGACGGCGACGCCGTCGGCTTCGTCGCCCAGCGCCCGCAGCGCCCGCCACAAGCCGTGGCCGTAGGCGTCGGCCTTGAGCACGGCCCAGGCCCGCGCCCCCGACGCCCGCGCCCGGGCCAGGCGGTAGTTGCTCTGCAGGGCGGACAAATCGATGCCGGCGCGAATCGGGCGGGCCGTTTTCATTGCCCCGTCTCCCGCAGGCGATGCCGTACGAAGTCGATGAAGGTCGCCGCCATGCGCGAGCGGAACCGGCCCTGCGGGTAGATCAGGTAGAGGCTGCGCCGCAGCCGCGGCTTGAGCGGAATGGTCCGCAGGGTGTGCAATTGCTGCTCCTTGTCGCAGGCGTGGCGGGAGACGATGGCGAAGCCGAGGCCGCCGCCGACGACCCCCTTGAGGGCCTGCAGGCTGCCCAGTTCCATGACGGTCTTGAGGGATTCGGGGGCGATGCCGGCGGCGGCGAAGTAGGCGTCGGTGGCCGCCCGCGTTCCCGAACCCGGTTCCCGGGAAATGTAGTCGTATTCCTGGAGCGCCTTGGGCGTCACTTCCCTTTCCTTGGCCAGGGGGTGGTCGGGGGCGCAGGCGACCTGCAGCTCGTCGTCGCAGCAGGCCTCGGACTCCACCCCGGCCGTGCCGGCCGCCGTCTCGACGAGGCCGACGTCAAGGCTGCCTTCGGCGACGCGGTTTTCGATAGCGGCCGAGTTGGCGACGATCAGGCGGGTCCGGACCTCGGGATGGCGGGCATTGAACTCCCCCAGGACGGGCGGCAGGAGGAACTCGGCAATGGCCGTGCTGGCGCCGACGAGGAGGGTTCCCCGCATTTCGCCACTCAATTCGGCGAGCCGGGCCTCCATCTCGTCGGAAAGAGCGAGGATCTTCGCCGCGTAGTCGAGCACCAGCTCGCCCGCGGCGGTCAGGGCGATGCCCCCGTGCCGCCGGTCGAACAGCCGGGAATCGAGTTGCTCCTCCAACTGCTTGATCTGGAACGTTACCGCCGGCTGGGTCATGAAGAGCGCTTCCGCCGCCCGGGTAAAACTCAGATGCTTGGCCACCGCATGGAAGACCTGCAAGCGCCGGTCGGCCATCCCTTACTCCTGCATTTGGCAAAGGGAGGTATTCAAACACGATTGCCCCCCCTTGATCCATCCCACGACGTCAAGCGGGTGACAAAACGCCAAAACCGGCGTGATAATGCGGAAATAACAATTTCCACAAAGCGGCGGGGACGATAGCGCGATGGATCCACACCAAGCGACGATTCTGATCGTCGACGACACGCCCGAGAACCTCACCGTCCTCGGCGAGTTGTTGCAGCCGGCCTACCGCGTCCGGGCCGCCAATTCGGGACGGCGGGCGCTTCAGGTCGCGGTCGCCGAGCCGGTGCCCGATCTCATCCTGCTCGACGTCATGATGCCCGAGATGGACGGCTACGCCGTCCTCGCCCAGTTGCGCGCCGATCCCCGCACCCACGACATCCCGGTGATCTTCGTCACCGCCATGGACAGCACCGAGGCGGAAGAACACGGCCTGGACTGCGGCGCCGTCGATTACATCACCAAGCCCCTGCGCCCCGCCATCGTACTCGCCCGGGTGCGCGCCCAGCTCGAACTCAAGCAGGCCCGGGACTGGCTGCGCGACCAGAACGCCTACCTGGAAGCCGAAGTCGGCCGCCGCATGAGCGAAAACCAGGTCATCCAGGAGGTCAGCATCCACGCCCTGGCGCGCCTGGCCGAGACCCGCGACCCGGAAACCGGCAACCACCTGCGGCGCACCCAGGAATACGTGCGTGCCCTGGGCCACGCCCTGCGCGATCATCCGCGTTTTTGCCACCGGTTGAACGACCGGATCATCGCCACCCTGGCGCGCTCGGCACCGCTCCACGACATCGGCAAGGTCGGCATCCCCGACCACATCCTGCTCAAGCCGGGAAAGCTGACGCCCGCCGAGTGGGAGATCATGAAAACCCACGCCATCCTCGGCTCGGAAGCCATCGCCCAGGCCGAGCGGGACGCCGCCAAGGCCGTCGAGTTTCTGGCCGTTGCCAAGGAAATCGCCCACTTTCACCACGAAAAATGGGACGGCACCGGCTACCCGGAAGCCCTCAAGGGTGAGGAAATTCCCCTCTCGGCCCGGCTGATGGCCCTGGCCGACGTTTTCGACGCCCTCATCAACCGCCGCGTCTATAAACCCCCCATGCCCTACGGCGAAGCGCGCGACATCATCATGGGCGGCCGCGGCAGCCAGTTCGATCCCGACGTGGCCGACGCCTTCCTCCAGGTCTTCGACCAGTTCTGCGCCATTGCCGATCGTTACCGCGATGACGGTCAAGCATCTTACTGAACTCACCCTCGCCGACATCATGAGCCCCGGCGCCATCGGCGTCGGCATCGACTGCAGCCTCGTCGAGGCGGCCCGGATCATGAGCCGCGAGCGCATCTCCAGCCTGGTCGTCGAGAAGGACGGGCGCCCCGTCGGCATCCTCACCGAACACGACCTGGTACGCCTCCTCAGCGAGCGCGTCCCGGCCGGGCGGACCGTCGGCGTGATGATGAGCACCCCGGTGGTCACCGCTCCCACCGACCTCGACTTCCGCGCCGCCTACCTGCTGTTGCGCGAGCATTCGGTCCGCCACCTGGTGGCGGTGGACGAACGCGGCGCCACCGCCGGAGTGGCCAGCGAATCCGATTTCCGCACCCATCTCGGCATCGAAATCTTCCGCCACACGGCCGATCTCGCGGCTCTCATGGATCACCGCATCCCGACCCTGGCGCCCACGGCGACCACCGCCGCCGCCGTGGCCCTGATGAAATCGGCGCAGTGGGACTACATCCTGGTCGTCGCCGACGACAAACCGGTCGGCATCCTGACCGAACGCGACATGCCGCGCCTCATCGGCGGCGCCGTCGATCTGGACGGTACGCCGCTGGCGGCGGCCATGGTCGCTCCGGCGCCCACCGTCGATTGCGGCAGCGGGGTAGTGGCGGTTCTCGAGGCGATGGACCGAAGCGGCCACCGCCACATGGCAGTGATCGATGCGGCCGGCCGCGCCGTCGGCATGGTCAGCCAGCACCGGCTCCTCGAGCGGCTCGGCCTGGACATCATCGACGAAGCCTGGGAGCAGTACGACGCCATCGAATCGGCCCGCCACGCCTTCGAAGTCAGCCTCGGCATGGTTCTCGAAAGCACCGGCATCGCCATCAGCGAATACGACTTCCCCAACGACCGCTTCCGCTGGAACCCGACCATGGCGAGCCTGCTCGGCTGTACCTTCGGCGAACTACCGGCTGGCGCCCGGGCCATGCACGCCTTGATCCACCCGGAAGACCGCGCCGCCTTTCTTGCCGGCGCCCGCCAGGCCTACCGCGAGGACCGGATTTTCGACGCCGAATGCCGGGTCCGGCGGGGCGCCGGGGATTACCTCTGGGTCCGCTTCCGCACCCGGGTGGCGGCCCGGGAGATCGACGGGCGGCCGCTTCGCAGCGTCGGCACCCTGACCGACATCAGCGAGCGCAAGGCGGCGGAAATCGCCCTCGCCGAACGGGAGGAAATCTTTCGCGCGATCGTCAGCCAGGCCCGCGACGGTATCGTCCTGATCGACACTGAAACCCTCGCCTTCGCCGAATTCAACGATGCCGCCTGCCACGGCCTCGGCTACAGCCGGGAAGAATTCGCCCGCCTCTCCCTCTGGGATATTCCCGCCAGCCTGAGCCAGGAGGAAGTGCTGGCCCGTATCGACGAAATCGTCATCGCCGGCGGGCTGGATTTCGAAATCGACCATCGCCACTGGGACGGCTCGATCCGCCATGTGCGGGCCAGCAACCGGGTGGTCAGCATCCGCGGCCGGGCCTACCTGGCGGCGATCTGGACCGACATCACCGAGCGGCGCCGGGCCGAGGCCGCCCTGAACGAATTGCAGGAGCGCTTTTCGGTGGCCTTCCGGGCCAGTCCCGTGGCCGGCTGCATCACCCGGATCGCCGACGGGCAGTTTCTCGACGTCAACGCCCGCTTCGAGCAGATCACCGGCTGGAGCCGGGACGAAATGCTCGGCCACAATTCCCACGAACTCGGCATCTGGGCGGAATCGGAAAAACGCCGCCTGTTTTTCGACATGCTCGGCCAGGAAGGCAGCCTCGGCAGTTTCGACATGGCGATGCGCACCCGGGCCGGGGAAATCCGCCTGTGCAGCCTGTCGTCGGAACTGATCGACCTGGCCGGCGTCCCCTACGCCCTCACCTACTTCACCGACGTCACCGACCGGCGGGTCGCCGAACGGGCGTTGCGGGCCAGCGAAAAGCGCTTCCGCTCGCTCTTCGAGGACATCGCCAGCATCGCGGTCCAGGGCTACGACGAGGAGCGGCGGGTGATCGTCTGGAACGCCGCCAGCGAAAAACTCTACGGCTACACCGCCGCCGAGGCCATCGGCCGCCCCCTGGAAGAACTGATAATTCCGCCGGCCCGGCGGCAGACCGTCATCGACCTGCACCGGGCCTGGCTTGACCAGGGCATCCCCATTCCCGCCGAAGAACTCCAGCTGCAGCGCAAGGATGGCAGCCCGGTCCTGGTCTTCTCCAGCCACGTCATGCAGATCAACAGCGCCGGCCAACGCGAGATGTACTGCATCGACGTCGATCTTTCCCCCCTGGAGGAAATCCAGTTCCAGTACCGCCTCCTCGCCGATTCGGGTTCGGCGCTGATCTGGACGACCGACCAGGCCATGCAGTACAACTACGTCAACCGACCCTGGCTCGCCTTCACCGGCCGCCGGCAGGAAGACGAACTCGGCGAAGGCTGGCTGGCCGGCGTCCATCCCGACGATGCCGAGACCTGCCGGGTGGCCTTCGTCCAGGCCCGTGAAAGCCGCGAAGACTTTCGCCTGGTCTTCCGCCTGCGGCGCCACGCCGGCGATTACCGCTGGCTGATGGCCGAGGGCCGGCCCCGCTACAACAGCCGCGGCTAATACCTCGGCTACATCGGCCATTGCATCGACATCACCGAAAGCCAGGAAACCAGCCTGGAACTCGAACAGCATCGCCGCCACCTGGAGGAACTGGTGGGGCTGCGCACCGCCGAGCTGGAAGCCGCCAACCAGCGGCTGCAGGCGAGCGACCGGCGCCTGCAGGCCCTGTTCGGGATCAGCCAGATGGCGGATCGCCTCGACGAAGACGAACTGATCCGCCAGGGTCTGGCCGAAGCGGCCCGGCTCACCGGGAGCGACTGCGCCTATCTCGAATTCTTCGACGCCGACGGTGCCGCCGGCCAGGTCAACATCCACGACCGGGGCCGCAGTTTCGCCTGCCACGGCGAGCCCGACTGCCAGGATTGCGACGGCATCCTCGTCCTGACCCGGCAAGCGGTGCAACAGCGCCAGCCCATGCTGGCTAACGAATTGCCGGCCAGGACTCCGCATCGCCAATGCCCGCTCCGGGTATCCCGCCAGCTGGTGGCCCCCATCCTCGAATCCGACTGCGTCCGCGCCGTTCTCGGCGTGGCCGGGCGGCACCGCCCCTACGACGAAGGCGATAGCCGCGATCTGCAGGTCATCGCCGACGACCTCTGGCGCATCGTCATGCGCCGCCGCGCCGAGATCGCCCTCGCTGAGGCCCGTGACGCCGCCGAAGCGGCGAGCCGGGCGAAAAGCGCGTTCCTGGCCAATATGAGCCACGAAATCCGCACCCCGATGAACGCCATCATCGGCCTCACCCATTTGCTCCTGCGCCAGTCGTCGGAACCCAAGCAGCTCGACCAGTTGCGCAAGATCAACGACGCTGCCCAGCACCTGCTCAACATCATCAACGACATCCTCGACCTGTCCAAGATCGAGGCCGGCAAGATCGTGCTCGAGGCCGGCGACTTCACCGTCGAGTCGATCTTCGACCATATCACCTCGATGCTCGCCGAACGCATCGCGCAAAAAAGCCTGTCCTTCGAACGCGACATCGACCCCGCCCTCACCGGTACCCTCAGCGGCGACGCCCTGCGCATCGGCCAGATCGTCATCAACTTTGCCGCCAACGCGGTCAAATTCACCGAACAGGGCCGCATCGTCCTGCGCAGCCGGGTTCTCGCCGCCGACGAAGCGACGGTCAGGCTGCGCCTGGAAGTCGAAGACACGGGGATCGGCATCGCCCCGGAAGTCCACCAGCGTCTGTTCACCGAATTTGAACAGGCCGATTCCTCGACCACCCGGCGCTACGGCGGCACCGGCCTGGGGCTCGCCATCTGCCGGCTGCTCGCCCAGATGATGGGGGGCGAAGTGGGTTGCAGAAGCACCCCGGGCAGCGGCAGCACCTTCTGGTTCGAGGCCGCCTTTCCCCGGGGCAGCCAGAACCTCGCCGCTCCCCCTGCCGCCCCGGCCGCGGCGGGCGCTACGGAAAACCTGCTGGCCCAGCGCTACCGCGGCTGCCGCGTACTGCTCGCCGAAGACACACCGATCAACCGGGAAGTCGTGGTGGACCTGCTGGAAGGCTTGGGACTCGTCACCGACATCGCCGAGGACGGCCTGGAGGCCCTCGACCACGCCCGGCGGCAGTCCTATCAGCTGATCCTGATGGACATCCAGATGCCCCGCCTCGACGGTCTGGAGGCGACCCGGGCGATCCGCGGCCTGCCCGGCTACGGCGCCACGCCCATCCTGGCACTGACGGCCAATGCCTTCAACGAAGACCGCCGGCGTTGCCTGGAGGCGGGCATGAACGACCACGTTCCCAAACCGGTCGATCCGGCCACCCTGTTCGCCGCCCTGCACCGCTGGCTGCCGGCGCCGGCTTCGCCCCGCCACGGCGAGACTCGGCCCGCGGCAGACCCGGCGGCCGGCGCCGGCGGCCTGCTCGAGACGCTGCGCGCCATTCCAGGCCTGGGAGCCGAACAGGGCCTGCGCCGCCTGCGCGGCAAGCTCGACACCTACGTCCGGCTGATCGCCATGTTCGCCGCCGAACACGCCGCCGACACCGATCGGGTCGCCGCCTGCCTCGCCGCCGGCCAGCCCGATGAAGGCCGGCTCATCGCCCACTCCCTCAAGGGCGCCGCCGGCACCATCGGCGCTCAGCCGCTTCTCGAACTCGCCGCCCGCCTCGAGCTCGCCATAAAAAACGGCGACCCCGCCGCCCAGGTCGAAACGGCCAGACTGAATGCCGCCGCCGAACTGGCCAGCCTGGTCGCCGCCGTCCGCCAGGCCATCGCCGCACCGTCCGGCGAATCGGCCGAGCCGGATTGGCCCGCCGCCCGCCGCGCCCTGGAAGGCCTGCAGCCCCTCCTCGCCCAGGACGACATCCGCGCCGGCGATCTCTACCGGGAAAACGCCGCAATGCTGCGCCAGACGCTGGGCAACGATTGCGACGCCCTCGAACGCCATATCGCCGGCTACGATTTCAAGGCGGCACTGACGGCGCTGCGGCACATCGCCGGCAAGCACGAGGAACTGGCCAACCTCGGCGCCTGAACTAACGGGCGCCGGGATTCCGTGATATAAACCACGCCAATAACGAAACCAGAGACAAGACGACGTGCCGTTCGGCTTCTACATCATCATGGCTGCGCAGTTTTTTTCCGCGCTTGCCGACAACGCACTGCTCATCGCCGCCATCGCGGCCCTACGGGAATTGAAGGCGCCGGCCGAATACGAGCCGCTCCTCAAGACCTTCTTCACCGTTTCCTACGTCGTCCTCGCTGCTTTCGTCGGCGCCTTCGCCGACTCGATGCCCAAGTGGCGGGTCATGTTCATCAGCAACACGATCAAGATTCTCGGCTGCGGCATGATGTTCTTCGCGGTCCATCCGCTCCTCGCCTACGCCGTCGTCGGCCTCGGCGCCGCCGCCTATTCGCCGGCCAAGTACGGCATCCTCACCGAGTACCTGCCGCCCCGCCTGCTCGTCGTCGCCAACGGCTGGATCGAAGGCCTCACCGTCGGCGCCATCATCCTCGGCGTGGTGATCGGCGGCACCCTCATCAAGCCGGACATCTCCAGCACCCTCCTCGCCTTCGACTTCCCGCTTCTCGACACCGGCATCGACACGGTTGGCGAAATGGCCATCTCGATCGTCGGCATCCTCTACGTCCTGGCCGCCATCTTCAATCTCTACATCCCGGAAACCGACGTCGATCACAAACCCCTGAAGAAGAATCCCTGGTACCTCATCCACGAATTCAACCACTGCCTCATGCTCCTCTGGCGCGACAAGCTGGGGCAGGTTTCCCTCGCCGTCACCACGTTGTTCTGGGGGGCGGGCGCCACCCTCCAGTTCATCGTCATCAAGTGGGCCGAGGTTGCCCTCCGCCTCGACCTGTCGAAATCGTCGATGCTCCAGGGCGTCGTCGCCATCGGGGTCGCCATCGGCGCCGTCTTCGCGGCCCGCTTCATCACCCTGCGCCGCTCGGTCAAGGTCATTCCTCTGGGGATCGCCATGGGGATCATCGTTCTGGTCATGAACTTCGTCCACGACATGGCCATCGCCGTCCCGCTGCTCATCATCATCGGCGGGCTTTCGGGCTTCTTCGTCGTGCCCATGAACGCCCTCCTCCAGCACCGCGGCCACATCCTCATGGGCGCCGGCCACTCGATCGCCGTCCAGAACTTCAACGAGAACCTGTCCATCCTCATGATGACGGGACTCTATTACCTGATGGTCCGGATGGATGTGTCGATCTATATCGTCGTGACCCTCTTCGGCCTCTTCGTGTCGTCGGCCATGTACCTCGTCCGGGAACGCCACCGAAACAACCAGCGGCAATACGACGACGTCGCCCACCTCGACGACAGCCGCGGTCACTGATACCCATTCGCTTTCAAACCGATCCCTTGTCGACTTCGCCTTGCCGTGCTCCAGCACTGTCTGCGGCTCGTCTTCCCGTCTCGATTGGCAAGCGAATGGGTATGAACCGCCCCCCGCGGCGTCGCTTCCGACCGGGCGGCGGTCAGCCCGCCAGATCGAGCGGAGCGCCGCGGTCCGCCGCTTGCCGCAGGAGGGCGCGGGCGAAGAGCAAATCCTCCCAGGCCTTGGCCTTTTCCGGCAGATTGCGCAGCAGGTAGGCCGGGTGGTAGGTCACCACCACAGGAATCCCGGAGAAGTCGTAGGGTTTGCCCCGCAGCGCCGACAGGGCCTTGTCACTCTTCAACACCGTGTGCACCGCGGCGCGGCCGAGGAGGACGATGATGCGCGGCTGCAAGAGGGCGATCTGGCGCCGCAGATAGGGCCAGCAGGCCGCCATTTCCTCGGCCTCCGGGGTGCGGTTGCCGGGCGGGCGGCATTTGACGGCGTTGGCGATGTAGACCTTGTCGCCCCGCTTGAGATCGATGGCGGCCAGCATCGCGTCGAGGAGTTTGCCCGCCTGGCCGACGAAGGGTTCGCCCTGGACATCCTCCTCCGCCCCCGGGCCTTCGCCGATGAACAACCATTCCGGCCGGCGATCGCCCACGCCGAGGACCGCCTGTTTGCGATGCTCGCCGAGGACGCAGGCGCGGCAGACCGCAACCCGCTCCTGCAGGCCTTCCCAGCCGAGGGCGGCGATGTCGCCGCCGGCCGGGGCGGTGGCGCCCCCGGCAACCGGCTCCGGCGGCGGGTTTTCTCCCGCCGGCCGGGCGGCCTCGCCGATTTGGGCCGAGCGCTGCTTCCAGAGGGGGGTGATGCCCATTTCGGCGAGCATCCGTTCGCGGGTCAATTTCATAGTTCGCGCTCGTAAACCAGGGCGTCCTCGCGCCCCGCCAGGGCCGGATAGTAGCCCCGCCGCAGGCCGATGCGGGAAAAGCCGAAATTTTTGTACAGTGCCACGGCTTTGTCGTTGGACGGCCGGACCTCGAGCAAAAAGCGCCTGGCCCCGCCCCGACGGGCGGTGGCCATGGCGTTCTGGAGCAGGCGGGCGCCGATGCCCTGGCCCTGGCAGGAGCCGGACACGCCGAGATTGAGCAGATGGGCCTCGTCAATGACGCTCATGACCACGGAAAAACCCACCAGATCGCCGGCCCGGCGGGCCACCCAAAGACTGTGGCCGGCCGCCAGGGAATCGGCGAAATTGCCCCGCGTCCAGGGAAAAGCCTGCAGGCTCGCTTCCAGCGCCGCGACCGCGTCGAGTTCCTTTTCCCGCAGTGGGAACAGTTCCACTTCCCCGGCCCAGGCTGCCGCCCGGTTCATGCCCGGCCCCCGTCGGCCAACCGTTCGGCGACGGTGCGCGCCACCTTGTCGCGAACGTAGAGCGGTGCGGCAGCTTCCGGGTCAATGCCCAGGCCCCTCGCCAGGCGTGCCGCACCCAGCGCCGCCACGGCGGCGGCCGCCGGCATCGCCCCGGGATCGCCGGTGAATCCGGCAGCCGCGACGCGGGCGGCAAGGTCGGGATAGGCCGCCAGGGCGTTGCCGGCGGCGTGCCAGGGACCGGCCGGCAAATCTACGGCGTCGGGCGGGGCAAGTTGGATTTCGCCCAGTGGCGCCACGTCGTCCGCCCCGCGGACGAAACATCCGGAATACACCTCGTTCATCCGCGCATCGAGCAGGGCGACGATGCGCCCGGCGCCGGTTTGCCAGGCCAGGGCGGCCAGGGTGCCGACCGGCACGAGCGGCCGGCCGATCCCCACCGCCAGGCCCTGGGCGATACCGCAGGCCACCCGCAGCCCGGTGAAGGCCCCCGGACCGTTGCCGAAGGCGATGCCGTCGAGGTCGCCGATGCGGACCCCGGCGGCGGCCAGGATTTCCCGTACCAGAGGCAGCAGGGTTTCGGAATGGGGGCGGCCCGGCGGGCAGACCCGCTCGTCGACCGCGCCGTCGCGCCAGAGGGCACAGGAGCCGAGATCAGTGGAGGTTTCCAGGGCAAGGAGCAGCATGAGGCGCCATTTTACCGGAGCCCCGGCGAAAGCGCGGCGCCGGCCTCGTTCAGTCGGGCAGCCCGAGGAGGAAGATCAGGCTGTCGAGCAAAGGCCCGGGCTTGCCGAAGACCCCGAACCAACGCTCGTAGATGTCGTAAATCTCCCGGCTGCGATAAAGACGGGCCAATTCGCGATTGACCGCCAGGCGAAAGTCAGCGTCGTTCCGGCGCATCATCAGGGCGTAGGGCTCGTAGGAATAGAGCTCGCTCCCCAGGCTCCAGTCGGCCTGTTTTCCGGTGGCCAGGACGAGCCCCGTGAGGAGGCCGCGATCCGAGGCGTAGGCGTCGATCTGCCCGTCGTTGAGGAGCCTCAGGCCGTCGTCGTGGTCTTTGACCGGCACCAGTTGGGTGTCGAAGACCCGGCGCTCGATGGCCGAGCGCAGCGTCCGCTCGGTGGTCGTGCCCGTAGCGACGCCGGTCCTGCGTCCCTTCAGGTCGGCCAGGCCGGCGATGCCGCTACCGTTGCGGCTGACGTAGCTGCCGCCGTCGGCAAAGGTCAGGAGGCTGAAATCGACCTCGGCCATGCGGGCCAGATTGGCGGTGGTGGACCCGCATTCCAGGTCGATCTCCCTCTTTTGCAGCTTGCGCATGCGATTGGCCGGATCGACCAGCACCCACTTGATGTCGAGGCTGGGGAGCTTGAGCTGTTCCTGGATGGCCTTGGCGACACGGGTGCACAATTCGACGGAATACCCCCAGGGTTTGCCGTCGTTGCCGATGTAGGAAAAAGGCACCGAGGCGTCGCGATAGCCCAGGGTTATCGTCTTTCTGGCCTTGATCCGGTCGAGGGTTCCGGCCGCTGCCGGGGCGGCGATGACAAGGGCGGCGACGGCCGCGACGAGGTGGCGCACGATGGACATGACGGCTTCCCTTCGGGTGTGGTCGAGTTGCCTACGTTGCCACAAGGGAATGACCGCGGCAATCCCAAAACCCGTTTCCCTAACCCGTTTCCCGGCCTTACCCAGGACGCAACCGAGGGAAAAACCCGCCGGTCAGGCGGCCGGGAAGCGCTCCAACACGCTGCGGCCAAGCCGATGCGGCCCGCGGAATCGCCGCCGGGACGACTCCCGGGCAGCTCAGCGCCAGCCGTCGTGGCGGCCGCGGCCGCCGCCGCGGTGCTCCCGCACGTCGTCCCGCAGGCGGGAGCGGTCTTCCTGGGGCAGTTGCTGCTGCCACTGCCCCGGGTTGTGCCGCCGCTGATCGCGATAGTCCGGGGGGGTCTGCCGCCACTGCTCGCGCATCTGCTGGCGCATCTGCTGGCGCTGCTCGTGGGGCAGCGAGGCCCACTGGCGGGGGCTTTCCGGCGGGCCTTCGGCGGCCCCGCCCGGTGCGTGGGCAAGCTCCCCGAACGGCGCCGCAAAAGCGCCCGGGGGAGGCAACTCCAGGCGGCCCAGCCGGCCTTCCGTCGGCAGGGCGGCGAGCGCCGGGGCGGCCAGGCACCCCAGCCCGGCGGCCAACGCCAATCCAACGACGAGTTGTCTCTTCACGCTCATTGCCTGCTCCCTGCTGGGATCGATTCCGACGCTGCCCATTGTCGCCCCCGGTTGTAAGCCTGCTGTTGCCGGCGCCCCCCGGTTTGTAACAAGTTGTTTCGGGCGCGACGCCGGCAAAAGCTTGTTACCATTAACTCCGCGCCGCTTCCTCACCCGCATTATCCTTGCCACCATGACCGAACGCCAATACCGTCTTCTTGTCGTCGACGACGACAGCCGCCTCCGGGATCTGCTCACCCGCTATCTCGGCGAACAGGGTTTCGAGGTCCGCGCCGTGGGTGATGCGCCCCAGATGGAAAGGGCGCGCAGCCGCGAACACTTCGACCTCATCGTCCTCGACCTCATGCTCCCCGGGGAGGACGGCCTGGCCATCTGCCGGCGCCTGCGCGGCACCGGCGACGCCACACCGATCGTCATGCTCACCGCCAAGGGCGAGGACATCGACCGTATCGTCGGCCTCGAGATGGGCGCCGACGATTATCTGCCCAAGCCCTTCAACCCCCGCGAACTGCTGGCCCGGGTCAATGCCGTCCTGCGCCGGCGCAGCGCCCCGCCCCCCGGCGCCCCCGAAGCCGAGGCGGAAATGGTGGCCTTCGGCCAGGTCGAAGTCGATCTGGCGGCCCGCACCCTGAAGCGCGGCGCCGAGACGGTGGCCCTCACCACCGGCGAATTCGCCGTTCTCAAGGTGCTGCTCCAGCATCCCCGCCAGCCCCTGTCGCGGGACAAGCTGATGACGCTCGCCCGGGGCCGGGAACAAGGCCCCTTCGACCGCGCCATCGACGTCCAGGTTTCCCGTCTGCGGAAGCTGGTCGAGGCCGACCCGGCCCAGCCCCGCTACCTGCAGACGGTCTGGGGTTTCGGCTACGTTTTCGTCCCCGACGGCGGCCCCCGGGAGTGACGGAGCGCCGCGTCCCCGCCCCCCGCGGCTAGCCATGATCCGCCTGCCCGGTTCGCTCCTGGCGCGCACCTTCGTCCTTATCGCGGCGCTGGTGCTGCTCACCACCGCCGCCTGGCTCAGTCTCTTCCGCTACGTCGAAGCCGAACCCCGGGCCCGCGAAACCGCCCAACTGGCCGCCAGCACGGTCAACCTCATCCGCGCCGCCCTGGTCGCCTCGGCGCCGGAACGCCGCCCCGACCTGTTCGTCGAGCTGATTACCCGGGAAGGCATCCGCCTCCTGCCGGCCGAGCCGACCGACGAAATCGAATCCCTGCCCGAGGGCCGTTACATCGGCCTGGTCCGCGACCAGATCCACGCCCTCCTCGGCCCCCACACCCGCATATCCCTGGCGGTGAACGAGGTACCCGGTTTCTGGGTGAGTTTTCGCCTGGAGGACAACGACGACGACGAATACTGGCTCATCCTGCCCCAGGAGCGGGCGCTGCGCACCTTCGCCTGGCACTGGCTGGCCTGGGGCCTGCTCGCTTTGAGCCTGGCGCTGGCGGTGGCTTGGTTCATCGCCTCGCGCATCAACCGCCCCCTCACCGCCCTCGGCGCCGCCGCCCGGGCCGTCGGCCAGGGCCGCACGCCGGACCCCCTGCCCGAAACCGGCGCCGACGAACTGCGCCAGCTCGCCGCCGCCTTCAACCGCATGGCCGAAGACCTGGCCCGCCACGACAAGGACCGCGCCGAGGTACTGGCCGGCATTTCCCACGACCTGCGCACCCCCCTCACCCGCCTGCGCCTCGAAGCCGAACTGTCGATTGCCAGCGAAAGCGCCCGCGACGCCGTGGCCGCCGATATCGAGCAGATGGAAGCGGTGATCGCCCAGTTCATGGACTACGCCCGGGGCGACGGCGGCGAAACCGAGGCGGCGGTCGATCTCAACCGACTCCTCGGCGAAATCGCCGCCCGCCAGCAGGCCCTGGGGCATCCCGTCGCTGCCGACCTCCCGCCCCTGCCCACGCTGGTCGGGCGGGAGCGGGCGCTACGCCGGGCCGTCACCAATCTCGTCGACAACGCCTTCAAGTACGGCGCCCCGCCCGTGGAACTCAAGGCGGCCGTCGCCGTCGACGCCGTGACCATCGAGATCCTCGACCGCGGCCCGGGAGTTCCCCCGGCTGAAGCCGATCGGCTGAAGCGCCCCTTCGCCCGGCTGGATTCGGCCCGCAGCAACGTCACCGGCACCGGGCTGGGGCTGGCCATCGTCGACCGCACGGCCCGCCTCCATGGCGGCGGACTCGACCTTCTGCCCCGCCCGGGGGGCGGCCTCACGGCCCGCCTCACCCTGGCCCGGCGGCCCTTGGGCTGACCGCGTCGCCGGGGTGGCGATCAGGCCCGCAGCGGCCAGCGCCCCAAGGGCTGGTAAGCCGGCCCGCGCTGCGCCAGGCACGACCGCACCAGCACGATCTCCCGGCAGGGCCAGACCAGCGGGGCGATGGCCGGCAGCGGTGCGCAGGCGTGGTCGGCGTGGCGCACCAGGGTGACGTGGGGGACGAAGGGGCGGCCCTTCTCCGGCCCGACAAACCCGGCGGCGGCCAGCCGGTCGACGAGGCCGGCGACCAGCCCCCCGAGGGCCGGGACGAGGGGGCCGCCGGCCCAGACGATGCGGTTGTGGCGCCAGTAGCCGAGATGGTCGAGGGCAAGGTCGAAGGCTTCGGCGGCGAGGCCGTCCACCGCCGCGGCCAGGGCGGGCAGCCGATCGACGCCGAGGTTGCCGAGGAAGGCCAGGGTCAGGTGGAGGGTTTCCTGGCGGGTAGCGCGCCCGCCGCAAAGCCGGGCGGCTTCCCCGGCGATGCGGGCCAGATCTGCGGCGCCGGCGGCGTCGGGCCAGAGGGCGAAGAAGACCCGGGCCGGCGCCGGGCGCCCCGGGCCGCTCGGCCGGCCGTCAGGGCGCACGGGCGACGAGGGCGACGGCCTGGGCTTCGATAGCCTCGCCGCGGCCCAGGTAGCCCAGCTTTTCGTTGGTCTTGCCCTTGACGTTGACGCAGTCCGGGGCAATGCCGAGGTCGGCGGCGATGCATGCCGCCATCGCCGGGATGTGGGGCGCCAGCCGCGGCTGCTGCGCGATCAGCGTGGCGTCGACATTGACCGGCCGCCAGCCCCGGGCGGCGAGGAGCGCCACCGTGTCGCGCAGCAGGACGCGGCTGTCGGCGCCGCGGTAGCGGGGGTCGGTGTCGGGGAAATGGCGGCCGATGTCCCCCAGCCCGGCGGCGCCGAGGAGGGCGTCGGTGATGGCATGGAGCAGCGCGTCCGCGTCGGAATGGCCGAGCAGCCCCGTGGCGTGGGGAATCTCGACGCCGCCGAGGATGAGCTTGCGGCCGGCGACGAGCTGGTGCACGTCGTAGCCCTGTCCGATACGAAAATTCATCGCCGTCCCCGCAGTATCGATTCGGCGATCCCGAGATCGGCCGGAAAAGTGACCTTCAGATTGGTACTATCGCCCGCCACCAGCCGCGGCTTCAGGCCCAGGGCCTCGACCGCCCCGGCCTCGTCGGTGACGGCCCGGGTGGCGGCAAGGGCGCGGGCCAGCACGGCGCGGCGGAACATCTGCGGCGTCTGGGCCTGCCACAGGCCTTCCCGCGGCAGGGTGGCGGCGATGCGCTGGTCGCCGTCGGCGCGCTTGAGGGTATCGGCCACCGGCACCGCCAGGATGCCGCCCACCGAATCGTCGGCCAGGGTGGCGATCAGGGCGTCGAGCCGCTCGGCGCTCAGGCAGGGGCGGGCGGCATCGTGCACCAGGATCCAGTCGTCGTCGCCGGCCACCACCGCAGCCTGCAGCCCGTTGGCCACCGATTCGGCGCGGCTGGCGCCGCCGCAGCGCACAGTCTCGAGCTTGGGGCCGAGGTCCGACCAGTCGTACTGCCGCCAGTAGGGATCGTCCGGCGACAGCACTACCCACACCCGCTCGATGGCTGGGCAGGCACACAACGCGGCGAGGGTGTGGAAGATCAGCGGGCGGCCCTGGAGGCTGAGATACTGCTTGGGTTTTTCGGCACCGAAGCGGGAACCGCTGCCGGCAGCGGGAACAATTGCGAAATAGCGTGGCATGGCGTAATTTTAACGAAGAAGCAGCGGCAGGATGTAGCAAAGCGCTCCCGCTTCGACCCGCCGCCCCAAGGGCGGCCCATGGGGGGGCGCCGGGGCGCTTCATGCCGCGCCGCTGCCCGGGATTTTCCCGTTTCATCGTCCCTGAGGCCAGCGCCATGTCCCCTGCCGTTCGCCCTCCTGCCGTGGCCGGTGTGTTCTATACCGGCAATGCGGCCCAACTGGCGGCCGAGGTTTCCCGCCTCCTCGGCGCCGCCCCGGGCCGGGCCGGCGTGCAGCCCAAGGCCTTGATCGTCCCCCATGCCGGTTATATCTATTCCGGCGCCGCGGCCGCCGCCGCCTATGCCCGGCTCGCCCCCTGGCGAAGCCTCATCCGCCGGGTCGTCCTGCTCGGCCCCACCCACCGGGTCGCCGTCCGCGGCCTGGCCATCCCGTCGGCGGACGCCTTCGCCACACCGCTCGGCAGCGTCGCCCTCGACCGCACAGCCCTGGCCGCCGTGGCCGGCCTGTCCCAGGTCGTGGTCAGCGACGCCGCCCACGCCCAGGAACATTCCCTGGAAGTCCAGTTGCCTTTTCTCCAGACGGCCCTCGACGACTTCCGCCTCGCCCCCTTCGCCGTCGGCCATTGCCGGCCCGAAGCCGTGGCCGAGGTGCTCGACCGCCTGTGGGGCGGCGCCGAGACCCTGATCGTGGTGAGTTCCGATCTTTCCCATTTTTTGCCCTACGATGTGGCCCGCTCGGTGGACGCCGTCACCTGCCAGCGCATCGCGGCCCTGGTCAGCGACCTCGAACCCGACGAGGCCTGCGGCGCCTATCCCCTCAACGGTCTCCTCCTCGCCGCCCGCCGCCGCGGCCTCGCCGCCGAACTGGTGGAACTGTGCAATTCCGGCGACACCGCCGGCGACAAGGCGCGGGTCGTCGGCTACGGCGCCTTCACCCTCGCTCCGGCCGGAGCCGGCCATGCTTGACCTGGGCAGCGCCTTGCTGCAACTGGCCCGGGGCGCCATCGGCCAAGGCTTTGGCCAACCTCCGCCGGCGCCGCCGGCCGGCCCGCCGGAACTCGCCGCTCCAGGCGCCAGCTTCGTCACCCTGACCCAGGGCGGCGACCTGCGGGGTTGCATCGGCACCCTCGCCGCCTACCGCCCCCTCGCCGACGATGTGCGCCAAAACGCACTGGCCGCGGCCTTCCACGATCCCCGCTTCAAACCCTTGACGGCGGCTGAACTTCCCCGCACTCGCGTCGAGGTATCGCGCCTTCACCCCCCCCAGGCCCTGCCCTTCGCCGGCCCGGCCGAGGCCCTCGCCCAACTTCGGCCAGGGGTGGACGGAATCGTCCTCAGCGCCGGCCGCCGGCGCGCCACCTTTCTCCCCCAGGTCTGGGAGCAGTTGCCCGATCCGGCCGAGTTTCTTGCCCGTCTCAAGCTCAAGGCCGGTCTGCCGGGGGACTACTGGGGCGACGATCTGCGTCTCGAACGCTACACCGTAGACCAATGGCAGGAACCGCCGCCATGACCGTTGCCGAAACCGCCCACCCGGGCCGCTGGTGGCACGCCATCGACGGCGGACGCATCCAGTGCGACCTTTGCCCGCGGGATTGCCAGCTGCACGAAGGCCAGCGCGGCGCCTGCTTCGTGCGCAAGATGCAGCACGGGACCATGGTACTGACCACCTACGGCCGCTCTTCGGGGTTCTGCCTCGATCCTGTCGAGAAGAAACCCCTCAACCACTTCTACCCCGGTTCGGCCATTCTTTCCTTCGGCACCGCCGGCTGCAACCTGGCCTGCCGCTTCTGCCAGAACTGGGACATTTCCAAATCCAAGGACATGGACCGGCTCATGGATTCGGCCTCGCCGGCCGCCATCGCCGCCGCCGCCCGCCGCCACGGCGCCGCTTCCGTGGCCTATACCTACAACGACCCGGTGGTCTTCGCCGAATACGCCATCGACACCGCCGCCGCCTGCCGGGCGGCCGGGGTATACAACGTCGCCGTCACCGCCGGCTATATCCACGCCGCCCCCCGCCGCGAATTCTTCGCCGCTATGGACGCCGCCAACGTGGACCTCAAGGCCTTCACCGACGAGTTCTACAAGAAGCTCTGCGTCGCCCGGCTGACGCCGGTGCTCGACACCCTCGCCTACATCCACCATGAGACCGACTGCTGGCTCGAAATCACCACCCTGCTGATTCCCGGCCACAACGACGGCGCCGGCGAAATCGGCCGCCTCGCCGCCTGGGTGGCCCGAGAGCTGGGGCCGGACGTGCCCCTGCACTTCACCGCCTTCCACCCCGACTGGAAGCTTTCCGACCTGCCGCCGACGCCCCCGGAAATCCTGGCCCAGGCCCGCCGCATCGCCCTCGATGCCGGGCTGCACCACGTCTATACCGGCAACGTCCACGACCGCGAAGGCGGCACCACCTTCTGCCCGGGCTGCCGGGCCGCCCTCATCGTCCGCGACTGGTATGACATCCGCCGCTACGACCTCGACGCGGCGGGCCGCTGCCCCCATTGCGGCAGCGCCGTCGCCGGCCGTTTCGGCCCACGGCTGGGCAGCGACGGCAAGGCCTTTGGCCCGCGGCGAATTCCTGTCAGACTGGCGGCATGAACCGCGACATCGCCTTCACCACCCCCCATGGCCGCCTCGACGGCCTGCTCAGCATCCCGGAGAACCCCGGTGGCCTGGTCGTGGTCGCCCTCCTCCATCCGGCCACCCACGCCCCGGCCCTCCCTGCCGCCCTGGCCGAACGCCATCTGGCCAGCCTTTCCCTGGAACTGCTCACGGCCCAGGAGCTGCAGTTTCCCGACAGTGCCCACAACGTGCCGCTCCTCGCCGACCGGCTGCTGCACGCCATCGATCTCCTGGCTCGGGACGCCGACACGGCGGAACTCCCGGTGGGCATCTACGCCGAGGCCTCGGTAACCCCTGCCGCCATCCGCGTCGCCGCCCGCCGCGACAAGCAGGTCCACGCCCTGGTCTGCCATGGCGGCATCGCCGACCTGGCCGGGCTGCAGTACCTCGAACTCCTGGGCGCCCCCCTCCTCATGCTCGTCGCCCAAGATGACGCAGCCGCCGCAGGCGCCTTTCGCCGCGCCGCCGGCCACCTGGCCTGCCTCCACGCCCTGGAGCGGCTTCAGGGAGGGGAACTGCCGGCACCGCGGGCCGCTGCCTGGTTCGACCGGCATCTGGTCTGACCCGCCGGCGAGTTCCCGCCGGCATTCAACCGGCCGGCCACAACCCTCGCGGCCCGACCCAACTCAGGCCAAGCCGCTTTCAAATCGAGACGCGAAGACGACCCGAAGACAGTGCCGTAGCACGGCACGGTGAGTCGACAAAGACTCCGTTTGCAAGCGAGTGGGTATCAGGCCAAATCGATTGCCCGCAGCCCGGGCAAGACGCCCTCCAGTTCGTCGGCGATCTGCCCGGCCACCTGCTCGGCGGCCGGACGCACCCCGGCCCGCAGATGAGCTTCGAGTTCGGCCGCCAGGGCAAAGAGGCGACCGGCCCCGATATTGCCGCTCGCTCCCTTGAAGCTATGGGCGAGGTGGAGTGCCGGTTGGAGGTCGTCGGCAGCGAGAAGAACGGCGAGTCGTTCCGGCAACTCGGCGTATTGGTCCCGGAACAAGCTCAGCATCTTCTTCGAACTTGCGGCCCGGCCCCGCATGCGGGCGAGCAGCGCGACGGTATCGATTCCCGGCAAAGCGGGCAGCGCCGCGCCGTCCGGAGCCGGTTCGGGGGCCGTTTGCGCCATCGACGGCGGGTCGGCGGCTTCCCGCCAGCGGCGCAGAACGCGGTAGAGATCGTCGGGTACGAAGGGTTTGGTGATAACCTCGTTCATTCCCGCCGCCAGGCAGCGTTCCCGGTCCTCGCTGCCGGCGTTGGCGGTCAGGGCGACGATGGGCAGGCGACGCGACGCCGGTTGGCTGCGGATGGCGCGGGTGGCCTCCAGTCCGTCCATTTCGGGCATCATCATGTCCATCAGGACGAGGTCGTAGCGACCGGCGGCAACCTTTTCGACCGCCTCGCGGCCATTTTCGGCAAGGTCGGCGAGGGCTCCGGCCTCGGCCAGCATTTCGAGGGCGATCTGTTGATTGAAGCGGTTGTCTTCGACCAGCAGTACGCGGCATCCCGGGGCCAGCGCAGCGCTGGCCCCGGCCGCCGGCGCCGCTTTTTCGGCGGCCTCGCCCTCGGCCTGGGCACAGGCGGCGGCATCGGCCGGGCGGCAGCGCACCGTGAAGCGGAAGGTACTGCCTGCGCCGGGAACGCTCTCGACGCCGATTTCGCCGCCCATCAGGGCGACCAGTTGCTGGCAGATCGCCAAACCCAGCCCGGTGCCGCCGTATTTGCGGCTGGTTGCGGCGTCGGCCTGGCTGAAGGGACGGAATAGCCTGGCCCTTTGCTCGTCAGTGAGGCCGATCCCGGTATCCCGGACGGCAAACTCCAGGATCACCGCATCGCCCACCGGCCGGCTGGTAAAGCTCAGGGTGACGCCGCCGCGGGGGGTGAATTTGACGGCATTGCTCAACAGATTGGTGAGCACCTGGGTGAGCCGCAGGGCGTCGCCCACCACATACCGGGGCGCCGCCCCATCGACGTCGACGGCGAAGGACAGGCTTTTGGCCTCGACCAGGGGCTGGGCGAACACCGCCGCCTGATCGATCACCCGGTCGAGCCGGAAACCCCGTTCCTCGAGCTGGAGCCGGCCGGCTTCGATCTTGGCGGCATCGAGGATGTCGTTGATGAGGCCCAGGAGAAGCCGGGCCGAATCGTGGATTTTCCGCACGTAGTCGGCCTGCCGGGAATCGAGGCCGGTTTTCATGGCCTGGTTTGACATGCCGATGATGGCGTTCATCGGCGTCCTGATCTCATGGCTCACGGTAGCCAGGAACCGGCCCTTGGCCTGGTTGGCGAGATCGGCTTCCTCGCGGGCCTTCTGTAGCTCGGCGGTGCGCTCGACGACGAGGGATTCGAGTCGGTTCTTGTAGCGTTCCAGTTCCTGCTCGGCTTTGCGCCGCTCGCTGATGTCGGCGAAGATCCAGGTGCGCACGCCCTGGGGCTGGTCGGGATCGTTGGCCCGGCCGGTGATCGCCCCCCAGAAGACTTCGCCGTTGCGGCGGCGCAGCAGGATTTCCTGCGACAGGCTGCCGCCCCCCGCCAAATCCCGCGCTGCCTGCCGCCAGATGGCCTGGAAGCGGGCGTCCTCGGCAAAGAGCAACGTAACCGGGCGGCCGTTCAATTCGCCGGCATCGTAGGCAAATATCTCCTCCATCCGCCGGTTGCAGGAAACCAGCCTCTGTTCGTGGGTGACGGCGATGCCGACCAGGGCGTTGTCGAGCACCGCGTTGATTTCGGCAAGCAGCGCCCGGGTCGAGGTTTCGGCCTGGCGCTGGCGGACCAGGGCGTCGCGAAAAAGCCGCACGGCCTCCGACATGCTGCCGAATTCGTCGGGCCGCCCGAGACCCGAGAGGGTGATGTCCATGTCGTCCCGGGAGAGCTTTTCGAGGGCGCCGAGAATGTCCCGGAAGGGCCGCTCCACCGTGCGGAAGGCCAAATAGATGCCGAGCAGCATGGCGAGCGTCAGCACCCCGTTGAGCACAAGGCCCTGCAGGATCATGCTGCGGCTTTCGCTGTGCAGGCGTTGCCGCGACAGCGCGATTTCGACCCGCCCGACCGGCAGGGTGCGCAGGTGGTCGCGGTAAAGGATCATCTGGCTGGCCCGCAGCGGCTCCTCGCCGAGCACGCCATCGCTGCCGGCCCGGGCGACGACGCTGCCCTCGGCGTCGAGCACCCGCACGTTGACCACGTCCCGCTCGGCGCCCAGGGCGTGCACGGCGCTGACTACCGCCACGGTGTTGAAATCGAACAGGGGCCGGGCCAGCGAATCGGCCATGAGGACAGCAAAGCGCTCGGCCCGTTCGGCCAGTTCGGCTTCACGCTGGTGCTGGCGGTAGAAAAACTCGGCCAGGGAATACAGGGTGAACACCAGCCAGACCGCGCCCAGGGCCAGCAGCACGAACCGCAGGCGAAAGCTCTGCCGCCAGCGCCGGGCGAAATCGAGGCCGGTCATGGCCGGAGGGTGTCGGCCTGCAACCGGGCCGCCAGTTTGTCGGCGAGTTGCTGGGCGCTCCAGTTGCCGAAGGCCTTGCGCCCCAGGAGGAGATAAACCTTGCGCTCGCTGACCAGGGGCGGTTCGAGTACGGCCAATCTGCCGCCGGAGTCGAGGCGGGCCAGGAGTTCGGCCGCCGTCCTGGCTTCGACCACCGCCGTGCCAAGGCGGCCGGCCAGAACCTTGCGTACGTCCTGCTCCATGGTCTGGGAACTCGCCTCGAGAACGGCGCCGGGAAGCCCGGCCAGCTCGTCGAGGACGGCCCATCCCTTGGGGACGCCGATGGGCTTGGGCAAGGGGGTCAGATCGGAGCCGCCCCGCCACGCTCCGCCCTCACCCTTGCGGACGACCGCGACATAACGCAGGGTATCGAGGGGCAGGGGCGGATAGACGCCGAACACCTCGCGGTCGCGCCCATGGGCGGCGGGATAGGCGGCGGCGTAGAAGCCTTCGGCCAGATCCTTGAGGCAGCGCTCCCAGGCGACGACGTGGATCGTCGCCTCATAGCCGAGATCGGCCATGGCCCGGGTAACCCGCGTGGCAAGGAGTCCGCCGACCCGGCGGCCGGCGGTCTCGGTGGTAAAGGGCGGCCAATCGGCAGCGCAAATGCGCAGGGGTGCCGCCTGGGCCGTGGCGCCGCCGAGGACGAGGCAGGCCAGGGGCAAAAAGCAGAGTAAGCCGGGGGAGAACCAGGGCATCGCGGAATCGGTTGAATGGCATATTTCCAGGCGGCATACGATAAGGCCAACGGGGCGCCTTGTCGAGACTGACCAAAGGCCTAGTCGGCAGGAGCGCTATAATCGGCGCCCCATGCCGAATTCAGTTCCTCCCCTGCCCCTCCCCGCGTTGCCCAAACCCGGCGCCCGGGTCGATATCGCCGGCCTGCCCGGCTCTGCCGACGCCCTGGCGATCAGCCAGTTGGCGGCGGCCGGCCGGCGGCTGGCCGTGGTCACCGCCAACCCGGCCGACGCCCAGCGCCTGCTCGACGAAATTCCCTGGTTTGCGCCGCACCTGCGCGTGCGCCTGCTGCCCGACTGGGAAACCCTGCCCTACGACCATTTTTCGCCCCACCACGACCTGGTTTCGGAACGCCTGGCCACCCTCTGGGCAAGCCTGCAGGGCGAGGTGGACGTACTCCTGGTGCCCGCCGCCACGGCGGTCTATCGCCTCACCCCGCCGGCGTTCCTGGCCGCCTACACCTTCGCCTTCCGGCGGGGCGACCGGCTCGACGCGGAAAATTTCCGCCGCCAGGTCACCCTGGCCGGCTACAGCCACGTCACCCAGGTGGTCTCGCCGGGCGAATACTCGATCCGCGGCGGGCTGATCGACCTCTTCCCGATGGGGTCGGCCCTGCCCTACCGCTTCGATCTCTTCGACGACGAGATCGAAAGCATCAAGACCTTCGACGCCGACAGCCAGCGCACCCTGTATCCCGTACCCGAGATCCGCCTCCTGCCGGCCCGGGAATTTCCCCTCGACGACGCCGGGCGCACCCATTTCCGCCAGCGTTTCCGCGAAACCTTCGAGGGTGACCCCGCCAAATCGGGAATCTACAAGGATATTTCCAGCGGCATCGCCAGCGCCGGCATCGAGTATTACCTGCCGCTCTTTTTCGCCGAAACCGCCAGCCTCTTCGACTATCTGCCCGGGGACGCGCTGGTCGTCACCTTGGGCGACACGGCGGCAGCCATCGCCGCCTTCTGGCGCGACACCCGCTCGCGCTACGATCTGCTCCAGGGCGACCGGGCCCGCCCCCTGCTGCCCCCGGAAGCGCTGTTCCTCACCGACGAAGCGTTTTTCGTCGCCGCCCGCCCCCACGGCCGCATTCAGCTCACTCCGGCCGGCGGCGATCTGGCCGGGGCGCTGCCGGGTATCGCCGTCGACCGTCGCAGCGACGAGCCGCTGGCCGCCTTCGCCCATTTCGTCGCCGAGTTTTCCGGCCGCGTCCTGCTCCTCGCCGAAACGGCGGGGCGGCGCGAAACCCTGGCCGCCCTCCTCGCCGACCACGGCCTGGCCGCCCCGACCGCCGCCGACCTGACCGGCCTGCTGGGGGGCGAAGGCCGGCTCGCCTTGGGCATCGGCCCCCTGCAGGGCGGTTTTTCCGTTCCCGGCCTCGCCTTCGTCACCGAAAGCGAGCTTTTCGCCGGCGCCCCCCGCCGCAACCGGCGCACCGCCCAGAAGAAGGCAGGCTTCGACAACTGGCTGAAGGATCTCACCGAACTCAAGGTCGGCGACCCGGTGGTGCACGAAAACCACGGCATCGGCCGCTACCGGGGCCTGGTCCGCATGGATCTGGGCGACGGCGAACTGGAATTCCTAGAACTCCACTACGCCAACGAGGCCAAGCTCTTCGTCCCGGTTTCCCAGCTCCACGTCATTTCCCGCTACTCGGGCGCCGACCCGGAGACGGCGCCGCTTCACACCCTGGGTTCTGGCCAGTGGGAAAAGGCCAAGAAAAAGGCCGCCGAGCAGGCCCGCGACACCGCCGCCGAGCTCCTCGCCCTCTATGCCGCCCGCGCCGCCCGCCAGGGCCACGCCTTCGCCTTCAAGGAAAGCGATTACGCCGCCTTCGCCGACGATTTCGGCTTCGAGGAGACTCCCGACCAGGCCCAGGCCATCGCCGCGGTGATCGACGACATGCGCTCGGGCAAGCCCATGGACCGCCTGGTCTGCGGCGATGTCGGCTTCGGCAAGACCGAGGTGGCGCTGCGCGCCGCCTTTTGTGCCGTGGCCGGGGGCAAGCAGGTGGCCGTGCTCTGCCCCACCACCCTGCTCTGCGAACAGCATTACCAGACCTTCTGCGACCGCTTCGCCGACTGGCCGGTGAAAATCGCCGAGCTGTCCCGCTTCAAGACGGCCAAGGAATCCGCCCAGGCGGTGCAGGATCTGGCCGCCGGCAAGATCGACATCATTATCGGCACCCACAAGCTGATCGGCCGGGAGGTCAAATTCGCCCGCCTGGGCCTCGTCGTCATCGACGAGGAACACCGCTTCGGAGTGCGCCAGAAAGAGGTCTTGAAGGCGCTGCGCGCCGAGGTCGATGTGCTGACCCTGACCGCCACCCCCATTCCCCGCACCCTGGCCATGTCGATGGAAGGCCTGCGGGACTTTTCGGTGATCGCCACGGCGCCCCAGAAGCGGTTGGCCATCAAGACCTTCGTCAGCAAATTCTCCGACGGCATCATCCGCGAAGCCGTGCTGCGGGAATTGAAGCGGGGCGGCCAGGTGTATTTCCTGCACAACGAGGTCGACACCATCGCCAACCTGCGGGACAAGCTGGAAAAACTCGTCCCCGAGGCGCGCATCGTCATCGGCCACGGCCAGATGAACGAGCGGGAACTGGAACGGGTGATGCGCGATTTCACCCAGCAGCGGGCCAACCTGCTCTTGTGCACCACCATTATCGAAACCGGGATCGACAACCCCCACGCCAACACCATCCTCATCAATCGCTCGGAGAAATTCGGCCTCGCCCAGCTCCACCAGCTGCGGGGCCGGGTCGGCCGCTCCCACCACCAGGCCTACGCCTACCTCCTGATCCAGGACGAAAAGGCCATGACCAAACAGGCCCGCCAGCGCCTGGAAGCCATCCAGATGATGGAAGAACTCGGTTCGGGCTTCTACCTCGCCATGCACGACCTGGAAATCCGCGGCGCCGGCGAGGTTCTGGGCGACAACCAGTCGGGGGAGATGCAGGAAGTCGGCTTCAATCTCTACACCGCCATGCTCAACCGGGCCGTGGCCGCCCTGAAGCAAGGCCAGCACCTGGACAACGCCGACCTCATGCAGCCCCTGGGCATCGCCACCGAGATCAATCTGCGGGTGCCGGCCCTCCTGCCCGATGCCTATTGCCCCGACGTACACGAGCGTCTCACCCTCTACAAGCGCCTAGCCAACTGCGAATCCGCCGCCGAAATCGACGCCCTGCAGGAAGAACTGATCGATCGCTTCGGCGAATTGCCGCCCCAGGGGCAGAGCCTGGTCGCCACCCATCGCCTGCGCCTTCTGGCCCATCCCCTGGGGGTCCAGAAGCTCGACGCCTCGGCCGACCAGATCGTCGTGCAGTTCGGCCCCAAACCGCCCATCGAGCCGATCACCATCATCAACCTGATCCAGAAAAATCGGCACTACAAACTCGCCGGCCAGGACAAAGTGGTATTCTCCCGGCATTGCCCGACCCTGGCTGACCGACTGGCGGCGGCCAAGGAGATGTTCAAACAACTTGCCGGCTGACCCGGGCTGCGCCGGCCGCATCCAGGGAAAATCCGAAATGGCCAAGACGGCACTCATCCTCGGGGGCGGCGCCCCCAACGCAACCCTCATGGCCGGCGCACTGGTGGCCTTCGAAGAAGCCGGCGTACGCTTCGACGTCGTATCCACCGCCGGCGCCGGCGCCCTCATCGGCCTGCTTTATCTGGCCCCGGCCAAGGGCAGCCCGGCCGAAGCGCTGGCGGCCACCATGGGCATGGGGGTCGCCGACGAGATCTACCAGCACTACCCGGTCAATTACAAGGTGTTCCAGAAGCCCGGCGCAGTCGCCGATCTCTACCGGAAAATGCTCCAAATGAACCCGGTGGCCCAGTTCCTGGCCAACCAGCACGGCGATTCCCAAATCGAAAAGCTGTTCGCCGACTGGATGCAGCTCTGCTACGCCAGTTTCTGCCCCACCGACCTGACCCCCCAGAGCCTCGGCCTCTGTTCGGCAGTTCCCTTCCTCGAGGACACCGTCGATTTCGCCAAACTCGACCGTCCCGGTTGCCCGAATTTCTACCTTAACGCCTACAACATCGACGAACGGCGCATGCAGACCTTCGCCAGCCGCCAAGGACACGTCACCGCTGACAGCGTGCGGGCGGCGCTGGCTTTTCCCTTCCTCTACCCGCCCCACGCCATGGTCAACCCCGAAAGCGGCCGTCAGTGCTGGTACTACGAAGGTGCCGCCCACGACTGCCTGAACTACAAGGCCCTGGTGGACCACGAACCCGAAGTCACCCACATCGTCGTCTTCGACATCCTCGGGGCCGACGAACTGATGCGCACGCCCCGCGACCTCTACGACGCCTGGATGCTTTCCATCATCGTGCCGCAGGTCGCCATCGCCCAGGACGACACCAAGCTTTTCGAAGCCGTGCACAACAAGAAACACAAGAAAACCCTGCTCAAGATGCCCTTCGACATCCCGGCCGACCGCTGGGAGACCTCACTGGACTGGTCACGCTCCAACCTGGAGGGCCTGTTCGCCATCGGCAAACGCTCGGCCGAACGCTTCCTGGAGAAGGAAGGCGCCCTGCTCTGCCGCTAGTACGCTGCTGGGTGATTGGCGGTAGGCGATGAACGTGCCGGACGGGTGTTCCTGGGTCGGCGCGAACCGAAGGGACGGCCAAGGCCGCGCGGCGGTGAGCAAGGCCAGGAACGGAAAACCGCGCGTTCTTGCTGCCGTGATGGCCAGGCTATCCCCTAGTTGCCGCCCCCGGCGACCAGGGGACAGTTGCCCTCCTCCAGCGGGCGGAAGGCGCTGTCGCCGGGAATGGTGCGCAGGATTTTCAGGTAATCCCAGGGTTCGCGAATCTCACCGGGCTTCTTGACCTGCAGCAGGTAGATGTCGTGCACCATGCGCCCGTCGCGGCGCAGCCGGCCGTTGCGGACGATGGGATCGCGGATGGGGATTTCCCGCATCTTGGCCACCACGGCCGCACTGCGGTCGCTGCCGGCGGCAGCCACCGCCTTGAAATAGTGGGTCAGGGCCGAATAAACCCCGGCCTGGAGGTCGCTCGGCATCGCCCCCGCCTTGTCGTAGAAGCGGCGTGACCAGACGCGGGCATCGGCATCCTGGTTCCAGTAGAAGGAGTGGGTAAGCCGCAGGCCCTGGGCCAACTGGGGCTGCATGGCGTGCACATCGTTCACTGCCGTCGCCACCGCGGCGAGGACAGTCTTCCCCTTGGAAACGCCGAGCAGGTCGAAGGCCTGGCGCACGGAAGCGATCATGTCGGTGCCGGCGTTGACCAGGCCGATGACCTCGGCCCCCGATTGCGCCGCCTGGCGCAATTTGGCGAAGAGGTTCTCTTCGCCCCGGGCGTGGCGCACGCTGCCCAGGACCGTCCCGCCGTTGGCCTGGATAACGGCCGACAGGGAGCGTTCGATGTCGTGCCCGAACTGGTTGTCCACCACCAGGAGGTACCATCGTTTTGCCCCCAGGCGGGTGATCTCGCCGCCGATCACCTGGTTGTAGGCGTAGCCGTCGTACATCCAGTGGATGCCGTTGGCGGCGCACTGCCGGCCGGTCAGGGCCGGTGTCATGACGCTGTTGTAGAAGGCGACGACGTCCCGGTGGCGGATGACCTCTTGGACGGCAAGGGCGGTTGGCGACCCGGCGACGTCGGCGATGACCCGGGCGCCGCCGGCGATCCACTCCCCGGCCAGGCGGGCGGCAGTGGCGGGGTTGTTTTCGTGGTCGGCGTACAGAAGCCGGATCGGCTTGCCCAGGATCTGGCCGCCGAAATCGTCGATGGCCAGACGGGCGGCGACCACCGACCCCTGGCCGGTGATGTGGGAATAACTGCCGTTGAGATCGACCAGGAGGCCAACCCGGAATTCGCCTTCGTCCGCCGCCCCGGCCCGACCCGCCACAAGGCAAAGCGCCGCGGCGATCCCCAGGGAAAACGGCCTAACCCGAGCCAGCCAGCCTCTTGTTTTCATTGATCGGCGTTATTAGAGGTTTGCGAAATTTTCTCTATTATGTGCGAATAATCCTCAACAGGTATGGAATTGGGCCTGGAATGGCTTCGAAAAGCGTCGAGAAAAACCGCTTCGCCCTGCTCATCTTTGCTGCCGTCATCGCCGCCGGACTCGCTCTGCTGGCGGCCTTCGCCCATTTCAACGGGCTCCACGAAGAGTTTCTCGGGGCCAATTTCGACAGCGTCCATGGCGCCCGCACCCTGCTCAAGGCCCAATCCCTGCTCAAACAGGCCCAGGATCGCCTGGAGCGGGCCAACCAGCCCGGGGCCGACCCCCAGCAGGCGCTTCGTCACGCCGCCGATTCCCTGCTCCAGGCGGCGAGCTACGGCGCCGAAGGCAAGGACGATCCCCGCCACCGCCGGTCCGAACTGACCAGCCGCACCCGCATCGTCGAAAAGGAAATCGACCAACTCCTCCTGGCCGATTCCGCTACCGCCCGGGCCGCCCGCCTGCCCACGCTGATTTCCCAGGTCCGCGGCCTGGCCGAGGAGTTCGGCACCGCCGAACTCGAACACTGGGGCACCCTATCGTCCCTCAACGCCGAACTGGCGGTCCGCATGGAGCAGCTGCGCCTCTTCATCGCCGCCACGGTGCTCGTTTTCCTCGCCATCATGGTCGTCCTGGCCCGCTCCCTGATCCGCACCCGCCGGGCCGAAGCCGAACTGCGGGCCGCCCAACTGGAGACCGAGGCCATCCAGCAGACCACCCTCGACGCGGCAACGGTGGGGATCATCTACATCGATATCAAGGATGTCGCCAACCTCACCATCGCCGCCGCCAATCGCCAGATGGCGGCGATCTTCGGCTACCCCCCGGAAGAACTGGTGGGCCTTGGCCTGGTGCGGCTCTACGCCGACGTCGGCAGCTTCCAGGCGGCCACCGACGATCTGCGCCAGCTACTCGCCACCGGCAACGTCCTGCGCAGCGAAAAACTCCTGCGCCGCAAGGACGGCTCCCTCTTCTGGTGCGCCCTTTCGGCCAAGGCCATCGATCCCGCCGATCCGACCCGCGGGGTGGTGTGTCTCTTCGAGGACATCAGCGACCTCAAGCGGGCGGCGGAAGATCTGGAAAGCGCCCGGCGCCAGGCCGAAGGAGCCAACCGCGCCAAGAGCGAATTCCTGGCCAACATGAGCCACGAAATCCGCACGCCCTTCACCGGCGTCCTGGGCATGCTCGAACTCCTGCTCCAGTCCCGGCTCGCCCCCGAGCAGCGCCAGCACGCCGAACTGGCCCACCGCAGCACGCGCCACCTCCTGGCCATCGTCGACGACATCCTCGATCTTTCCCGCATCGAGAACGGCAAGCTCGACGTCCACCCGAGTCCCACGGAATTGCCGTCCCTCTTCGCAGCCATCGCCGAGTTTCACCGGGTGGCCGCCAGTCGCAAGGCCCTGGCCTTTAGCCTCGAACTCGACCCCAAGCTGCCGCCGGTGGCGCAGACCGATGCCCTGCGCCTGCGCCAGATCATCGACAACCTGGTGGCCAACGCCATCAAGTTCACGAACCGCGGTAGCATCGCCCTGGCCGCCGAGGTCGTCGAGCGGCAGGGTGAACGCTTCCGCCTGCGCGTCTCGGTGCGCGATACGGGCATCGGCATCCCGGCCGAATTGACCGACCGCATTTTCGACAAATTCAGCCAGGCCGACAGCTCCACCACCCGGCTCTATGGCGGTAGCGGCCTGGGCCTGGCGATCTGCCGCGAACTGGCGGAGCGCCTGGGGGGAAGAATCGGTGTAGACAGCGTCGTCAGCCGCGGCAGCTGTTTCTGGCTCGAACTGGATTTGCCCGTCGTCGCTTCACCGCCGCAGGACGAGACCGTTCCCGGCGGCCGAATCAGGCTGCCCGCCGGCGTACGCATCCTGCTCGCCGACGACAACGACACCAATCGGGAAGTCCTGGCCGGCCTGATCGAGAGTTTCGGCGCTGAAGTCCTGGTCGCCGCCACCGGCGACGAGGCGGTGGACCTCGCCCGGAAACGCCTGCCCGACGCTATCCTGATGGATATCCAGATGCCCGGCTGCGACGGGTACGAGGCGACCCGCCGCATCCGCGCCGGCGAACAACCCGGGCGCCGGGTTCCGATCATCGCCCTGACCGCCCATGCCATGGCCGGCGACCGGGAGAAATGCCTGGCCGCCGGCATGGACGACTACCTGTCCAAACCCATCGCCCAGGAAATGCTCGCCGCCTGCATTTCCATCCAGCTGGCCTACGCCACCCCCGGGCGGATTCTGAATGAACCGGCGGCGACCGTCGAGGGGCCGGCGATTTGCGGCCATGTCCTGCTCGCCGAGGACGACGAATCGATCCGTATCGCCTGCAAGGGCCTGCTCGAACATCTGGGCTGCCAGGTCACCACCGCCGACAACGGGGCCCAGGCGCTGGAACGCTTCGGCTCAGCGGATTTCGACCTGCTCCTCCTGGACTGCCGTATGCCCGGGCTTTCCGGTGCCGAGACGGCCCGCCGCTGGCGGGCCCGGGAGCTTGAGGAAAAACGCCTGCCCACCGCCATCGTCGCCATGACCGCCAGCGCCTCGGCCGACGAGAAGGCCGACTGCCTGCACGCCGGCATGAACGACATCCTCAGCAAACCCTTCAGCGAAGAAGACCTGAGCCGGCTTCTCGTCTCTTGGCTGGCACCGGGCGCCCACCAAGCGGCGAAGACGGAGTAAACTCCACTTTTTGATTGTTCGGCTGCCAAGCCCCGTCAGGACAGAAAACGACATGACTACCCTCGACCTTGAAAACGTCAACGTAAGCGCCTTCGACGCCATGCCCACGCCGGAGGAACTGCACGCCCGGCTCCCCCTCTCGCTCAAGGCCACCCGTACCGTCACCCATGGCCGCGACGCCCTGCGCAAGATTCTCGACCGCAAGGACCACCGTCTCTTCGCCGTCGTCGGCCCCTGCTCCATCCACGACCCCGTGGCCGGTCTCGACTACGCCCGCCGCCTGCACGACCTGGCCAGGGAAGTGAGCGACACGATCCTCCTGGTGATGCGCGTCTATTTCGAGAAACCCCGTACCACGGTGGGCTGGAAGGGTTACATCAACGACCCCTTCATGGACGACTCCTTCCGCGTCGATATCGGCATGGAAAAAGCCCGGGACTTCCTCCTCCAGGTCAACGAACTCGGCCTGCCCACCGGCACCGAGGCCCTCGACCCCATCTCGCCCCAGTATTACGGCGACCTCATTTCCTGGACCGCCATCGGCGCCCGCACCACCGAATCCCAGACCCACCGCGAGATGTCGTCGGGCCTGTCCACCCCCGTCGGTTTCAAGAACGGTACCAGCGGCGACCTCGGCGTGGCGGTCAATGCCATCCTCTCGGCCTCCAAGCCCCATTCCTTCCTCGGCATCAACGGCCAGGGCCGGGTCACCATCGTCCGCACCAGCGGCAACCGCCACGGCCATGTCGTCCTGCGCGGCGGCGACGCCCGCCCCAACTACGACACGGTGTCGGTTTCCATCGCCGAACAGGCGCTGACCAAAGCCAAGCTGCCCGCCAATATCGTCGTCGACTGCTCCCATGCCAACAGCAGCAAGAAACCCGAGCTGCAGCCCCTGGTCATGGCCGACGTGGTCAATCAAATCCGCCTGGGCAACAAGTCCCTGGTCGGCGTCATGATCGAATCGAACATCGAGGCCGGCAACCAACCGATCCCCGAGGATCTCTCCCAGCTCAAGTACGGCTGTTCGGTCACCGACGGCTGCATCGATTGGGCGACCACCGAAAAGATGATCCGCGACGCCGCCATCCTGCTGCGCGACGTGCTGCCCGAGCGCACCGGCCGCTGATCCTCCGGCCGCTGACGCCATGCCGCTGATTCAACCCTTCGCCGGCCTGCGGCCGCTGCCCGACCGCGCCGCCGCCGTGGCAGCGCCGCCCTACGACGTGCTTTCCAGCGCCGAGGCCCGGGAACGGGCGGCCGGTCGTCCCTGGAGCTTCCTCCACATCTCCAAGGCCGAAATCGACCTTCCCGCCGACACCGACCCCTATTCCCCAGCGGTCTATTCCCGCTCGGCCGAAAACCTCCGGCGCCTGGTGGACGCCGGCGTCCTGGTGCGCGACCCCAGCCCCCGTTATTACGCCTACCGCCTGACCCTGGGCGGGCATGTCCAGACCGGCCTCGTAGCGGCAGCGTCGGTGGCGGACTACGACAGCAACCGCATCCGCAAGCACGAATTCACGCGGCCCGACAAGGAAGACGACCGGGTCCGCCAGATCGAAGCCCTCAACGCCCAGACCGGCCCGGTCCTCCTGGCTTATCCCGATTGCCCCGCCGTCGACCGGCTCCTTGCCGAGGCCACCCGGGGTACGCCCCTGGCCGACGTCACCGCCCCCGACGGCGTGCGCCACACCACCTGGGCCATCGCTGCCCCCGCCGCCGTCGCCGCCCTCGGCGGCGCCTTCGACGCCCTGCCCAGGCTCTACATCGCCGACGGCCACCACCGCTCGGCCGCTGCCTCGCGGGTCGCCGCCGCCCGGCGGGGAGGAACCGGCGGCGGCAGCGCCGAATATTTCCTGGCGGTGATCTTCCCCGCCCACGAAATGCGCATCCTGGACTACAACCGGGTCGTCCGCGACCTCAACGGCCTCACCCCGGACGCCTTTCTCGCCCGGGTCGGCGAACGCTTCGCCGTCGCCCCGGCCCCCGGCCCGGTCCACCCCGAGGCGCCCGGCGTGGTCGGCATGTATCTGGGCGGCCGCTGGTATCGCCTGACCATCGACCCCACCCTGATCCCCGCCGCCGACCCCGTCGCCCGCCTCGACGTCAGCCTTCTCTCCGACCACCTTCTCGGCCCCGTGCTGGGCATTGCCGACCTGCGCCGCGACAAGCGCATCGATTTCGTCGGCGGCATCCGCGGCCTGAAGGAGCTCGAACGCCGGGTGGACAGCGGCGAAATGGCCGTCGCCTTCGCCCTCCACGCCACCCCCATGGGCGACCTGATGGCGGTGGCCGATTCGGGCCAGGTCATGCCGCCCAAATCCACCTGGTTCGAACCCAAGCTGGCCGACGGCCTAGTTTCCCACGTTCTCGACTAGTCTTACCCGCACCATGGATCTTGTCCTGCACGGCGGCGCCCTGCCGACCTTCCTGCTCGACCGGCTGGTCGCCGCCACCGGCGCCACGGCCGTCGACCCGCGTCCGCCCCAGGTCACCCGCCTGCGCAACGCTGTCCGCGGCCCCGCCTTCGCCGCCCTCGTGCCCCTCATCGAAGGCGAAGCCCTCGACTGGGCCTTCGTCGAACCCGGCCGCAAGCTGGCCGATTTCGGATTGATCGCCTTCGACATGGATTCGACCCTCATCACCATCGAATGCATCGACGAGTTGGCCGACTTCGCCGGCCGCAAGGCCGAAGTCTCCGCCGTCACCGAAGCCGCCATGCGGGGCGAACTCGACTACCGGGCCAGCCTGCGCCGCCGCCTGGCGCTTCTGGCCGGCCTCGACGCCCGGGTTCTGGCCAGGGTCTTTGCCGAACGCCTCGAACTTTCCCCGGGCGCCCGGGAGTTGCTCGCCGCCGCCCAGGCCGCGGGCCTGCGCACCGCCATCCTCTCCGGCGGCTTCACCTACTTCACCGAACGCCTGCGCATCGAACTGGGACTCGACTTCGCCACTTCCAACGAACTGGAAATCAGCGGCGGCAAGCTCACCGGCCGCGTCGTCGGCGACATTGTCGACGCCAGCGCCAAGGCCCACCACCTCAGCCGCCTGCGCGACGATCTCGGGCTGTCGCGGGAACAGGTCATGGCCTGCGGCGACGGCGCCAACGACCTTCTGATGCTGGCCGAAGCCGGCCTCTCGGTAGCCTACCGGGCCAAGCCGGCGATCCGGGAAAGGGCCGACGTGGCCATCAATTTCTCCGGCCTGGACGGCATCCTGAATCTTTTCGAAGCGGCGTGATGCGCTATCGGCCGTGCCGACCGGCCCGGCCTATTGCAAATCGACGGCGTAGCGCTTGAGGGCCGCCAAAGGCACGATTTCCAGGGCCGCCTGGTTGCTCGCGTTGAGCACCACCCGCGGCGCCCGGCCGGCCTGCAGGGCCTCCAGCCAGCGGGCGGCACAGAGGCACCAGCGATCGCCGGGCTGTAATCCGGGGAAACCGAATTGGGGATGGGGCGTCGACAGGTCGTTGCCCCGCTCCCGGGAGAATTCGAGGAATTCCGCCGTCACCACCACGCAGACGGTGTGGCTGCCGGAATCCTCTTCCGAGGTATTGCAGCAGCCGTCCCGGAAGAAGCCGGTTTTCGGCCGGTCGCTGCAGGTCAGGAGCGGCCCGCCGAGAACGTTGAGCTGGCTGCCGCGGCCCGGGAAATCGCGGGTCTTCATGGCCGTGCCTCAGGCCGCCTCGTCGATCCAGGCCTGCTGGATGGCTTCGAGAATCTTTTCGCCGCAGTGTTTGGGATCGTCGTCAAAACCCGGTAGGGCCATGACCCAGTCCCGCAGGTCGACGAAATTGGCCTTGAGGGGGTCTTTGTCCGGATGGCGGTCGGCGAGTTCGATGGCGATGTCGTTGATGTCGGTCCATTTCATTTGCGGTGCCCCTCCTTCGCCATATTGATACTGTACTTGGGAATCTCCACCACCAGCGGGGTTTCCCCGACCATCGCCTGGCAACCCAGGCGGGAGTTGGGTTCCAGGCCCCAGGCCTTGTCCAGGAGATCTTCCTCTTCCTCCTCGGCCGGCACCAGGGAATTGAAGCCCTCGCGCACCACGACGTGGCAGGTCGTGCAGGCGCAGGACATTTCGCAGGCGTGTTCGAGTTCGACACCGTGCTCAAGGAGATTCTGACAAATCGACTTGCCCGGGGCGGCGTCGATCACCGTGCCTTCGGGGCACAGTTCCTGGTGCGGCAGAACGACGATCTGAGTCATGCGTCTTCCCCCATCTTGATATCGTCCACCTTGCGCCCCGCCAGGGCGCGCTTGATGCTCTGATCCATGCGGCGATGGGCGAATTCCTGCGTCTCGAAACCGAGATCGTCCATGGCCAGGTTGATCTGGCGGCGGTTGTCGCCTTCCATGCTGGCCCGCAGTTTGGCGATGGTCGCGTTGATCTTTGCGGTTTCGGCCTGGGACAGGAGATGGGGGTCTTCCTTGAGGGCCGCCTCGGTGGCTTCGATCATGCGCCGGGCTTCGACCTTGGCCTCGGTCAGGGCGCGCTGGAAGGCGTCGTCCTTGGCGTGGGCCATGGAATCCTTGAGCATGTCGGCGATTTCGTCGTCGGAAAGGCCGTAGGACGGCTTGACAGTGACCGCCGCCTCGACCCCCGTGGTCTGCTCCCGGGCGCTCACCGCGAGAAGCCCGTCAGCGTCCACCTGGAAGGTAACGCGAATGCGGGCGGCGCCCGCCACCATCGGGGGAATCCCCCGCAATTCGAAACGAGCCAGGGAGCGGCAGTCGGAAACCAGTTCCCGCTCGCCCTGGACGACGTGGATCGCCATGGCCGTCTGGCCGTCCTTGAAGGTGGTGAACTCCTGCGCCCGGGCAGTGGGGATGGTAGCGTTCCGGGGGATGATCTTCTCGGTCAGGCCGCCCATGGTTTCCAGGCCCAGGGACAGCGGAATGACGTCGAGGAGCAGCCAGTCGTCCTGGCCGGTCTTGTTGCCTACCAGCAAATTGGCCTGGGTGGCGGCCCCGAGCGCCACCACCTTGTCGGGATCGAGGTTGGTCAGAGGTTCCTGCCGGAAGAAATCGCCCACCGCCTTCTGGATTTGCGGCATGCGGGTAGCCCCGCCGACCATCACCACGCCCTTGATGTCCTCGGGGCGTAGTCCGGCGTCCCGCAGGGCCTTCTTGACCGGCTGCAAGGTCTTGGAAACCAGGGTGCGGGTAATTTCGGCAAAGGTCGCCACGTCGAGCTTGAGATCGACCATTTCGCCGGTGGACAGGCGGGCGGTGAGCGGCGCCTCGGGGTTGAGGGTGAGGAATTCCTTGGCTTCCCGCGCCCGCGTCATGAGCAGCCGGGCGTCGCCCGGGGACAGCGGCTGCAGTCCGGCCTGCTCGATGGCCCAGCAATAGATGCGGTGGTCGAAGTCGTCGCCGCCCAGGGCCGAATCGCCGCCGGTGGCCATGACCTCGAAGACGCCCTTGGTCAGCTTCAGGATGGAGATATCGAAAGTTCCGCCCCCCAGGTCGAATACGGCATAGACCCCCTCGGCGCCGTTGTCGAGGCCGTAGGCGATGGCTGCCGCGGTCGGTTCGTTGAGGAGCCGCAGGACGTTGATCCCGGCCAGACGGGCGGCGTCCTTGGTGGCCTGGCGCTGGGCGTCGTCGAAATAGGCCGGGACGGTAATGACCGCCCCCACCAGATCGCCGGCCAGGGCATGTTCGGCCCGCATCTTCAGCGTCTTGAGAATGTCCGCCGAAACCTCGACCGGACTCTTGACGCCGGCGCAGGTCTTCAGCCGCACCATGCCGGGGGCCTCGACGAAGTCGTAGGGCATGCTCTCGACGTGGGCGATGTCCTTCAAGCCCCGCCCCATGAAACGCTTGACCGAAACGATGGTGTTCTTGGGGTCGCTCGCCTGGCGGGTCTGGGCTTCATAGCCGACTTCGCTGGCGCCATCGGGCAGGTAGCGCACGATCGAAGGCACCAGGGGCCGCCCCTGGGCGTCGTTGAGAACCACCGAAATGCCGCTGCGCACGGTAGCGACCAGGGAATTGGTGGTACCCAGGTCGATGCCGACCGCCAGCTTGTGTTCGTGGGGTGCTGCCGATTCGCCCGGTTCGGCGATCTGAAAGAGTGCCATGTTTTCTTATTCGTCCAGCGACGCCAGGGCGTCGTCAATTTCAACAATGAGTTTTTCCAGGAACATCAGGCGGCGCACGCGGTCGACCGCCCCATCGTAGTCCCGGGCGTCGTCGAGCAAGCGGCCGAGTTCGTCGTAACGCCCGGCGACGTCGCCCTGCAGGCGATGGCGGAGGCGCTCCAGTTCATGGTGGTCGCCGCCCTGGCGGGCTTCGGCCACGGCCTCCCGCCATTCCATCTGCGCCATGAGAAAATCGACCGACATGGCGGTGTTGTTCTCCGCCTGGATGTCCCGCCCGGCCAGGTGGAGCAGGTATTTGCCCCGCTCCAGGGGGGTTTTCAGCGTCTGATAGGCCTCGTTGGCGCGGGTCGCCCACTGCATCGACAGCCGCCGCTCGGCGTCGCTGCCCTGGGTGAACCGGTCGGGATGGACCTGGGCCTGAACCTCCCGATAACGGGCATCAAGGGCGCCCCCGTCGAGGCGGAAGGCCCGGGGCAACTGGAACAGCGAGAAAAAGTCGGCGGTCAGATCCACCATTAACCTCGGAAAACTGTCGGTAGTAGGGCCGCTCAGATTGGTAAAGCCTCAAAGCGAAGGCGGGGCTAGGCCACCCCCGCGCAGACAGTACGAATAGTACGGCAAGCGGGACTCAACGACGCCCCGGCAAGCCTCCTAAACGTTGAAAGATTCGCCGCAGCCGCACTGATCCTTGACATTCGGGTTGTTGAACTTGAACCCTTCGTTCAAGCCTTCCCGGGCATAGTCGAGTTCGGTGCCGTCAAGGTAAGGCAGGCTCTTGGCGTCGATGAAGACCTTGATGCCGTGGCTTTCGAAAGCCACGTCGTCGGTATCGATCTGATCGACGAATTCGAGTTTGTAGGCCATGCCGGAACAGCCGCTGGTCCGCACACCCAGTTTCAGGCCGACGCCTTTGCCCCGTTTGGCCAGGTAGTTGGCAACGTGTTTTGCCGCCTTCTCGCTCAGGGTCACCGCCATGGTCATTCTCCGTGCTTTTTCTTGTAGTCGGCCACCGCCGCCTTGATGGCATCCTCGGCCAGGATCGAGCAGTGGATCTTGACCGGCGGCAGGGCGAGTTCTTCGGCAATTTCGGTATTCTTGATCTCCAGGGCCTGGTCGACGGTCTTGCCCTTGACCCATTCGGTCACCAGGGAAGACGAGGCGATGGCCGAACCGCAGCCGTAGGTCTTGAACTTGGCGTCCTCGATGACGCCCGACTTGTTCACCTTGATCTGCAGTTTCATGACGTCACCGCAAGCCGGCGCGCCGACCATGCCGGTGCCGACCCCATCGTCGTCCTTGCCGAAGGAACCGACGTTGCGGGGGTTTTCGTAGTGATCGATGACTTTAACGCTGTATGACATGTTGCTCTCCTTGCTTCAATGCGCAGCCCACTGGACGGTACTCAGATCGACGCCTTCCTGGACCATTTCCCAGAGAGGTGAAAGTTCACGTAGTTTGCCAACTTTCTTATGCAACAGGTTGATTGCATAATCAATTTCTTCTTCGGTCGTGAAGCGACCGATGGTAAAGCGGATGGAGCTGTGGGCCAGTTCGTCGTCGCGCCCCAGGGCCCGCAGCACGTAGGACGGCTCGAGGCTGGCCGAGGTGCAGGCTGAGCCGGACGACACCGCCAGATCCTTGATCGCCATAATCATCGACTCACCCTCGACGTAGGCGAAACTCATGTTGAGGTTGTGGGGAACGCGCTGGACGAGGTCACCGTTCACATAGGTCGCTTCGATATCCTGCAAGCCGTGCAACAGGCGGTCCCGCAGCTTGCCGATGCGCTTGTTCTCGTCGGCCATCTCTTCCCGGGCGATGCGGAAGGCCTCGCCCATGCCGACGATCTGGTGGGTGGCCAGGGTGCCGGAGCGGAAGCCTCGTTCATGGCCGCCCCCGTGCATCTGGGGTTCCAGGCGGATGCGGGGCTTACGGCGCACGTAGAGAGCGCCGATGCCCTTGGGGCCGTAGGTCTTGTGGGCCGAGAAGCTCATCAGGTCGACCTTGAGCTTGCCGAGGTCGATCTCCACCTTGCCGGTGGCCTGGGCCGCATCGACGTGGAAGATGACGCCCCGGGCGCGGCAGATTTCGCCGAGGGCTTCGATGGGCTGGACGACGCCGATTTCGTTATTGACGAACATCACCGAGGCCAGGACGGTATCGGGCCGGATCGCCGCGGCGAAGGCTTCCAGGTCCACCAGACCGTTGTCCTGGACATCCAGGTAGGTCGCCTCGCACCCCTGGCGCTCCATTTCCCGCACCGTATCCAGCACCGCCTTGTGCTCGGTCTTGACGGTGATGATGTGCTTGCCCTTGGTACCGGCATAGAAGTTGGCGGCCCCCTTGATGGCGAGGTTGTTCGATTCGGTGGCGCCGGAAGTCCAGACGATTTCCTTGGCATCGGCATTGACCAGAGCCGCCACCTGCTCGCGAGCCTCCTCCACCGCCGCTTCGGCCTCCCAACCGTAGCTGTGGGAGCGCGAGGCCGGATTGCCGAATTTCTCCACCAGATAGGGAATCATCTTTTCGGCAACGCGGGGGTCCACCGGCGTGGTCGCCGAGTAATCCAGGTAAATGGGCAGTCTCATTGGTTCTCTCGTCTCGTCGGAAAATCCGTTGGCGGCGCTACACGGCCACCGCCGTCAGTCCCCGCAAGCTCCCGACAGTCGTTTGCAGGGTGTTGATGAATTGCTCGATATCCGTTTCCGTATTGCCCGCCCCCAGGCTGACCCGCACCGCGCCCCGCGCCAGCTCCGGCGCGACGCCCATGGCGGCAAGAACGTGGGAAGGCTCCGGATTGGCGCTCGAACAGGCCGCGCCGCTCGCCACCGCATAACCGGCACGGTCCAGTTTGCCGACCAGGGTTTCGCCGTCCAGGCCGGAAAAGGCGAAATAGCTGGTGTTGGACAAACGCTCGGCGGTCAAACTGAAGATTGTAGCGCCAAGTTGCACCAGGCCTTGTTCCAGTTTTTCCCGCAGGGCAGTGAGACGCTGCGGCAGTTCGACCAGGCGAGTGGCGGCAAGTTCGCAGGCGACGCCAAAACCGACGATGGCCGGAACGTTTTCGGTACCCGAGCGCAGCCCGCGCTCGTGGCCGCCGCCGGCGATCAAGGGCTGGAGTTCGACCCGCTTGTCGACCACCAGGGCGGCGGCGCCCTTGGGACCGTAGGCCTTGTGGGCGGAAACCGTCAGGGCATGGACGCCGGCCTCGTTGAAGGTGCGAAAATCCAGGGGCAGCTTGCCCAGGGCCTGGACCGCGTCGGTGTGAAACCAGGCGCCGGCGAAGCGGGCGCTGTAGGCCAAGGCCGCGACATCCTGCACGACGCCGTTTTCGTTGTTGGCCAACATCAGCGAAATGATCCGGGGTTTGGCCAACAGGGCCTCGGCGAAGTCCGCCCCGTCGACCCGGCCCAGGGTATCGACGGCGATCCGCCGCAAATCCCAGCCGCTGCGGGCCAGTTGCTCGGCCGGGCGGAGGATGCAGGGATGTTCGACGGCGCTCACCGCCACCGTCCCCGGCTTGCAGCAGGCGGCTGCCCCCTTGAGGAAGAGGTTGTTGGCCTCGCTGCCGCCGCTGGTGAACAACACCTCCGTCGGGTGGGCGCCGACCGCCGCCGCCACCCGCTGCCGCGCCTCGTCCACGGCCCGGCGGGCGGCCCGGCCGTATTCGTGGCGGCTCGACGGATTGCCGAACTGGCTTTCGAGCCAGGGCAGCATCGCCGCCCGCACGGCCGGATCGATCGGCGTGGTGGCGTTGTGGTCGAGGTAGACGGGGCGGAACATGGGATTCAACCGATCAGGCGGTGACCGCCGCCTTCTCCCGGGTGCTCCGGGGCCGCGGCCGCGGGCCGAGGCGCTGGTCGGCGATGACCACCGGCTCGCCGGCCAGCCCCTTGTCTTTCTGGCGCTGCACCAGATCGGCCAGGGAAACCGAAGAGAGGTAGTCGTACATCTTGGTGTTGAGGGTGGCCCACAGGTCGTGGGTCATGCACCGGTGTTCGTCCTGGCAATTCTCCCGGCCGCCGCACTGGGTGGCGTCGAGGGGTTCGTCCACCGCCCGGATGATGTCGGCCACCGACACCTGGTCGAGGGGCCGGGCGATACAGTAGCCGCCGCCGGGGCCGCGGACGCTGTCCACCAGCCGGAAGCGGCGGAGCTTGCCGAACAACTGCTCAAGATAGGACAGGGAAATCTTCTGCCGCTCGCTGACGCCGGCCAGGGCCACAGGCCCCTCTTCGCCGCGCAGGGCGAGGTCGATCATGGCGGTGACGGCAAAACGTCCCTTGGTGGTGAGTCGCATTCTTGACCTCCTGCTAATAACCTACTATCCCAGTCAACTATATCGGGCCGCTTGACTATTAGTCAACTATTTTACTCAGGTATTTCGGATCGAACTGATCGGCCGGCTGGACCTGCTCGTCGCACTTCACTCCGGCCGCTTCCAGCTCCTTGAGCAGCATGGCCAGGCGGCGGTCGGTCTCGGCGGCGTGATCGAGCAGGCCGTGGATCGCCTGGGCGAGGGGATCGTCCTGGTCGCGCCCGACGGCGTACGCAGAAAAGCCCATTTTCTCGGCCTGGGCGGCGCGCTGCCGGGCACCCTCAGAATTGTCGAGAAGGCGGGCCGGATTGCCGACCGCCGTGGCGCCGGCGGGCACTTCCTTGGTCACCACCGCGTTGGAACCGACCTTGGCCCCGGCGCCGATCGTGATCGGCCCCAGCACCTTGGCCCCGGCACCGATGACCACGCCGTTCTCCAGGGTGGGATGGCGCTTGCCCTTGTTCCACGAGGTGCCGCCCAGAGTCACGCCGTGGTAGAGGGTGACGTCGTCGCCGATCAGCGCCGTCTCGCCGATGACCACGCCCATGCCGTGGTCGATGAAGAAGCGGCGGCCGATGGTGGCCCCGGGGTGGATTTCGATCCCCGTGAAAAACCGCGACAGGTGCGCCACGAAGCGGGCCAGCCAGCGCAGCCGGTGGCGCCACAGCCAGTGCGCCAGACGATGGTAGATCAGAGCGTGGATGCCGGGATAACAGGTGAGCACCTCCCAGAACGAGCGCGCCGCCGGGTCGCGGTCGAATACCGAACGAATATCTTCGCGCAGGTGCCGGAACATGGTCTGGGAATCTCCCTATTGTTTGAGGGGCGAATTGTAAAATACTCGACTGAATTTGTCAGCTATTGACAACCCGCCCGGCGGTCGGCCCGGGGATCGTTCGCCCAAGGCCCGTCGCCGCCGCGAGGGATGACATTCCCGGGACATTGGATCAAAATCGCGGCAACCCGCTCCCCGCAAACCATAAGCAACAACAACCGGCGTACCGACCATGAGCCCCCCCTCCCCCTCCGACGACCCGGACAAGGTCGGCGAGGCTTTGAATGCCCAGCGTTTCCGCATGCTGGAAGACATCGCCAAGGAACTGGCCGGCGACGTCGTCTTTCCCACCTATTTCGACGTTGCCTTCCGCCTGCGCAAGGAACTGCAGAACCCGGACGCTCCCATCGCCCGCATCGCCGCCGTGGTCGGCGCCGAACCCCTGATCGCCGCCAAGCTCCTGCACCTGGCCAATTCCGTCATGTACAGCCCGAGCGGCACGCCGGCCAAGGATCTCGGCGCAGCCATCACCCGCCTGGGCATTGAAACGGTGCGCACCACGGCGCTGGCCATCGCCATGGGGCAATTGATGCGCTCCAAGGACATGGTTCCCTTCGCCGACCTGACCCGGGCCCTCTGGGACCATTCCCTCAAGACCGCCGCGGCCACCCGGCTCCTGGCCCGCCACCACACCAAGATCAATCCCGACGAGGCGCTGCTCGCCGGCCTGGTGCACGACCTCGGCGGCTTCTACATGCTCTACCGCGCCGCCCAGTACCCGGAGCTGCGGGCCCGCCCCGATACGGTCAAGTACCTCATCGTCCAGTGGCACGAAAGCATCGGGGTCACCCTGCTCAACGCCATCGGCCTGCCCGAGGAGATTGTCGAAGCCACGGTGGATCACGACCAACCCCGCCCCACCCCGCCGACGCTGCGCCACCTCGCCGACGTCGTTTATGTGGGCAATGCCCTGGCCGGCGCCCATTTCGAATGGCTGTTCCAGGACATCGACCCCGATGCCGGCGAACTCGGCGTCATCCGCGAACGCTACGGCCACCTGCTGGAAGACATCGAGACCCAGGCCAAGGAAATGCACGCCGCCCTGGCCTGACCGCCCGCCCGTCGTCAGTCGCGGCGGCCGAAGCCGGTCTTTTCCTGAGTCGCCGCCAGAATGCCCCGCAGGATGTTGATTTCGTCCTTTTCCAGGCGGATACGCCCGAACAGCCGGCGCAGCTTGGGAAAGAGGCGCCCGGGCTGGGCCGGGTTGTAGAAGCCGGCATCGGTCATCACCCGTTCGAGATGGGCGTAAAACCCCTCGACCTCGTCGTGGGTGGCCGGCGGCGAGGCAAACGGGGTAGTCGGGTCGGCGCTGGGCGGCGTGCCGCCGTAGGCCCCCAGGCGCAATTCGTAACACAGCACCTGCACCGCCGCCCCCAGGTTGAGGGAACTGAATTCCGGGTTGGCGGGAATGGTCACCGCGGCGTGGCAGCGCTGGACTTCCTCGTTGGACAGTCCGGTCGTCTCGTTGCCGAAGACGAGCGCCACCTCGCCCCGGGCGGCAGCGGCAAGCAGGTCGCCCACCGCCTCGCGCACGGCCCGGGGTTGCGGCCCGAGATCCCGCGGCCGGGCGGAAAGCGCCACGGCCAGGGTGGCGCCGGCCAGAGCCTCGTCCAGGCTGGCACAGACCCGGGCGGCGGCCAGGATGTCGACGGCGTCGGTGGCCCGGGCGTCGGCCTCGGGGTCGGGAAATTGCCGCGGGGTGACGAGGTAAAGGGAGGATAAGCCCATGTTTTTCATGGCCCGCGCCGCCGCCCCGATATTGCCGGGATGGCTGGGCCGGCACAAAACAACCCGGATTTTGGCAAGCAATTCGGCCGGTTTCATAGTAAAATTAACGCTTTATAAATTTGCTGCAATGCAGCGGGCAGAGCAATCGTCCGTGGGCTTTGCGGCCAGCTCTTTTCCAATATGCATCCCGCCCTGAACATCGCCATCAAAGCGGCGCGTCGCGCCGGCCAGATCATCAATCGCGCCTCCAACGACCTCGATCTCCTCAAGGTCGCCGCCAAGCAGCCCAACGACTTCGTCACCGAGGTGGACCGCGCCGCCGAAGCCGCCATTATCGAAGTGCTGCAGGAGGCCTATCCCAATTACGGCATTTTAGCAGAGGAGTCCGGCGAGACCGCCGGCAACGGCAAGCGGGATGCGGAGTTCCAGTGGATCATCGATCCCCTGGACGGCACCACCAACTTCATCCACGGCCTGCCCCAGTACGCCGTCTCCATCGCCCTCGCCCGGGGCGGCACGGTCGAGCAGGCGGTGGTGTTCGATCCCAATCGCAACGAACTGTTCACCGCCAGCAAGGGCGCCGGCGCCTTCCTGAATGAGCGCCGCATCCGCGTCTCCAAGCGCACCAAGCTGCAGGACTCCCTGATCGGCACCGGTTTTCCCTACCGTATGTTCGACCACGTGGACACCTACCTCGCCATTTTCAAGGAACTGACGCAAAAAACGGCCGGCCTGCGCCGTCCCGGCGCCGCCTCCCTCGATCTCTGCTACGTCGCCTGCGGCCGCTACGACGGCTTCTGGGAATTCGGCCTTTCCCCCTGGGACATGGCAGCCGGCTCCCTTGTCATCGCGGAAGCGGGTGGACTCGTTAGTGATCTCGATGGCGAAACGAACTACCTGCAAACCGGCAACATCGTCGCCGGCACGCCCAAGGTCTTCGCGCCGCTCCTGCAACTCATCGCCAGCCACAAGACTGCCAACCTGAAGGCCTGAAACCAGCCCGCCTTCCCCACTCGCCATCGGACGCATGAACTCCAGCCCAGCCCGCATGCCCCTGATCGACGCCCTCAAGGCCCTGGCGTCGCAACTGATCGTCCTCCACCACCTGGCGGCCTACGGCCCCCTGGCCGAAGCGGTGGAAGACATTGCCCCCAACGTCCTGGCCTGGCTCTACGACTACGGCCGCATCGCCGTCCAGGTCTTTCTCGTGGTCGCCGGCTTTCTTGCCGCCAGGAGCCTGGCCCCCGAGGGCCGGGCCGTCTTCCGCGAACCCCTCGGCATTATCTGGAAGCGCTACCTGCGGCTCGTCGCCCCGTTCGTCGGCGCCCTGCTGCTCGCCATCGCCTGTGCCGCCGTCGCCCGCGCCTGGCTCGACGACGACGCCATCCCGGAAAAAGCCAGCCTCGCCCAATTCCTGGCCCATGTCCTGCTGCTCCAGGGCATCCTGGATTTCGACGCCCTCTCGGCCGGAGTCTGGTACATCGCCATCGATTTTCAGCTGTTCGCGCTCTTTGCGGTGATCCTGTGGACCGCCCGCAACCTCGGGGGCCGGCGCATCAACCTGGCCCCGGGGCTGGTCGCCGCCCTGGCCGCAGCCTCGCTCTTCTACTTCAACCGCGATCCCGCCTGGGACAACTGGGGCCTCTACTTCTTCGGTTCCTACGGCCTCGGCGTCGCCGCCTTCTGGGCCTCGGACCGTCGGCGCCGAACAGCCTGGCTGGGTGCCCTGTGGACCGTCGGCCTGGCCGCCCTGATGTTCGATTTCCGCCTGCGCATCGCCGTCGCGCTGGCGGTCGCCCTCGGCCTCGGCATCAGCCGGCGCAGCGGGCTCTTCGACCAGTGGCCCGAATTCCGCCCGGTGGAATTCCTCGGCCGCATCTCGTTTTCGGTCTTTCTCGTCCACTTCCCCATCTATCTGGTGGTGAACGCTCTCTACGACAACCATGCCGGCGAAAGCGACGCCTCGGCGCTGGTCTTCCTGGCGGCCGCCTGGGCAACCAGCATCGCCGCCGGCTATGCCTTCTACCAGCTGGTCGAAAGCCGGCCCGCCGCCTATTGGCCTTCCCGGCTCCTGAGCCGCGTTTCCCCGGTCTTCGGCCGCTGATCCGGGAGCCGCCGGCCTCCCTGGGGCCGGGCGGAGGCCGGACCCGCTTGGCCGGGCCGGCCCTCGGCCTGCGTCGGGATCGACCCCGTTTCGTGGCAAAGTACTGCCTCACCATCATTCCCGTCTAAGCCCCAGCGAAACCCGTGTCCAAGACGCCCCCCACCGCTCCCGGCGACCTCGCCCAGCACACGCCGATGATGCGCCAGTACCTGGCGCTCAAGGCCCAGCACCCGAACACCCTGCTCCTTTACCGCATGGGCGATTTCTACGAACTCTTCTACGACGACGCGGAAAAAGCGGCGCGGCTTCTCGACATCACCCTCACCACCCGCGGCCAGTCGGCGGGGGTGCCGATCAAGATGGCGGGCGTGCCCTTCCACGCCCTCGAGCAGTACCTCGCCCGCCTGGTCAAACTGGGTGAATCGGTGGTGATCTGCGAACAGATTGGCGACCCGGCGACGAGCAAGGGGCCGGTGGAGCGGGCGGTGTCCCGCATCGTCACGCCGGGCACTCTGACCGACGCGGCGCTTCTCGACGACCGCCGCGACACCTGGCTTCTCGCCCTCGCCACGGCCCGCGCCACGGCCGGCCTGGCGCGGCTCAATCTGGCGAGCGGCGAATTCGTCCTCACCGAAGTAGCGGTGGACCGCCTGGCCGCCAGCCTCGAACGGATCCGCCCGGCGGAAGTTCTCCTACCCGAATCCTGGGCCGGGGACTTCCCCCTTGACGCGGCCCGTACCCGCCAGCCTGACTGGTTTTTCGAATTCGACTCGGCCAAACGCCTGCTCTGCGACCATTTCCAGGTTGCCTCCCTGGCCGGCTTCGGCGCTGAAGGCCTCAAGCCCGCTGTCGCCGCCGCCGGCGCCCTCTTGCAATATGCTCGCACCACCCAATCCGGCGCCCTGCCCCACGTCCAGGCGCTGACCGTCGAGGTCGAAAGCGCCTACCTCGGCCTCGACGCCGCCACCCGGCGCAACCTGGAACTCACCGAAACCCTGCGCGGCCAACCGGCGCCCACCCTCCTTTCACTCCTCGACCGTTCGGTGACCAGCCTGGGATCGCGGCTCCTGCGCCACGCCCTGCATCATCCGCTGCGCGATCGGACCCTGCCCGCCGCCCGCCACCTGGCCGTCGCCGCCCTGCTCGACGATTACGGCCGCCTGGCCGGCCAGGTGCGCAGCGACCTCAAAGGATTTGCCGACATCGAGCGGATCGCCGGCCGTATCGCCCTGAAGAACGCCCGCCCGCGGGATCTCGCCAGCCTGCGGGATTCCCTGGGCCGCCTTGCTACCCTGCGCGCCCCCCTGGCGGACAGCCCCGCCCCGCTGCTGGCGGCGCTCCACGCCGACCTGGAGACGCCGGCCGGCCCCCTCGACCTCCTCGCCCGCGCCGTGGCCGCCGAACCCGGGGCCCAGGTACGGGATGGCGGCATCATCGCCCCCGGCTACGACGCCGACCTCGACGAACTGCGCGCCCTCAACGACAACTGCGGCGCCTTTCTGGTCGATCTCGAAGCGCGGGAGCGAGAGCGCAGCGGCATCGCCAGCCTCAAAGTCGAATACAACAAGGTCCACGGCTTTTATATCGAGGTCACCCACGCCAACGCGGCCAAGGTGCCCGATGATTACCGCCGCCGCCAGACCCTCAAGAACGCCGAGCGTTACATCACGCCCGAACTCAAGGCCTTCGAAGACAAGGCCCTGTCCGCCCAGGAACGCGCCCTGGCCCGGGAAAAGCTGCTCTACGACGCGATTCTCGCGACGCTCTTGCCCGCCGTGCCGACCCTCCAGGCCATCGCCCGGGCCGTCGCCCAACTCGACCTGCTGGCGGGCTTCGCCGACACCGCCCTCAAGTACGACTGGTGCCGCCCCGAATTCGTCGACGCCGTCGGATTCGCCGTCGACGCCGGCCGCCACCCCGTGGTCGAAGGCGAAATCGCGGCCAACGCCGGCAATTCGGCCGAAACCTTCATCGCCAACGACCTCCGGCTCGACGAAAACCGGCGCCTCCTCCTCATCACCGGCCCCAACATGGGCGGCAAGAGCACCTACATGCGCCAGGCGGCGCTCATTGCGCTCCTCGCCCACATCGGCAGCTACGTCCCTGCCAGCCGCGCCGTCCTCGGCCCCCTGGACCGCATCTTCACCCGCATCGGCGCCTCCGACGACCTGGCTTCGGGCCGCTCCACCTTCATGGTCGAAATGACCGAGGCCGCCGCCATCCTCCACCACGCCACCCCGCAAAGCCTCGTCCTCATGGACGAGATCGGGCGCGGCACCTCGACCTTCGACGGCATGGCACTGGCCTTCGCCATCCTCCGCCACCTAATCGAAAAGAACCGCTGCCTCACCCTCTTTGCCACCCATTATTTCGAATTGACGCGGCTTTCCCACGAATACGCCGAACTCGCCAACGTCCATCTCGATGCCGTCGAACACGGCGAACGCATCGTCTTCCTGCACGCCGTCGAGGAAGGGCCGGCCAACCAGAGCTACGGCATCCAGGTCGCCGCCCTGGCCGGCATCCCCACCGGCGTAGTGCGGGCGGCCCGGCGCCAGTTGCGGGAATTCGAGCAGCGGGCCGCCATCGATCCGCTTCAGCCCGACCTCTTCGCCGGCAACGACCGCGAACCCGAGCCGCCCCCGCCCCACCCCGCCGTCCTGCAGCTCGCCGCCCTAGACCCCGACAGCCTGACCCCGCGGGAAGCCCTCGACGCCCTCTACGCCCTCAAGGGTCTGCTGCCCTGATACCAATTGGCTTTCAAACCGATTCATTGTCGACTTCGCCTGGCCGTGCTCCAACACGGTCTTCGGCTCGTCTTCGCGCCTCGATTGGAAAGCCAATAGGTATGAGGCTACGGCGGTGAAGGCGCTACTTGCCGCCGCCCTCGCCGCCTGGGCCGGCCTGGCCGGCGCCGGGACGTGGAGCTTTGCCGCCATCGGCGACACGCCCTATTCCGACTTCGAGCGGGCCGAATTGCCCAGGCTCCTCGACGCGGCCGCCGATGCCGGGGTGGAATTCGTTGTCCACGTCGGCGATTTCAAACACGGCCGCAGCCGCTGCGACGACGCCGTCTTCGAAGACCGCCGCCGGCTTTTCGACGCCTCCCGGCGGCCCTTCGTCTTCGTCCCCGGCGACAACGACTGGACCGATTGCGCCCGCGTCTCCAACGGCGCCTACCCACCCCTCGAGCGCCTGGCCCGGTTGCGCCAGCTGTTCTGGGCCGACGACCGCTCCCTCGGGCGGGAAACCCTGGCCCTCGAACGCCAATCTGCCGACTTTCCCGAACATGCGCGCTGGCGGCGGGGCCGGGTGCTGTTTCTCACCCTCAACGTCCCCGGCGGCGACAACCATAGGGGCACCGCCGATCTGCCCCCGGCCGAATTCCTGCAGCGCCAGGCCGCCCTCCTCGACTGGATCGGCCAGGGCTTCGCCCAGGCACGGCAGGAGAAGCTCGCCGGCGTGGTGCTGCTGATGCAGGCCGAGCCAGGATTCCAGAACTTCAACCGGGGCATCCCCCGGCGCGGTTACGGCGAATTGCTGCAGGCCCTGCGCTGGGCCGCCGAAAGCTTCCCCGGTCCGGTCCTGCTCATCCACGGCGACGGCCACAACCACCGCGTTGACCAGCCGCTGCGCGATTCCCGGGGGCGGGCCCTGGTCAATTTCACCCGCCTCGAAACCTACGGCTACCCCTTCCTGGGCTGGGTCAAGGTGGACGTCGACGACGACGCCCCCGCCCTTTTCCGCTTCGAAGCGAACCCCTGGCCCCCCCGGCCGCCCGCGTGGTCGGCCGGCGGAACGAGATGAAAGCGCCGGATTTGGCGCCCCGGCCGGGCGGGAAACGCCCCACCAGCCGAAACGATCGCGGGGCCGAGGCACAACCCCAGGGAGGCAAAGACAAGCTTCCATGTCGCCTTATACCGATTCGCCTTCAAACCGATCCTCTGTCGACTTCGCCTTGCCGTGGTCCAGCACTGGCTTCGGCTCGTCTTCGCGTCTCGATTTGTAGGGGAATTGGCTTTAATCGCCGAGCACACCATCAGCCCGGACTGCGGAAACCACGTATCGACAGGCCCCGCTGCCGCGCCTAAATTGCTCGCCATAGACCAATAAAAGGGAAAACAGCATGGGACTCGGCACCGTTATCCGGGCCGCTGCGGCGGCCTGGGCGTTCACCTTCGCCCTCCAGCCCGCCCTGGCCGACATCGTCGTCGGCCAGGCGGCGCCCTTCTCCGGCCCCCTGGCGCCCACCGGAACCCACCTGCGGGCCGGCGCCCAGCTCTATTTCGACGCCGTCAACGCGGCCGGTGGGGTGCACGGCCACAAGCTCCGCCTGGTTTCCCAGGACGACGGCTACAAAGCCGCCGAAACCGTCCGCCTGGTGCAGGCCATCATCAAGGAAAACCAGCCCATCGCCTTCTTCGGTCTGGTCGGCACGGGCAATATCGAGGCCCTGCTCAAGGATCGCGTCCTCGACGCATCGGCCATCCCCCTGGTGGCCTTTCGCTCCGGTTCGAGCAGTGTCGCCGGCAGCGGCAACCCCTGGCTATTCTCGACCCGCGCCACCTACGCCGACGAAATCGCCAAAATCCTGCAGCAATACGTTCCCCTCGGCTACAAGCGGGTGGCGGTGCTCTACCAGGACGACGCCTTCGGCCTGGACGGCCTGGCGGCGGCCAAGGCCATCGCCCGCGAAAACGGCGGCGAACTGGTGGCCAAGGCCGCCTACGAAAAAAATACGACCAAGGTCGAAGGCGCGGTCAAGGCCATTGCCGCCGCTAGCCCCGGCCTCGTGCTGATGGTTTCCAACACCGCCGCCAGCGCCGAATTCGTTCGCCAGTTCAAGGCCACGGGCAAATCGGCCCAACTCGTCAGCCTGTCGACCACCGACGCCCAGCAGGTGGTGGACAAGATCGGCAGCGAAGCAGCCCACGGGCTGGCCATCACCCAGGTGGTGCCGGCACCGCGGAGCATTTCCGTGCCCCTGGTGAAGGAGGTACACGAGGCGTGGAAACGGGCCTCGCCCAAGGACATCGCCTGCAACCACACGCTGATCGAGGGGTATCTGGGGGCCAAGGTGCTGGTCGAGGCGATCCGCCGCGCCGGTCCCGGCGCCGGGCCGCGCAAGCTCCGGGAGACGCTGGAGGGACTGCGGGATTACGACGCCGGCGGCGTAGTCATCGGCTTTTCGCCGAACCGGCATACCGGCTCCCGCTACGTCGATATCGCCATCATCAACCGCGAGGGGGCGTTGGTGCGCTGAAGCGGCGGCCGGCTACCCCGCCGGCCGTGGGCCTCACCCCTCAGGCGCAATCGTCGCCGTGGCCGTGGACGTGGCCGTGGCCGACTTCTTCTTCGCTGGCGTTGCGCACCCCGGTCACCGTGCAGGTAAACACCAGGGCCATGCCGGCCAGGGGGTGATTGCCGTCAAGGACAACCTTGCCGTCGGCGATGTCGGTGACGCGATAGATGATGAAATCCTCGTCGTCGTCGCCTTCGGCACCCCCCTCGAACTGCATGCCGACCTGCAACTCCTTGGGAAATTGCTCCCGCGGCTCGATCTGCACCAGATCGGCATCGTAGTCGCCGAACGCCTCGTCGGGCTGCAGCTTGACCTGGACCGACTCGCCGGTTTTCTTGCCCTGCAGCGCCTCCTCGATCTTGGGGAAGATGTCGTCGTAGCCGCCATGCAGATAGACGATGGGTTCGCGACCCTCGTCCACCACCGTCCCATCGGGGTCGGTAACGTGGTAATCGATGGTGACGACGGTGTTCTTGGCGACCTGCATGTTCATGAATTCAGTTCCTTGACCAGGCGCAGCACTTCCAGTGCGTGGCCCTTGAAATTGACGTTGTAGAGGGCGTGGCGGATGGTGCCCCCGGCGTCGATGACGAATGTCGAACGGGCGATGCAGTACTTCTTGTGCCCATCCACTTCCTTGGCCTGCCAGACTCCGTAGAGCTTGCAGACATCTCCTTCGGCGTCCGACAGCAACTCGACGCCGATGCCTTCCTTGTCGCGGAATTCCGCGTGTTTGATGCAGTCGTCGCGGCTGATGCCGAAAAGCACGCAGTTGTGCCGCTTGAAATCATCTTCGTGGTCGGAAAAATCGGTCGCCTCCATGGTGCAACCCGGCGTTCCGTCCTTGGGATAGAAAAAAAGAACGATATGTTTTCCCTGGTAGTCGGCCAGATCGACCGTCTCCATGTCGGCATCCGGCAGCGAAAAACTCGGCGCTTTCTCTCCGGGCTTGAGCAGCATGGTTTTCTCCTTTTTGCGCTCACATCTGTGGGGGGCGATAGACCTATGCAAAACGGCCTATCTGCGAGCGATTCTATCGGAGGCCAGTGTAACTGACTACTGCCGTCGGAGCCCGCCCCTGCGGGTGGGCTGCCGGATTATTTCCCCGGCGGCTTTTCCGGGATCTGGACGAAGGTCTCGTCCTGGCGAATCATGCCCAGTTCGAAGCGGGCCCGCTCCTCGATGGCGTCGTAGCCCTGCTTGAGATCGCGGACTTCGGCATCGAGGCCGGCGTTCCTGATTTCCAGCTTTTTTGTCGCTTCCTTCTGCAGCTGCAGCTGGCGGTCGTACTCCCAAACCTTGAACCAACCTCCCTTGCCCACCCATAGAGGGTATTGCAGGAGGCCGATGAGGGCCAGAAGGCCGACCGTCAGCCAGCGCATGCCATCAACGCAGGTTGTAGAACGTCTCGCGGCCCGGGTAGGAGGCGGTATCGCCGAGATCTTCCTCGATGCGCAGCAACTGGTTGTACTTGGCGATGCGATCCGAACGGGAGAGCGAACCGGTCTTGATCTGGCCGGCGTTCAGGCCGACGGCGATATCGGCGATGGTCGAATCCTCGGTTTCGCCGGAGCGGTGGGAAATCACCGCGGTATAGCCGGCCCGCTTGGCCATTTCGATAGCGGCGAAGGTTTCCGACAGGGTGCCGATCTGGTTGATCTTGATGAGGATCGAGTTGGCGATGCCCTTCTGGATGCCTTCCTTCAAAATCCGGGTATTGGTCACGAAAAGGTCGTCGCCGACGATCTGGACGCGGTTGCCCAGGCGCTCGGTGAGGAGCTTCCAGCCGTCCCAATCGCCTTCGGCCATGCCGTCTTCGATGGAAACGATGGGGAACTGGTCGGCCAGGTTGGCCAGATAGTCGGTGAACTGGGCCGAGGTCAGTTGCAGGCCCTCGCCTTCCAGGTGGTACTTGCCGTCCTTGTAGAACTCGGAAGCGGCACAGTCGAGGGCGAGCAGCACGTCCTGGCCGGGCACGTAGCCGGCGTTTTCGATGGCCTGCATGATGACCTGCAGCGCCTCGGCATGGCTGCCCAGGCTGGGGGCGAAACCGCCCTCGTCGCCGACCGAGGTGGGCAGGCCTTTTTTGTCGAGAAGCTTCTTCAGGGCGTGGAAAATCTCGGCGCCGCAGCGCAGGGCCTCGCGGAAGGAGGTCTGGCTGACCGGCATCACCATGAATTCCTGGATGTCCAGGCTGTTGTTGGCGTGGGCGCCGCCATTGATGATGTTCATCATCGGCACCGGCATCTGCATCGGGCCGGAACCACCAAAGTAGCGGTAGAGCGGCAGGCCGGATTCCTCGGCGGCGGCCTTGGCGACCGCCATGGAAACGGCCAGGATGGCGTTGGCGCCGAGGCGCGACTTGTTGTCGGTGCCGTCCAGGTCGATCATCGTCTGGTCGATGAAGGCCTGCTCCTGGGCGTCGAGACCGATGATGGCTTCGGAAATCTCGGTGTTGATGTTCTCGACCGCCTGCATGACGCCCTTGCCGACGTAGCGGCCGGCGTCGCCGTCGCGCAGTTCGATGGCTTCGCGGGAACCAGTGGAGGCACCGGACGGCACCGCGGCGCGACCCATGACTCCCGACTCGAGCAGAACGTCGGCTTCGACCGTGGGATTGCCGCGGGAATCGAGAATCTCGCGAGCAACAACATCAACAATGGAACTCATGTCTCTTCCTTTTCAAGAGGTTAAAGTCAATAGTTAAAGCAAATTATCAATAACGGACCCAGGCGGCATCGGCATTTCCGCGGCACCTTGGCGAAGATTGAGGACCGTCTTGCCGGCAGTAAGCCCGTCGGCCGCCCCAGCGTGAACCGCGCTTTCGGCGATGGGGCAGCGTTGAGCCGCCATCAGCACTGCTCCTCGAAACCCGCCGCCTTCACCGCCCGATCCAGGGTCACCAGCGTGGCGAGCAGACTCTCCATGCGCTCCAGGGGCCAGCTATTGGGGCCGTCCGACCAGGCTTTTTCCGGGCAGGGGTGGGTTTCCATGAAGAGACCGGAGATACCCACCGCCACGGCGGCCCGGGCCAAGACCGGAACGAATTCCCGCTGCCCGCCCGACGTCGTGCCCTGGCCGCCGGGTAGCTGCACCGAGTGGGTGGCATCGAAAACCACCGGGCAGCCTGTCTCGCGCATGATGGCGAGGCTGCGCATGTCGGAAACCAGGTTGTTGTAGCCGAAGGAAGCGCCCCGCTCGCAGACCAGAATGTTGTCGGCGCCGTTATTGACCTCCCGGGCCTTGGCGACGACGTTCTTCATGTCCCCCGGCGCCAGGAACTGGCCCTTCTTGATATTGACCGGCTTGCCGCAGGCCGCGACGGCGTGGATGAAATCGGTCTGGCGGCAGAGGAAGGCCGGCGTCTGCAGGACGTCCACCACCGCGGCCACCTGGGCGATCTGGTCGATCTCGTGAACATCGGTGAGCACCGGCACGCCGATCTGGCGCCGCACTTCGGCCAAGATGCGCAAGCCCTCGTCCAGCCCCAGGCCGCGTACCGAAGTGCCGGAACTGCGGTTGGCCTTGTCGTAGGACGCCTTGAAAATATACGGCACGCCGAGGCGGCCGCAGATTTCCTTCATCCGCCCCGCCACCTCCAGGCACAAGGCCAGCGACTCGGCGGTGCACGGGCCGGCGATCAGGAAGAGGGGCTGATCCAGCCCGGCGTCGAAGCCGCAAAGCTTCATTGAGCCTTGGCCTGGTGCTGCGCCAGCGCCGCCTTGACGTAGGCGGTAAACAGGGGGTGGCCGGTACGCGGGTTGGAGGTGAATTCCGGGTGGAACTGGACGCCGACGAACCAGGGGTGCATGGATTGCGGCAGTTCCATCATCTCGGGCAGGTCTTCGGTCGGCGTGCGGGCCGAGATGACCATGCCCGCCGCTTCCAGCCTGGGGACGTAGACGTTGTTGACTTCGTAGCGGTGGCGGTGGCGTTCGGTGACCGTCTTGCCGTAGATCTGTTCCGCCAGGGTGCCGGCCTTGACTGGGCAGCTCTGGGCGCCGAGGCGCATGGTGCCGCCCAGGTCGGAACCGGCGTCGCGCTTCTCGACCTTGCCTTCGCGGTCGAGCCACTCGGTGATGAGCGCCACCACGGGATGCGGCGTGGCGCTGTCGAACTCGGTGCTGTTGGCGCCTTCGAGGCCGGCCTTGTTGCGGGCGAATTCGATGGTGGCGAGCTGCATGCCCAGGCAGATGCCGAGGTAGGGCACCTTGTTCTCGCGGGCATAACGGATGGCGGCGATCTTGCCCTCGGTGCCGCGTTTGCCGAAGCCGCCGGGAACCAGAATGGCGTCCATGGCCTTGAGGCAGGCGGTGCCTTGCTTTTCGATATCCTCGGAATCGAGGTAGTGGATGACGATCGCGCTGCGGCAATGGATGCCGGCGTGTTTCATCGCCTCGATCAGCGACTTGTAGGATTCGGTCAGGTCGACGTACTTGCCGACGAAGGCGACGTTGACCGTGTGCTCCGGGTGCTCCTGGGCGTAGACCAGCTTCTCCCAGACCGACAGGTCGGCAGCCTTGGCCAGGATGCCGAGCTTGTGGCAGACGATCTCGTCGATCATCTGCTCGTGCAGCATGCCGGGAATCTTGTAGATCGAGTCGGCGTCCAGGCATTCGATCACCGCTTCCGGCATGACGTTGCAGAAGAGCGCGATCTTACGCCGTTCCTCGGCGGGCATCGAGCGGTCGGCGCGGCAGAGGAGGATGTCCGGCTGAATGCCGATCTCGCGCAGTTCCTTGACCGAGTGCTGGGTGGGTTTGGTCTTCAGCTCGCCGGCCGTCGGGATGTACGGCAGGAGCGTCAGGTGCATGTAGCAGACGTTGTTGCGGCCCTCCTCGATGCCCATCTGGCGGATGGCTTCCAGGAAGGGCAGGGACTCGATGTCGCCCACCGTGCCGCCGACCTCGACGATGGCCACGTCGGCGCCCTCGGCGCCGGCCTTGATCTTGCCCTTGATCTCGTCGGTGATGTGGGGGATGCCCTGCACGGTTTTGCCCAGGTACTCGACGCGGCGCTCCTTCCTCAGCACCGAGTCGTAGACCTGGCCGGTGGTGAAGTTGTTGCGCTT
>SSSZ01000046.1 GCA_009469675.1 Azonexaceae bacterium | reverse complement strand
TGCCTTCCCTCTCCATGGGCCACCCCAAAAAGACAGAAAACTACACAAATCAAACCGTTGTGAACAGCCCCCTTGTAACCAATTGATCGCCAACGACTATGTTCATCGCCAACAACGATGTCATTCGTGCGATTGCCCTGCGGGGCCGGCGGGCCGGGACCAGGGCCTGATAAAATCGCCCCTTTACGTTTTTCTGGCTCCCGGTGTCCCGACTTCTTCTCGCTCCCATGGAAGGCATGGCCGACGACGTGCTGCGTGAGGCGCTCACGGCCCTGGGCGGCTACGATTTCGCCGTTTGCGAGTTCATCCGTGTTTCCGGCAGCCTGCTGCCGGTGCGTACCTTTACCCGGGTCTGCCCGGAGCTGTTGACCGGGAGCCGGACGGCGGCGGGGACGCCGGTGCGGGTGCAGTTGATGGGTTCCGACCCGGCCTGCCTGGCGGCGAATGCCGCCCGCCTGGTGACCCTGGGGCCGGCGGGCATCGACCTCAATTTCGGCTGCCCGGCGCCGACGGTGAATCGCCACCGGGGTGGGGCGGCGCTGCTCGACGAGCCGGAACTGCTGCACGCCATCGCGTGTGCCGTGCGGGCGGCGGTGCCGAGGACGATTCCTTTCACTGCCAAGATGCGCCTCGGGGTGCGCGACGCCAGCCGGGCGGTGGAATGCGCCCAGGCCCTGGCCGCCGGCGGCATCGATGAACTGGTGGTGCACGGGCGCACCAAGGTTGATGGGTACCGGCCGCCGGCCCGCTGGGAATGGATCGACCGGGTGCGGGACGCCGTCGCCATTCCGGTGATCGCCAACGGCGAGGTGTGGACCCTGGCCGACTACGCCCGCTGCCGCCTGGAATCGGGCTGCGCCGACGTCATGCTGGGCCGCGGCGCCATTGCCGACCCGCTGCTGGCCCGGCGCATCCGGGGCGAGGCGGTGGGGGGCTGGGCCGAGATCGCGCCGGCCCTGGGGGATTTCTGGCGCGGCGTGCGGCGCAAGGTGGCGCCCCAGCACGCGCCGGGGCGGCTCAAGCAATGGCTGCAGCTGCTGCGCCGCAACTACCCCGAAGCCGAGGCTCTCTTCTGGCGGGTGCGGCCCCTGAAGGCGGCGGCGGAGGTGGATGCCCTGCTGCTCGCCGCCGGCGTCCTGCCGGCGCTGCCACGAGCGGCTTGAATCCATGGCCCGGATTTTCCTCCGGCGGCGGGGCCGCTCCGGCGGGCGGGCTCCGGCGGGGCCGGCGGCCCGGTTGGTGCCATGACCCTGCCCGGCAATTCGCGCTTCGTCGGCAGCGCCCAGGACGGCCCCCACCGCGACCTGGAGAACCTCTTGCGGCGCCACGCCGGCCACCCCTTCCAGAAACCCTTTGCCGACTACAACCGCCGGGCGGCGGAGGCGGCGCTCGCCGCCTGGCAGGGCTGGAACCCGGCGGCGCCGCTGATCCTGGATGCCGGCTGCGGCGTCGGCTGGAGCACCCTGCGCCTGGCCGGGGCCTTTCCCGACCACTTTGTCCTCGGCGTCGATCAGTCCTTGGATCGCCTGACCCGGGGCAAGCCGGCACCGACCCCGGCCAACGCCGCCTTCGTCCGCGCCGACCTGGTGGATTTCTGGCGCCTCCTGGGCCGGGCCGGGGTGAGGCTGGCCCGCCATTACCTGCTCTACCCCAACCCCTGGCCCAAGATCGGGCAGGTGGCGCGGCGCTGGCCGGGGCATGCCGTGTTTCCCGAAATGCTGGCCCTGGGCGGCGTGCTGGAATGCCGCAGCAACTGGAAAATCTACATTGAGGAAATGGCCTTCGCCCTCGAATTCCTCACCGGCCGGCCGGTGGCGGTGGAAGCCTGGCACCCGGCCCGGCCCCTCACGCCTTTCGAGCGCAAATACCTGGAATCGGGCCACCCGCTCTGGCGCTGTGTCAGCGACCCCGGCCCGGCGGGCTGATCGCCTGCTTCAAGCCTGGGCCGCCGGCCCAGCGGCCCAGGCCGCGGCGAAAACCCGGGCATCGGCCAGCCAGGCGCGGAAATCCTCGGCAAAACCGGCGGCGGCGGCGAGAAATTCGGCTTCCCCGGCGGCCAGGGGGTTGGGCCTCCGGGCGCGGTGGGCCATGCGCCGCAGGACGTCGGCGATGCCTTCCAGCTCGGCGTAGCTTTGCAGCCAATCCTCCCGGGCCATCAGGGCGAGGGGCGGCCGGGCCGGCGGGGGCAGGGCGTCGAGGCGGCCGGCGACCTGGCGATAGACTCCGGCACAGTAGGCGGCCAGCGGCGCGTCATGGAACTGCGCCCAATCCCGGGCAAGCAGGTGGTCGTAGAAGATGTCCACCAGGACGCCGGCGTAGCGGCGGCGGGCCGGCGACACGCGGTTGCGGCTGCGGCGAAAGGCAGGGTGGCCTTCGGCGAAGGCGTCGATGGCGCGGTGCAGGGCGACGCCCCGGGCGAGGTCGGGCGGCAGGGGTCCGGGCAGCGGCCCCTTGATCCAGTCGCCGACGACGCCGCCGACCACCAGGGCAGGGTCGTCGCCGGCGAGAAGGCTGTGGGCCAGGTAGTTCATGGTCGGGTCGAGGCGCCGAAAAGCCGGCGAAACAGAAGGGAATGGCGGCGGTACCGCCTGCCGCCGCGGGGTTGCCGTCGATTGTCGCACTGCCGGCGCTGCCGGGCCAAGGGGTCTGACCCGGCCGCCTGCCCTCCGGCCTTTTCCGCCGGGGCGGCTTTCCCGTTGCCCGGCCGGCGCCGGGAGCGACTGCCGAAGCGCCGCCTGTTTGACCGCCGGCGGAGAACCCAAGATACTTCCAGGATAAGCGAGGGATTGCGCTTTCCGGGGGGCGTCATGAATCAAGCTGATAGGGGCCGGGCGGCAGGGGCCGACCGGGCCGGGTTGCCGACGGGCGGCGGCGGGACGGGGCGGTGAGCGCCGGCTCGACCATTTCGCGGCTCGGCCGCTACCAGCTATCCCGCGTTCTCGGGCAGGGCGCCATGGGGGTGGTGTACGAGGGCCTCGACCCCCTCCTCAACCGCCAGGTGGCGGTCAAGACCATCCTGCGCAGCGCCCTGGGCGACCCCGACACCATCGCCGATTCTTCCGTCCGCTTCGTGCGCGAGGCCCAGGCCATCGCCCGCTTGAGCCACCCGAACATCGTCGCCGTTTTCGATTTCGGCGAAGAGGGCGACGTCGCCTACTTCGTCATGGAATTCGTCCGGGGCCGCGAACTGAAGAGTTATTTCGACGAAAGCGAGAACTTTTCCCTGGAAGAATCGCTGCGCATTGTCGGCGAGTTGCTGGCGGCGCTGGAGTTCGCCCACCAGCAGGGGGTCGTGCACCGCGACGTCAAGCCGGCCAACGTCATGCTCGACGCCGAGCGGCGGGTCAAGCTCACCGATTTCGGCGTCGCCCGCCTGGCCGATGCGAGCGGCGAGCGGACCATGGCCGGCACCATGGTCGGCACCCCCAGCTACATGTCGCCGGAGCAGATCCAGGGCCTGGCGGTGGGGTCGCGCACCGATCTCTTCGCCGTCGGCATCATCCTCTACCAGTGCCTGACCGGCACCAAACCCTTCCCCGGCCCCGGCGCCTGGACGGTGCAAAAGCAGATCGTCCACGACGATCCGGCGCCGCCTTCGGTAGTCAATCCGGAAATCGACCCGGGTTTCGACGCCATCATCGCCCGGGCGCTTGCCAAGGAACCTGCCGACCGCTACGCCAGCGCCGCTGAATTTGCCGCCGACCTCAGGCGGATGCTGGCATCGCTGCCGGCGGCGGGGGCCGGGCGCCGCCTGCCGCCGGTAGCGCCGACCCCGGCCGTCGCCAGCCAACGCGACCGGGCCGAGGCATCGGCGTCGGTCAGCGAACCGACCTTCGTCGAGCCGACTGGGGCATCGCCCGCCGTCGCCCCACCTCCGCCGGCCGCTCCGGTTCGCGAGCCGATTTCCGCGCCGGCCGCCGCTCCGGTCCCGCCGCCAGCCGCCGCCCCGGTTTCTCCACCGGCCGTCGCGCCGGGCGGTGGGCGGGCTTGGGCGTGGGGGGGTGGGGTGGCGCTCATCGTGGCCGTTGCGGCCTATCTCGCCTGGCCGGGCAAGGCCCCGGCCCCAGCGCCGGCGCCGCCCGAGGCGGCCGGGGGGAACCCCCCGGCGGCGCCGGGAAACAACGGCGTCAGCGGCAAGGCGGTGGAGACGGCCCGGGGGGGAACGACCCCGGCCGCGAAAGCACCCGCCGAACCGCCGCCCGCGGCAACGGGTCGGGGCGACAGGACGCCGACGGAAAACGGATTGGCAGAAAAAGCTTCGGCAGAAAAAGTGTCAGCCGAAAAGGGTGGGACCGAAAAGGGTGGGACCGAAAAAGTGCCGGCCGAAAAAGTGTCAGCCGAAAAGGCGGCGGTGGAGAAAGGATTGGCCGAAAAAACGCCGGTCGGGAAGAGTGGGGCCGCCACGGTGCCGGGGCAAAAGCCGGCGGTCGACAAACCTGTCGCCGAACAGCCGCGGCCGGCGGAAACCTCGCCGACGGCTTCGCCCCCGCCGGTTCCGGCCCGGAGCGAGGGGCCGGGGGCGAAGGCCCCCTCGGCGCCGGCCCCCCGGCCGGAAAAGCCCGCTGCCGCCCTGGTGCCGCGCCCGGAAGCGCCGGCCAAAACCCGGCCGGCCGCCGGAAAATCGCCGGGTAGCGCCCGTTGCGACGATTTGTTGCAACGTTTTCAGCTTGGCGAAGGTCTATCCCCTGATGATCTGATGGTCTTGCAAAAGGAGTGTAGAAAATGAAAAGCATGGACACCCCGCTTCTCCCGCTGCCTCGTCTCTTCCGCCTGACCGCCCTGGTCGCGGCCGGCCTGATCGCCGCCTGCAGCGGCACGCCCGAGCAGAAATCCACGGCTGCCCCGTCGCCGGCCAAACCGGAAGCCGCCGCCGCGGCGGCGCCGGCCGCCCCGCCGCCGACCCTGCCCTATGAAGACGCGGTGCTGAGCGCCGCCAACAACCTGTTGAGCAAGGCCCAACTGCCCCCCGCCGAGGGAGCGCCGCCGCGCTACACGGTGGTCATCGACCCCCTCATCGACGGCATGACCGGTGCCCAGTCCAAGGCCACCCAGGCCATGGGGGAGCGCATCGTCAAGCTCATCAAGGAAAAATATCCCCAGTACGAGGTGCTGCCCTTTACCGCCGCCAACGTCGCCAAGTCGCCCCTGGTGCTGGTCGGCACCTTCACCGGCGTGAACAAGGAAAGAAAGACGGTGGGGCCGCGGGAGGCCTACCGCATCTGCCTGGCCCTGGCCGATCTCAAGTCGGGCAAGCTGGTGAGCAAGGGCCTGGCCTTCGCCCAGACGGGCGCCGTCGATATCACGCCGACCCCTTTCTTCCAGGACAGCCCGGCGTGGACCGAAGACCCCTCGACCCTCGGCTACATCCGCACCTGCCAGGGCACCAAGGCGGGTGATCCGATCAATCCACTCTACGTCGATCGCATCCTCGCCGCCTCGATGATTAGCGAGGCGATCGATGCCTACGCTGCCGGCAAGTACGCCGAGGCGCTCAATCTCTACGAAAGCGCCCTGCGGGTGCCCTTCGGCAACCAGTTCCGGGTCTTTTCCGGCATCTACCTCGCCAACTGGAAGCTCGGCAGGAAGGAAGCCGCCACCAGCGCCTTCGGGCAGCTCGTCGATTTCGGCCTGGACAACAAGCGGGTCGGGGTCAAATTCCTGTTCCGCCCCGGCACCACCGCCTTCCTCGCCGACCGCAAGCTGACCGAACCCTATCCCATCTGGCTGTCGCAGCTTGCCACCCGGGCCGCCAGCAAGAGTTCCTGCCTGGAGATCACCGGCCACAGCAGCGCCACCGGCCCCGAGCCGATGAACGAGCGCCTTTCCCTCCTGCGGGCCGAATTCGTCAAGACCCGCCTCGACCAATACGCGCCGGGGCTGGGCAAACGCACCATCGCCAACGGCGTCGGCTCCCGCGAAACCCTGGTCGGCAACGGCCGGGACGACGCCTCCGACGCCCTGGACCGGCGGGTCGAGTTCAAGGTCATCGGCTGCTGATCGGCGGCGGAGCGCGGCGGGCCGCCCCGCCGCGCTCCGCCCTCAGGCCGCGGCCAGCCCCGGGCGGGCGAGTTCCCGATCGTCGATGGGCCAGTGCAGGGCGGCGGCGAGGACGCCGAGGCCGACGCCCAGGGTCCACATGAGGTCGTAGGAACGGGTGGCGTCGAAGATGTAGCCCCCCAGCCAGACGCCGAGGAAGGAACCGACCTGGTGGCCGAAGAAGACGAAACCGAAGAGGGTGGAGACGTAGCGCACCCCGAAAACCTGGGAAACCAGTCCAGTGGTGAGGGGCACGGTACCCAGCCAGACCAGCCCCATGGCCGCTGAAAAGGCGTAAACGCTAAGGGGCGTCACCGGTAAGAGGAAAAACAGCGCCATGGCCCCCGACCGCGCCAGGTAGATGCCAGCCAGCAGATACTTGCGCCGGAACAGGCCGCCCAGGTGGCCGCACAGGTAGGTGCCAAAAATATTGGTCAGGGCGATGATGGCCAGGCTGGCCATGCCGTGGTTGGCGGCAAGGCCGTGGTCGAGCAGGTAGGCCGGCAGGTGCGAGGCGATGAAGGCCAACTGGAAGCCGCAGGTGAGGAAACCCGCGGTCAGGAGCCAGAAGCCTCGATGGGAGAAGGCTTCGCCCAGGGCGTGGCGCAGGGTCTGCTGGCTGGCCGCGACGGCGACCGGGGCCTGGCGGTCCCGCAGGGGCAGGGCGAGGGGGAGGAGGGCGGCGACGGCACCGCCCAGGACGATGAGGGTGGCGAACCAGCCGATGGTGCTGAGCAGCCCCTGGGCCAGCGGCACCATGGCGAACTGCCCGACCCCGCCTACCGCGCCGGCCAGGCCGAGGGCCCAGCTGCGCCGGGCGGGCGGGACGATGCGGCTCAAGGCGCCGTAGATGGCGCCGAAGGCCGTTCCCGAAAGGGCGATGCCGATGCAGATTCCGGCGCTCAGCGTAAAGGCCAGGGGCGTCGCCGCTTGGGCCATGAGGACGAGGCCGAGGGCGTAGAAGGCGATACCCGCGACGATGACCCGTACCGAGCCGAAGCGGTCGGCGATCATGCCGGTGAAGGGCTGGGCGATGCCCCACACCAGGTTCTGGACGGCGATGGCGAAGGCGAAGGTTTCCCGGGTCCAGCCGTGGTCGCCGGTGATGGGTACGAGAAAGAGGCCCTGGACGTGGCGGATGCCCAAGGCCAGCCCCATGATGGTGCCGCCGGCGAGGACGAGGGCGACGGGGTGGAGCCAGAACTGGCGGATTTTCATGGCGTTCTCCTGGGGGTTACACATTCCCGGTGGGCAATCGACAGCCCGTCGGGAGTTTTTTCTGCAACCCGATTAAACTTGTCCGGCCTGGCCTTTTCAAACGATCTTTATTCCTTCTTTCATGAGGAATTTGCATGTCTATCGGTCTTGTCCGCCTGCCCTCCCTCGATCTTCTCCGGGGCTTCGTCGCCGTCGGCCGCCGCCTCAGCATCACCCAGGCCGCCGACGACCTCTGCCTCACCCAGTCGGCGGTGAGCCGCCAGATCCAGACCCTGGAAGAGGCGCTCGGCGTCAAGCTCCTGGTCCGCGGACACCGCAGCCTGAGCTTCACCCCCGAGGGCGAGCGCCTGTTCCGCAGCGCCGACGGCGCCGTGCAGCAGCTCCAGGACGTGGTCGGCAGCCTTGCCGTGGCCCGGGGGCGGCGCCCGGTCACGGTGACCGCCAGCATCGGCGTCGCCGCCCTCTGGCTCATCCCGAGGCTCGGCCAGTTTCAGCAGCGGCACCCGGGAATCGACGTGCGGGTGGCGGCCAACAACCGCATCCTCGACTTGAAGGGCGAAGGCGTCGACCTGGCCATCCGCTATTGCGACCAGGCCGCCGCACCGGCCGGCGCCGAGCGCCTGTTCGGCGTCGTCCTGGCGCCGGTGGCCCATCCCGCCCTGGGCAACGACCTCCTGGCTTCGCCCGAGGCCCTGTCCCGCCAGTGCCTGGTCGAATACGACGATCCCCGCCGGCCCTGGCTGCAGTGGAGCGAATGGCTGGGCAGCCTGGGCTGGAGCGGTTTGAAGCCTCGCGCCGTGTTGCGCTTCAATCATTACGACCAGGTCATCCAGGCCGCCGTGGCCGGCCAGGGGGTGGCCCTGGGCCGGCTCGAACTCCTCGGCCCCCTGCTCGCCGATGGGCGGCTCCAGGTGCTGGGAAACAAGCAACGCCAATTGCCGGACGAGCAGGCCTACTGGCTGGTGACGGCGGGCGGCGAAAGGCGCGACGAGGTCCGCCAGGTGGCGGACTGGATCCGTGCCGAGGCCCTGGCCGGCGAACCCCCGGGGTGAGGCTCATGCATGCATTTTTTGCATGGGTTGCACTCACATAATTCGTTTGAACGGTTTTCACAAGGCGATTTAAATGGAGACGTCGCAACGCAAAACCTAGGTTTTCCGGGTCGCTTTCCCTGGATCCTGGCATGCGTGGGGCGCATTCATAACCTGTGCCGGAGGAAACATGTCAATCGCTGCTGTTCACCAATCCCGGGCCGGCTCCACGCCGCCCTTTCCCGCCGTCGCCGCCGAGCCGTCCGTGGTCGCCGGTATGGGCTACCTGATTCCTGGCGCCGAACGCCCCTACACCTACATGTACGACCCGCCCCCCGGCGTGGATAAGCAGAATTGCGACTTTGTCATGGCCCCCATGGCCATTGCCGACGCCCGGGCCTTTGCCGCCAAACCCGCTCTGGAAGCCGAAGGTTTCGAGTTGTGGCAGGCCCCGAGCCGGGTCCGGGATTTTCGCGACGACGACGAGGTGGCCCGGGTCTACTATCCGGAAGCCGCCGAACTCGCCTGCACCGCCACCGGCGGCAGCCGGGCCGTGGTTTTCGACCACCAAGTGCGGCAGCGCGAAGCCGGCCGGCCGGCCCTGGGTTTCGGCCGTTCCGGCGATGGCGCCAAGCCGGCGGCGGTGGGGCGGGTGCATAACGATTATTCCGAGGCGTCGGGCCGCAAGCGTCTGGACCTGGTTCTCGGCGATGCGGCGGTCGGCGTCGGGCGCTACGCCATCGTCAACATCTGGCGCTCCATCGCCGGGCCGGTTCTCGATACGCCCCTCGCGGTGTGCGATGCCCGGAGCGTCCTGGCGAGCGAATTGATCGCGAGCGAAATCCGCTACGCCGACCGGCGGGGCGAAATCTACCTCGCCCACCATTCGCCCCGCCATCGCTGGGCCTATTTTTCTGCCATGGATCGCCACGAGGCCCTGGTGTTCAAGCAATACGACTCCCAGGCCGGGGGCGTCTCGCGGTTCACCCTGCACGCCGCCTTCGACCACCCCCGGACGCCCCCCGACGCGCCGCTGCGGCAGAGTATCGAAGTGCGCTGCCTGGTGCTTTTCCCTTGACCGACCACCCGTTTCCCGGAGTTCCCATGAGCCCAATCCCTACCGCCGGTGCGCCGGCCAAGACCATCGAATTCTGGTTTGAGTTCGGCAGCAACTACAGCTACCTGAGCGTCATGCGTATCGAGGACGAGGCCGCCCGGCGCGGCGTCAAGGTCGTCTGGAAGCCGTTTCTCCTTGGCCCCATCTTCCGCAGCTTCGGCTGGGAAACTTCGCCCTTCGTCCTGCAGAAGGCCAAGGGCGACTACGTCTGGCGGGACATGGCGCGGCTGTGCCGCAAATACGGCCTGATCTGGCGGCAGCCCAGCGTCTTTCCCCGCACCGCCGTCCTCGCCCTGCGGGTCGCCCTGGTGGGGGCGGAAAAACCCTGGATGAACGAATTCTGCCAACGCATCATGCGGCTCAACTTCGCTCTCGACCAGGACATCGGTTCGGAAGCGGCGGTCAAGGACGTCTTGCGCCAGCTCGGCCTGCCCGCCGACGCCGTCGTCGCCGAGGCCCAGAGCGAAGCGAACAAGCTGCGCCTGCGGGAGCAGACCGAGGCGGCCCAGGCCCGCGGTATCTTCGGAGCGCCGATGTTCTTCGTCGGCGACGAAATGTTCTGGGGCAACGACCGTCTCGACGACGCCCTCGACTTCGCCGCCGGCAGCCCATGAACCCCGGAGCGGAACGGGAAGTCGCCTGGCGCCGCGAAGGTTTCGTCCCCTGGCCGGCGGCCGGGCGCTTCGTTCCTGCCCTGGTCCGGATTTTCTACCGCGAAGCGGGGGAAGGCCTGGTCTTCCGGGCGGTCGTCGGGCCGGAACACTGCAACGGCCACGGCATCGCCCATGGCGGCTTCCTCGCCACCCTGGCCGATATCTGGCTGGGCTACAACCTGGCCCGCCGGTTGCCGGCCGAAGCCCGCTTCGCCACGGCCAACCTGGGCGTGGATTACCTGCGGCCGGTGGCGCCGGGGGCCTGCCTGGAAAGCGTCATCGACCGCGTCCGGACCGGTTCGCGGCTTTGCCACGCGGCCGGGGCCATCGTCGCGGCCGGGGAGTCGGTGGCCGCCATGCGGGGGACGTTTTGCCGCCTCGGGTAGCCCTGGAGCGATGGCCTGGCGCCTTGCGTCCGGAGGCTGGGCGGGGTAGATTCGGCGCCCATGTCCGTCCCCGCCAACCCCTGCCTTGCCTGCGGCGCCTGCTGCGCCGCGTTCCGCGTCGATTTCCATCCGGCGGAACTGGCGGGCGGCGCTTTCGCCTGGGGCGAGGGCGTTCCCCCCGGGTTGACCGTGCCCGTCACCGCCCATCTGGTGCGCCTGGTCGGCACCGATGCCGCCAGCCCGCGCTGCGTCGCCCTGCGGGGCGAGGTGGGCAGTGCTGTGGCCTGTTCGATCTACGCCCTGCGGCCGTCACCCTGCCGCGAATTCAGCGTCGAGCACGAGGCCTGCGCCCGGGCCCGGCGACGGCACGGCCTGCCGCCCCTGGGCGCGACCTGATACCCATTCGCTTTTCAACCGATCCTTTGTCGACTTCGCCCTTGCCGTGCTGCAGCACTGTCTGCGGCTCGTCGTCGCGTCTCGATTTGAAAGCGAATGGGTAGGAGCGCCTGTGAATAAACCCGCTGCGCCGCCCGGTCAAGGCGTTGCGCCGTACTTGCGCCTCGCCTATCGACCGGACAGGTCTCGTCGCTACGTTCCGTGCGCCCAGCGCTCGGGCGGCTCGCTGCGATTTCTTCGCCGACTCCGGGGGCGAAACCTCTCAGGGTTTTTCCGGGAGGACGATATTGACCTCCAGCACCTCGTAGCGATCCTGCTTTTCCAGGGACACCCGGATGTCGTCGGGGTTCACCTTGACGTATTTGGAGATGACGGCGATCAGTTCGCGCTGCAGGTCGGGCAGGAAGTCGGCGTTGCCGCCGCCGTCGCGCTCGTGGGCGATGATGAGCTGCAGGCGCTCCTTGGCGACCTGGGCGGTTTTCGGCTTGTTGCCGAAGAGCATGGAGAGCAGCGACATCTCACTTGCCTCCGAACAGGCGCTTCAGAATGCCCGGCTTGACGTAGTCGACGAAGCGCAGCGGTTTTTCCTCGCCGAGGAAGCGGGCGATGATGTCCTGGTAGGCCAGGGCGGCGTCGGATTCCTTCTGGTGGATGACCGGGGCGCCCTGGTTGGAGGCCTGCAGCACGTCCTCTGATTCGGGCACGACGCCGATGATGGGCACCCGCAGGATTTCCTGGATGTCCTTGTAGGAAAGCATCTCGCCGGCCTCGACCCGGCCCGGGTTGTAGCGCGTGATGAGGAGGTGTTCCTTGACCGGCTCCCGGCCTTCGATGGACCGCCGGGACTTGGCCTGGAGAATGCCGAGGATGCGGTCGGAATCGCGCACCGACGAGACTTCCGGGTTGGTGACGACGACCGCCTCGTCGGCGAAGGTGAGCGCCATGACGGCGCCGTGCTCGATGCCGGCGGGGGAGTCGCAGACGATGTAGTCGAAGCCCTGGTGGGTCAGTTCGGCCAGCACCTTCTCGACGCCTTCTTCCTTGAGGGCGTCCTTGTCGCGGGTCTGGGAAGCCGGCAGCACCCAGAGGTTGTCGCAGTGCTTGTCCTTGATGAGGGCCTGGGTGAGGGTGGCCTCGCCGTTGATGACGTTAATCAGGTCATAGACGACGCGGCGCTCACAGCCCATGATGAGGTCGAGGTTGCGCAGCCCGACGTCGAAGTCGATGACGGCCGTCTTGAAGCCGCGCTGGGCGAGGCCGGTGGCGAAGCTGGCGCTGGTGGTGGTCTTGCCGACCCCGCCTTTGCCGGAGGTAACGGTGATGATACGGGTCACGGTGATTCTCGCTGGTTGGGTTGTTCGGAAGGGGCGCTCCGGCGGGGCCGGGCGCCGGAATCAGGAAAGAGCCAGGGGCAGGATGCTCAGGCCGCCGTCGGCCAGGGCGATCTTGGCCGGCCGGCCAGCCAGGTCGCTGGGAACGCCGTGCTCGAAGGTGCGGTAGATGCCGGCGATGGAGACCAGTTCGGCCTGCAGGCTGGTGGTGAAGATGCGGGCCGCGGGGTCGCCGCCGGCGCCGGCCAGGGCGCGGCCGCGCAGGGGGGCATAGACGTGGATGTTGCCGTCGGCGATGACCTCGGCGCCGGCGCTGACCATGGCCAGCACCACCAGGTCGCCGCCCTGGGCGTAGAAACGCTGGCCCGAACGCAGGGGCTTGTCGAGGACGGTGGCGCGGGCGGGCGCAGGGACCGGGGCGGCGGCCGGCTGGGCGGCGGCGGGAGGCGCTTGGCAGGGCGTCGCGGGAGGCGTTTCCGGCGTTGCGCCCGGCGTCATTTCGGCCGCCCGGGCGGCGCCGCGGGGCGGCCGTGCCAGGGCGTCGGCAGCGAGGGCCGGCAGGCCGCAGGCGGCGGCCGCGGCCGCGACGGCAGCGGGCAGGCCGCGGGTGGCGACGGCGTTGAGGCCGGAACGGCGGAAGAGGGCGCAGATCGCCAGCCAGTCAACGGCTTCCGGCAGCGCCGGGGCGCCGCTGAAATCGAGGACAGCCAGTTCGTTCTCGAAAAAATCGGGGGAGTTGCCGGTCAGTTCCGCCAGGGCGCCGTGGAGGGCGGCCGGATCGGCGGTGGACAACAGGGTGTGGATGATTTTGAGGGTCGTGCCCTTGAACGCTATCGGTGAATCTTTGGTCATGCCTACTGCGTGGTGATGCGAAGGGCCGCGATTATCACACAGGGTGATGTCATTGGGGTGAACGGCTTGGTCAGCGGCGCCGGGGCGGCCGGCGGAACGGCCGGCAGGGCGGGGCTTTGGACGATCTGGACTTTTTTCCGGGGTTTAGCGCGGGCCGGTACCGGGGGCGGAGGAGCGCTGGGGCTTCTGGTGAGCCTTGGCACGGGAAGGATTGAGAAGGAGCACGGTTTCCACGACGTCGGCAGGGACCGGCCGGGAGTAGAGGAAGCCCTGCAGGTAATCGCATTCGATGGCAGCCAGGGCATCGCGCTGGGCGGCGGTTTCGACGCCCTCGGCGGTGACCTTGAGGCGCAGGCTGTGGGCCAGGGCGACGATGCCGGTGACGATGGCCTGGGCGTCGGGGTTGGTGGTCATGTCCTGGATGAAGGAGCGGTCGATCTTGAGGAAATCGAGGGGGAAACGCTTGAGGTAGGACAGGGACGAATACCCCGTGCCGAAATCGTCGATGGCCAGCATCACCCCCAGGGCGCGCAGGCGGTTGAGCAGCGCCGCCGGGTCGCGGGCCCGCTCCATGAGGACCGATTCGGTGATTTCGAGAACCAGGTTGCCGGCCGGCAGGCGGCTTGCTTCCAGCGCCCGGGTGACGATTTCGGGCAGGTCGGGAAGTTCGAGCTGTTTGCCGGAAAGATTGACGGCGATGCGGAAATCCTCGGCGCCGGCATCGAGCCAGGTCTTGGCCTGCTGGCAGGCCATGTTGAGCACCTGTTCGCCGAGGGGGACGATGAGTCCGGTTTCCTCGGCGAGTTCGATGAATTCCGCCGGCGAAACGATGCCCCGTTGGGGATGGCGCCAGCGGACCAGGGCTTCGAACCCGGAGATCTTCTGGCTGGGGGCGTCCATCACCGGCTGGTAGAAGACGGTGATTTCGTCCTTGTCCAGGGCGTGGCGGAGTTCGTTTTCCATCTTGAGGCGTTTGGAAAGCACCGACTCCATCGCCGCTTCGTAGTAGTAGCATCCGTTGCCCGTCTGCTTGGCCCGGTACATGGCGGTGTCGGCCCGGCGCAGCAGGGTATTCACGTCCTGCCCGTCGCCGGGAAAGAGGGCGATGCCGATGCTGGCCGTCACCACCAGTTCCTGGCCCCCCAGTTCCATCGGCGCGGCGAGGCCGCGGCAGATGCTCTGGGCGACGCTGGCAGCGACTTCCGGCTTGGGCAGGTCGTCGAGCAGGATGGTGAATTCGTCGCCCCCCAGGCGGGCCACGCAGTCGTCACTGCGCACACAGTTGCGGATGCGCTGGGCGACGGTGACGAGGAGCTGGTCGCCGAGCTCGTGGCCGAGGGTGTCGTTCACGTACTTGAAGCGGTCGAGGTCGAGGAAGAGCAGGGCGAGGAGGCTCTTGGCGCCGTGGGCGCGCTCCAGGGCCCGCTCGGTGTTTTCGATGAAGAGGCGGCGATTGGCCAGGCCGGTCAGGGGGTCGTTGTAGGCCAGGTGGCGGACGTGGCGTTCGGCCCGGGTGGCGTTGATGACACGGCGGACCCGCTGGTTGACCACCGAAAGGTGGATGGGCTTGGGAATGAAATCGCTGGCGCCGGCGTCAAAGGCCTTTTCGATCGAGGCCCGGTCTTCCAGGGCAGTAATCATGAGGACCGGGATGTCCTGCCAGAGCGGGTTGTTCTTGAGGGCGGCGCAGGCGGCGAAACCGTCCATGACCGGCATGCGGGCGTCCATCAGGACGGCGTCGGGGGTGTGGCGCTCCATCCAGGCGATGGCCTCGGCACCGTTGCCCGCCTCTTCCACGACAAAGCCGCTGCGGTTGAGGGCGTGGCGCAGGGCGGCGCGGGTGCTGCGGTCGTCGTCGACGATGAGGACGACTGGCGCTTCGCTTTCTTCGGGAGTCGCCTGGCCGCTCCGGACCTGGTCGAGTTCGCCGGTGAGCAGGGGTTCGAGCAGGGCGTGTTCGGTTCGCAGGCGGAGGAGCAGTTCGGCGGCGCTATCCACGTCCCCGGCTTCGGCGTGGTATTCGATGTCCTTGGCGATGGCCGCGACCTGCACGGCCCCCAGGTTGCCGGCGGCGCCCTTGACGACGTGGGCGATCTGGGCGAGGGTGCGGGCGTCGCGCCCGGCAGCGGCGGATTGGAGCTTGCGCAGATAGCCCGGCATGTCTTCGAGGAAGGGGCGTATCGCTTCGCCCAGGGCCGGCCCCAGGACGTCGCGCAGGCGTTCGAGGACGCCGCGGTCGAGAGGAATGTCGACGGGAGGTTCGGCTGCTTCGCCGGCGGCCGCCCCCGGTTGCCGCCGCGGGGCCTCCCAGTCGAGCCAGCGCTCGAGGCGCTCGGCCAGGGCTTCCAGGGTCAGGGGTTTGGGCAGATGGTCGTCCATGCCGGCGGCCAGGCACATTTCGACATCGGCCGGCTGGGTGTTGGCGGTCATGGCGATGATCGGGATGTGGCGGGCCGTTTCGGCCTCCAGGCTGCGGATGGTGGCGGTAGCCTGGAAGCCGTCCATCTCGGGCATCGAGCAGTCCATCAGGATGAGATCCCACGGGCCTTCCTGCCAGGCTGCCACGGCCTCGACACCGTTGGTGGCGACGCGGCAGGAGCAGCCCAGCAGGCGCAACATGCCGGAGGCCACGAGCTGGTTGGTCTGGTTGTCCTCGGCGATGAGGATGCGGCCCCCGCGGACGACCAGGGGTTCGTTGGCCGGGGCGGCGAGGGGATGCAGGGCGCCGACGACGCAGGGGACCGAGAACCAGAAGGTGCTGCCGTGGCCCGGCGTGCTGTCGACGCCGATTTCGCCGCCGAGCAGGCGGACGATCTGCTTGCAGATGGCCAGGCCGAGACCGCTGCCGCCGTAGCGGCGGGTGGTCGAGGTGTCGGCCTGGGTGAAGGAGTCGAAGATCGCCGCCTGGTGCTCCGCCGGGACGCCGATGCCGGTATCGTGCACGCTGAAGCGGACGAAGCTGCCCTGGTGGATGCGATCGACGGTCAGGGCGACGGCGCCGCGTTCGGTAAATTTGAGGGCGTTGCCGATCAGGTTGATGAGCACCTGCCGGATGCGGGGCGAATCGCCGTTGAGGGCCGGGGGGACGTCGGCAGCGATGGTAGCGTCGAGCTGGAGCCGTTTGCCGGCGGCAAGGCTCGCGAACATGGCCATCACCCCGTCCACCATGGGTTTGAGTTCGAAGTCGCAGGCATCGGCTTCGAGGCGGCCGGCTTCGAGGCGGGAGAAGTCGAGAATGTTGTTGATGAGTTCCAGGAGGTACTGGGAGGACTGCCAGGCGAGATCGAGGAGTTCGCGCTGGTCGGCGCTAAGCTGCTCCATCTTGAGCAAATCGAGGGTGCCGATCACCCCGTTGAGGGGGGTACGGATTTCGTGGCTGACCGTAGCGGCGAAATCGGCCTTGAGCTTGGCAAAGCGGAGCGCGCTGTCGCGGGTGGTGCGCAGTTCCTGTTCGCGCTGCTCAAGGGCCACCATCATGCTGTTGAAGGCCTTGGCCATGTCGGCCAGATCGCGGGGTCCGGCGAGGTCGGCGCGCAGGCCGCTTTCACCGGCCTCGGCGCGGGCCATGGTCCCGGAAAGCTGGGAGAGCGGCCGCGTCAGGCGGTGGGAAAGGATGCGCAGGGCAAACAGGAAGAGTCCCGTGAAGGCGAGGCCGGCGGCAAAATTGACGAAAAACACCTCGGCGACCAGCTGGTCGAGGGTTGCCTTGCTTTGGTCGATGCGCACGAAACCGAGCAGTTCCTCCTTGCGCTCGGTGGTCTCGAAGGGCGATTGCGGGCCGGCAGCCGCCCACACCGGGGCGGTGAATCGCCAGCCGCTGCCGGTCTCGGCTTCCAGAAGCGCTTCGGTCCCGGGCCGGGCCGGGGTGTCCCGCGCCGGCTGGTCGGCGACCTCCTTGCCCTGGGCGACGAGCAGGCTGCCGTCGGCCCGGCGGATTTCGATGCGCACCACGTCGGGAAAGGCAGAGGCCGCGGCCATCGCTTCCGAGACGTTTTCCCGCGAGTCGAAGACCAGGGCGAGCCGGCTCTGGGCGGCCAGGTTGCGGGCGATATGGGTGCCTTCCTGAAGCTTGTTGGCCCGCAATTGGCGGCTGCTCTGCCACGAAGTGGCAAGGGCCGAAAGCAGCGACACGCTCATCACGCCGACGGCAGAAACGACCGTAAGCTGCCGCCGGAAGGTGGTGTTCTTGAAGCGCCGGACAAGGTTGCGGAAGCGTTCCATGGTGGCCTATTGCTCCGGGAAGAGCAGGTCGAAACCCTGCAGTAGGGAGGGCGAGAGGCCCAGCCCGAGATGGCTGGAAGTGCGGGTGTTGAAGGCGGTATGCACGTCGCGCAGGGGAAGGATGGCCCGGGGAGCGGTGCTGCCCGTGGCGACGCCAAGGGCCGATGCGGCGAGGTTGCGGCCGAGTTCCAGATTGTTGGGGTAAAGGGCGAACAGCACCCCCCGTTTGACGTGGGCGACGCTGCTGGAAAAGACCGTCAGGCCCTTGTTCCACGATTCCTGGAGGACGAGGGGAAGGACCGTCGATTCGTCCACCGTGGCGCTGTCCTGGGGCAGCCACAAGGCGTCCCGCCGCGGGTCGGCGGCGGCGAAGAAGTTCTGGTAGATGCCGAGCGCCACTTTCAGATCCCCCGCCTCCTGGGCCACCAGTTCGAGGCCCTGGGCCCGGGCGGCGTCCCTGGCCAGCTTGACCAGCCAGCCGTTCTGGCGGGGGTCATAGACGACGAAGACCCGCTGGATGCGGGGCGACACGCTCTTCAGGCGGGCGAAGAGCAACGCCGGGTCGGGAGCCAGGCTGAGCACGGCGCTGGTCTTGAGTTCCGCCTCGGGCACCGAGACCACGCCGCCGGCGACGACGCCGAATTCCTTGTCGAGCCCGCTCGCCGCCTTGAGGCCGTTGCGGCCCAGGGCGATCACCACCCTGACTTCCTGGCGTTTCAGTTCGCCTGCAACCTCCTGAGTGTTGAAATTGTTACCCACGGCATAACTCGTGACCCGCGACCGGGCGCGCTCCTCGATCCCTTCGATGATTTTTGAAAAGACGCTGCGGTAGGGTTCGCCGATATCCGGGTAGAACACGGCAATGGGGCCGGGATTACCGCCCGCCGCGGCCAGCCGGAGCGGCGCATTGGCCGGCGCGACGAACATGGCGGTGCGAAAAGCGGGCCGTTCGGCCAGCGCATCCTCCGGAGAAACCGCCGCGTCTCCCGCGGAGCGGCCGAGCACAGCGTTCGCGCCCGGCCGGTCGCCGGCGATGCCGCCGCCAGGCACCGCCGCACCGTGGGAATGACCCACGACACCAGCCAGCAGCAGCGGCCAGAAAAGGCGGCGACGATAAGGCGTTGTCATCGCGGAATTATAAGCTGTAACGGGCTTGCAGCCAGAAACTCCGACGAGGCATGGGGAGATCGAAGGTGATGCCGGAAGACAGTTTGCTCGGTTCGCGAATGTCGGCATCGAATGCGTTACGAATACTGGCGGAAAAATCCCAGCCATGCTTCGCTTGATCGGTACGGAGCGTAAAGTCTACCGAGGTATAGTCGGGAATCTGTGGTCGCGTATCGCCAAATGGCCGGTTGCGGTCGGCCACGTAGTTCAGCTGACCGCTGACTGCCCACCCGGCGGCAAAACGCCAGTCCGCCCGGGCGTAAAGATGGTGGTGAGGGGCAAATCCGGCGTCGTGTTTGGTCGTCTGGTCGATATTTTTCTGATAGGCATAGTGCCCGATCAGACGAACCGCTGTCGTGGCGTCCCAGACGAGTTCGAATTCCCCACCGCTACCGTTCTGCCGGCCGGTGTTGAGATACGTCATTCCCGACTGGCCAATGAGATCCGAGATCCGGTGGCGGAACAGGCTGAGCGTGGTCTGCAGGTCGTGCCGGGCTTGCCAGGTGAACGAACCCTCGAAGGTCTGAATTTTTTCTGGCGCCAACGCCGGGTTGCCCAAGGCAATGGGATTTCCCGTGGCGTATTGCTCGATGAACGAGGGTGCCCGGAAGGCTGTCCCGTACATCAACTTGGCCGTGAGATCATGGCGCGCCTCCCAGACCAGAGCGAGCCGCGGGTTGGTGGTGCCGCCGAAGTCGGAATACCTGTCGTAGCGAAGGCCGCCGGTCAGGGTCCAGTCGCGGGCGAAGCTCCATTCGTCCTGAACGTAGAGGTAATCAACGTGGCGTCGGTGGGGGGCGAGGAATAGGTCGGCGCCGCTCACCGGGGTTAGGCCACCCGCCAGGGCAGTTGGCGCGCCGAACAGCAGGGTGAAGTTCTTTCGTTCCGCCGTTTTGTAGATCTCCGTCTCGTCGTGACCAAAACCGAGGCGTAAGCGATGATCGGAAAAACCGGTATAGACGCCGGCGGCAGAAAGACGGAGTTGGCGTTCCCATTTGTCCGGGGCGCCGATCATGCCCGATGGAAAGGCGCTGCCGCCCTGGGCAACGAAGCTGGCTCCAGCCGGAAATACCCGTAGCGGCGTGGTAATCCGGTTGGCCAATTGCATGTAGGCGGCTTGCAAAGTGAGTCCGAAATCGCGGGCGAAAGCGGGGTCGGTCCACGACAAGTCGCCGGTAAAGCGCTCGCTTCGGACCCGTCCGGCCGGGTCCAGGGCGCCACCGATCCCGACCCCGGTGCCGAGGTTGTCGCGCAGAGTGTAGCCGGCCCGCAGGCGGAGCTTGTTGTAACCCACATCGACCTGGCCGTCGATGCTGTCGTACCCCAGGTTTACCGGGCCTGGCGCTCGGGATGCCGTGGTCCCGACTGCCGCATCGAGTCCGGACTGGAAATCGGCCCTGACCGTCCGCCGCTGGCCATCGGTAGTCCCCAATTTGATAAAGGCCGAGATTTCCATCTCCCCTGACTTGCTGCCGTGTTGCAGCCAGGTATCCCAGGTATTAAACGACCCCGCCCTCAGGCCGGTAGAGGTGCCGTTGATATCGCCGGCGGTCTTGGTGATGACGTTGATGGTGCCGGCAAAGGCGTCGGCACCGTAAATGGCCGAACCCGGGCCACGGATGATTTCGATGCGGGCGACGTTCTCGACCGGAAGCTCGACCCGCTGTTCATCCGGGTTGCCCAGGTAGACACTGGTCCTCGGCACGCCATTCATCATCATCAGCACATGGGGAGAGGTGTCCGTAAGAATGCCCCGCATGCCGTAGGTCGGCGTGTAACTGTTTTGCAGGGTGTTACGCGACACATGGAGTCCCGGAACGGTTTCCAGAACTTCGCTGAGGGTGGAGGCCCCCATGGCGGCAATGTCTTCGGCCGTGATGACGGTTGATGTCGATGGGGCTTTTCGCAGCAACTGCCGGGTACCCGTCGCGATGCTGACAAAGCTCTTGTCGCCGTAGGCGAGGGCGAGATCCTCCTCTTCCATGGCGGTTTGGGAGAGGGCCGCGACAGCCCACCCCCAGGCGACCACGCCGGCCATCCTGCGCATTTTTTTCATAACAGACTCCCCCGCCCGATTTCAGTGGTTTTTGTGGAGGCACTCATCATGAATTCGGCTGAAACCGGCTTGCCGCCTATGATGCCAGAAAACCCCAATTTGGGTACCGCTTCGACCATGAGTTGGCTCTGGGGGTGTGTTTAGGCCACCACCCTGCGGTTCGAGTCCGGTATTCACCACGCTCGTCGAGCCGGGCCTTCGTAAATCAGCGAACTACAGCGCAGCGGGAAAGTTGCCTGTTCGGGGCGAGTGCTGGCTTCGATAAAGCACGGCGGCATCCCGGCGAGAAAAGCCGGCAGCAAATACAGGTAATATTCGCGGGGGGAGAAACCAATATCGAGAGCCAGGGCGGCGGCGATCGCTGCGTAGTTCATGCGCATCCGCCAGCGCCCGGAAAGCAGAAACTCTTCGATTTCGAAGGCCAGTTTCAGGTAACCGCCCCCGACCAGATCTTCCTTTTTCGCAATGGCCAGGACCACTGCATTTCGTTCATCGGCAGCCGACTTGGCGACTGGGCGGCCGTAGCCGCCGATGCTGCGACGGGTGCGAAGCTCTTCGCCGACGACTTCGCTCAAGGGGCGCCCGGATTCGATCGCACGGCGCGCTCGTACCAGGAAATCGGCGATGGCGATGTCGATCTGGCGCCCGTAGATCGCCGCTTCCGAGGTCGCCAGTGCGGCACTGATGCCAAGGATGCCAGTGCTTCTGGCGCTGCCCGCCAGGGCGGCGACCCGGTTGTTCCACAGGCGGGGGTCGGGATAGCTCGTGTTGACCCAGATGGCGTGCAATACCTTGAGCTGGCTGGGGGTGTGACGCCGCCCGGTTATGCCGAAGACGTAAAGGTCGATCCAGTCCGAATCCGATAGCTCGGCATGCAGGTCGTGTCCCCGGAACACCGCACGCTCGCCGGGAAAGCAGCCGCCCATGGTGGTGTTCAGCGATCCTTCGAAAGTTTCGAGGGGAGGGCGTTCGTTCATCGGGCTGTTCCTTCTTTGGGCATTGCCGGGCCGGGATCGTTGCTGATGTCGAGAGAAAAGAAAGGGAAGCGGCGGAATCCCATTTCCCCTTGTTCCAGGGCATGGGCCGCAGCTCCAGGAAGGCGTAGCAACAGGGTCAACATTTCCCCCGCCTCCGGCGTAATGCCCATATCGATCAGCGCGGCTGCCGCAACTCCCGGCATCGCCAACGATAACCCGACAAGGTTCTCGATGGCTTGGCGATGGTCAAGCAGCCATCGGGCACAGCCGTCGGGCAAACAGTCTGCCAGTGCCTCCAGCGTTTGTCGGACCGGAATGGATACGTCGCGAGCGTAGGGCGAGAATCCCGGAAAATGGTCGATATCGGGCCAGACCAGCTGGCGGGTGGCAACCGGAGGCGATGCGATGGCGGTCTGCCAGGCGTTCAGGTCGCAACCGCAGCGGGTCCACACTTCCATGGCCAGCAAGACTTCCCGTGCTCCGCCGGACGATCCGGCTCCTGCCGCCAGGGCGGCCATCAGTGCCGCAGCGGCAGGTGATCCACCGACTCCAGCGGACATAGCGGCGTGGACCGACGGGTCACGCGGTCCTGGATTGCCCAGTGCGATGGTCAGAATTTCCAGGGCGCGGGCTACGTGAGGAAGAGGGCGTTCACGGCGAAAGAGTAGATACAGATAGTCGACGTAGGATGCTTTGTGCAGCAGTTCGCCATATACGTCATAGCCGCTGCAATAGCAGGCGGTGGCGGTAAAGGGATCGCCCGGTTCGGACTCTTCCTGCCAAAGTTTGCTGTGGATTACGTCCTTGCTGCTTGCCATCGACCCCTCCTTAAACGTCGGTTCCCAACACCTGCATCCGCAGGTTCATCGGCGGCACCTCGTCTTCGTCGATATGGACGTCGAGGAGGGTGGGGCCGCGGCGGCGGCAGATGGCGGCGATGTCGAGTTTGGCGAGATCCTGCGGTGAATCGATGCGGTAGCCGTGGGCGCCCATGGCGCGGGCAATGGCGGCGAAGTCGGTGGGCGGGAGCTGGTAGCCGATGCGCTCGGCGCCGGCCAGCCGCTGGCCGTGTTTGACCATGCCCAGGGCGCCGTCGTTGAGGATGACGAAGATGACGGTGAGGCCCTCCGCCACGGCGGCCGAAAGTTCCTGGCCGTTCATCATCAGGCTGCCGTCGCCGGTGATACAGACGACGGGGGCTTTCCGGTTGGCGGCAGCGGTGCCGACGGCGCCGCCGATGGCCCAGCCCATGGGGGCAAAATCCATGGTCAGGCGCAGCCAGCCGCCGTCGGTCCGGCGGCGGCCGGAGTTCTGCTTGCGTCGGCCTCCCAGCCGGCGTTCGGCGAGACGCCGGTCGGCCGGCGCGAGGTAGTGGATGGCCCAGGCGACGCTGTTGCCGGCGTCGGCCAGAAAGCGGGTGGTGGGCGGAAAGAGGCGGCCGAGTTCGCACATCAGCCGCTGCGGCGTGAGCGGCGAGGCGTCGCTGTGGTATTTGTCGGGGGCGGCCACCAGTGCATCTTGATTTTCTGGGGTGGGAGCGGGCCGGGGCATCCGGCGATCGGCGGCGAGTTTGGCGTCGGCTCCGCGGGCCCGTTCGATGAGCCGGTCGAAGATGGTCAGGATGCGCCCGCGCACGTGCAGGCGGGCCATCGGGCTACGGGCCAGGTGTTCGGCCGATTCGTCGATGTGAACGAGGTTTTCGTTGAGCAGGGTGCCGCTCCAGCCGCTGCTCGTCCATTCGTTCATGCTGGTGCCGATGGCGAGAACGAGGTCCACCGTTTCGTCGTTGAGCAGTTCACGCGCCGCCGTATGCCCGGCAAAGCCGAAGACGCCCCGGTTGAGCGGGTGCTGCGGGCTGACCAGGCCTTTGCCATCGGGGGTCGTGACGAAGGGGATGTCGAGAAGGACGGCGAACTGGAGGATGGCGCCAACCGCCTCACCGCACCAGCCGCCGATCACCAGGCGCGGCTTGCGGGCGCGCTGGAGCAATTCGTGCAACTGGTCGGTGGCGTCGACGTCGAACATCGACGAGGTGTGGATGATGCTGTCGAGATGGTAGGAAGGCTGGGGAACCGGACTCGGACTCTTCATGATGTCGAGGGGAAAGCTCAGGTGCACCGGTCCGCGGGGCGCCCGGGCGGCCCGCTGGAGCGCGGTCATGAGCTTGGTCTCGACCTGGTCGGGGTGGGAAACCAGGGAGTCGTAGCGGGTGCAGTGGCGGAACATGCCCAGGGTGTTGATGCCGGTGCAGGCCGATTCCTGCAGGGCGCGTTTGCCGAAAGAGGGGAGCGAGGGCTGGCCGGTGATGACGAGCATGGGGATGGCGTTGTCGAAGGCGCAGGCGACCCCGGTGATGAGGTTGGTGGCGCCGGGGCCGGAGGTGGCGCAGCACACGCCGATCCTGCCGGTTTCCCGCGTGTAGCCGTCGGCCATGAAGGCGGCGCCGGCTTCGTGGCGGGCCAGGAAAGGCCGGGGGCCGCCGCGCCTGCTGCTGCGGGCCAGGGCGTTGTAGAGCGGTTCTATGGCTCCGCCGGGAACTCCGAAGACGTATTCCACGCCCAGTTGTTCGAGGTAGGCGACGATCAGGTCGGCGACCTGGGGCGCTTCCTGGGTTTCCGGTTTGCGGAGCAGTTCGACCGTGGTTTCGGTGACGACGGTCAGCTTAGGCTTTGTCATAAATATTGCCTCCCGGAAATCTTCACTTCTGGATGTCTTATTTCATCCGGACGAAGAAATGACAATTACGACTTTCGTGATAGTACCTGATTTGGCAACGATCTTGCCTGTTTTTTTCAGTCGTGATGGTCAATCCAGATAGTTTTCGCCATTTGCTGTTTTATGAATAAAGGGTTTATTTGTCGTCCTGCGGACCGGAATTACGGCAGGTCATTGCCCAAAATGGGCGCAGGTCGGTCGATCCAGAGGCGTGGTCTCAAAGAGGCCCATTCTGAGCGGATTACGCCGTGTTGTATCGCGAAAACGTCCGCCAGACGGGTGAATCCGCCGTATCTATCCCCGTTTTGGTCGCGTAAGTCTGTGGATAAGCAGGGGACAGCTCCGGCAAGTCGTTGGCGGCAAAAGGAAAGTGGCTTGCTGCTCAAAAATTGGGCAAATTCCTCAGTCGGAGGCCAGATGGTGAGCGGCGCGGGTCGTTTCGGGCAGGCGAAAGCGGGTGGTGCAGGCGAGGGTGAGGCGGAGGGCCGTGGCGAGGCCGACCCGGTGGCCGGGGGAGATGAACAACGGCGCCACGCCGGCGCGGGTGCGCAGGACGGCGCCGATGGTTTCGCCGCGGTCGACGAGGGGCGCCCAGTCGCCTTTCTGTGGCCCGGGATCGTCGTGTTGTCCGGTCAGGCGGGTTTTTCCGACGCCGATCGCGGGCAGGCCGGTGAGCAGGCCAAGATGACAGGCGAGGCCGAAGCGGCGCGGGTGGGCTCGGCCCTGGCCGTCCACCAGCAGGAGGTCGGGCGGGGTCGGCAGGCGTTCCAGAGCCGCCAGCAGGGCCGGGGCTTCGCGGAACGACAGCAGCCCGGGGATGTAGGGGAAACGGGTGGGTTCCCGGACCACCACGGTTTCGATCACGGTGAGTTCCGGGAAGGCCAGGACGGCCACGGCTGCTCGCGTCGTCCGGCCGGCATCTTCGAAGCCGACGTCGGTGCCGGCCACCCGCCGGAGGGGGCCAATCCGGTCCGCCGTTTCGACCTGTCCGGCCAACCGGCGCTGCAGGGCGACGGCCTCCTTGGGCGTGACCTCCCAGGGGTGGCTCAGAGGGGCGGCACGCACAGGGGGACGCGCATCTCGTCGGAGCTGACGCCGCCGTGCATGCCGATCATCGGATGGTGTCTGTCTCCGGGGCGGGTATCGAGGATGCTCCAGTCCGCTTTCATGACCAGGGTGAAATCGCCGATCCGGCTGGCGAACCGAGGGTGGGGGGGAGACCTGCCGAACCACCCGGCGGCGAACAGGGCGGCGCTGTCGGCCAGCCACAGGGCGTCGCCGAGCCTGGCCTGGACGGCATCGGCAAACGCTTCGCGGCGCCCGGGCAGGACATGGGCGTAGGCCGCCCGGCGCTCGCCGGAAAGCGGCCGGACGAGGCAGGCGGCGAGGTCGGGGTAATCGGCCAAATCCACCTGGCGGTCGATGGGGGCAGTGATGAAGCCGTGGTCGGCGGTGACCAGCAGGAGCGCGTCGCTGCCGGCCCGGCGGGCGATGAAGGCGGCGATGGCGGCCTCGATCTGGTGCAGCTTGGCGACGGCCTTGTCGCCGTCGGGGCCGACGTCGTGGGCGGTGGCGTCGTAATTGGGCCAGTAGGCGTAGATGAACTGGCGTTCGGCGGTGGCGTCCATGGCCCGTTCGACGGCCGGAAAGAGACTCTCCGTGTTGGCGTAGGGTTCATGCCGGACGCGGCCCGCCAGACGGCGGTTGAAGGGCGAATGGGCGATCCACGACGGCATGACGTGGGTGACCGGGACGGGCAGGCGGTCTCCCAGGCTGGGTGCGGTGAGTACCGATTGCGCCCAGTCTTCCGCCTCCTTGGCGGGCGTTCCGGCGCCCCGCCGGCTCATCGGCAGGATGGCCAGGGTTTCGCCGATTTCCTCGCACCATTGGTACCAGCCGGTCATGCCGTGACCCGCTGGCGGCAGGCCGGTGAGGAAGGTGCTGATGGCGCTGGCGGTGGTGCTGGGAAAGACCGAATCGATGACCCCTTGCCGGCACCCCGCCAGCAGGCCGCCGGCCAGGTGTTTCGCCAGCTGGGCGTCGCCCATGCCGTCGATCACCAGGAGGATGACGCAGCGTGCCGTTGCCAGCCGGGGCGGCAGGTCGGCGAGGGGCGGGGCGGGCAGGCCGTCGACGCCAAAGGCGGCGGCGATGCCGCTCATCAGGTTGGGTAACCCGGCAGTGAGGCTCGGAGGGGGCGGCAAAGGCGCTTGCGGCATGAATGAGAATCATCCCACCGCCGGGCCGGGGCTGCAAGGAAAATCCTTTGAAAACACTGGGTTTTCCGCAGTGCTTGCGGATCGGCACGGCGTGTTCCGGGGCTTCCCTCCAGCCCTTATAACATATAAAATATATAAGACTTGTGGCGGGGTTGGCCACGAACCAACCGCCTCGCCGTGTTGTCGTAAAATATTCGTTTCCCCCGAGCAACCCTCTACGAAAGGAAGTCGCCGTGCTTGAAGCCTATCGCGCCCACGTAGCCGAACGTGCTGCCCTCGGTATCCCCCCGCTCCCGCTTTCCAAGCAGCAGACCGCCGACCTCGTCGCCCTGCTGAAGAATCCGCCCAAGGGCGAAGAAGCTTTCCTCGTCGAACTCGTCACCTACCGCGTACCGGCCGGCGTTGACGACGCCGCCAAGGTCAAGGCCGAGTTCCTGGCCAAAGTGGCCAAGGGCGAGGAAGCCTGCGCGCTGATTTCCAAGGAAAAGGCTACCGAACTGCTCGGCACCATGCTCGGCGGCTACAACGTCAAGCCCCTGATCGACCTGCTCGGGTGCGGCACCTGCGGCGCCGCCGCCGCCGAGGGCCTGAAGAAGACGCTGCTCGTTTTTGACTATTTCCACGACGTCAAGGAACTGGCCGACAAGGGCAACGCCAACGCCAAGGGGGTTCTGCAGTCCTGGGCCGACGCCGAATGGTTCACTTCCCGCCCGGAAGTCCCGGCCAGCCAGAAGCTCACCGTGTTCAAGGTAACCGGCGAAACCAACACCGACGACCTGTCGCCGGCACCGGACGCCTGGTCCCGCCCCGACATTCCCCTGCACGCCCTGGCCATGCTCAAGAACCCGCGGCCCGGTATCGAGGCCGACGAACCGGGTTCCCGCGGCCCGGTCAAGCAACTCGAGGCCCTCGCCAAGAAGGGCAACCTGATTGCCTACGTCGGTGACGTGGTCGGGACCGGTTCTTCGCGCAAGTCCGCCACCAATTCGGTGCTCTGGTTCACCGGCGAGGACATCCCCTTCGTACCCAACAAGCGTTTCGGCGGCGTCTGCCTGGGTTCCAAGATCGCCCCCATCTTCTTCAACACCATGGAAGACGCCGGTGCCCTGCCGATCGAAATCGACTGCGGCCAGATGGACATGGGCGACGAGATCGAACTCAAGATCGACGCTGCGACCGCCAAGGTGACGGCCACCAAGAACGGTGCCGTGATCGCTGAAACCACCCTCAAGACCCCGGTCATTCTCGACGAAGTCCGCGCTGGCGGGCGCATCCCCCTCATCGTCGGCCGCGGCCTCACCACCAAGGCCCGGGAAGCCCTGGGCCTGCCGCCCTCCACCCTGTTCCGCCTGCCAGCCCAGCCGAACGACCCGGGCAAGGGCTACTCGCTGGCCCAGAAGATGGTCGGCCGCGCCTGCGGCCTGCCGGAAGGCAAGGGCATCCTGCCCGGCACCTACTGCGAACCCAAGATGACCACCGTCGGTTCCCAGGACACCACCGGCCCCATGACCCGCGACGAACTGAAGGATCTGGCCTGCCTCGGCTTCTCTGCCGACCTGGTCATGCAGTCCTTCTGCCACACCGCCGCCTATCCCAAGCTGGTGGACGTCAAGATGCACCGCGAACTGCCGTCCTTCATCAGCACCCGCGGCGGCGTCGCCCTGCGCCCCGGCGACGGCGTCATCCACTCCTGGCTGAACCGCCTGCTGCTGCCGGATACCGTCGGTACCGGTGGTGACTCCCACACCCGTTTCCCGATCGGCATCTCCTTCCCGGCCGGTTCCGGTCTGGTCGCCTTTGCCGCCGCCACCGGCGTCATGCCGCTGGACATGCCGGAATCGGTGCTGGTCCGCTTCAAGGGCAAGATGCAGCCCGGCATCACGCTGCGCGACCTGGTCAACGCCATTCCGCTGTACGCCATCAAACAGGGGCTGCTCACCGTCGAGAAGAAGGGCAAGAAGAACGTCTTCTCCGGCCGCATCCTGGAAATCGAAGGCCTGCCCGACCTCAAGGTCGAACAAGCCTTCGAGCTCTCCGACGCCGCCGCCGAGCGTTCCGCCGCCGCCTGCGCCATCGCCCTCAACAAGGAGCCGATCGTCGAGTACATGCGGTCGAACATCACCCTGATGAAGTGGATGATCGCCGAAGGCTACCAGGACGCCCGCACCCTGCGCCGCCGCATCAAGGCCATGGAAGAGTGGATCGCCACCGGCACGCTCCTCAAGGCCGATGCGGGCGCCGACTACGCGGCCGTGATCGAGATCGATCTGGCCGACGTCAAGGAACCCATCGTCGCCTGCCCGAACGATCCGGACGACGTCAAGGTGCTGTCCGAAGTCTCCGGCGACAAGATCGACGAAGTCTTCATCGGCTCGTGCATGACCAATATCGGCCACTTCCGCGCTGCCGGCAAGGTGCTCGACGGCAAGTCGGACATTCCGACCCGCCTGTGGATCGCCCCGCCCACCAAGATGGACGCCTTGATCCTCACCGAGGAAGGCTACTACTCGGTCCTCGGCAAGGCCGGTGCCCGCATGGAAATGCCGGGTTGCTCGCTGTGCATGGGCAACCAGGCGCAGATCCGCAAGGGTTCCACCGCTATGTCCACCTCGACCCGCAATTTCCCCAACCGCCTCGGCATCGACACCCGCGTTTACCTCGGTTCCGCCGAGCTGGCGGCGATGTGCGCGCTGATCGGCAAGATCCCGACGGTGGCCGAGTACATGGAGCTGATCCAGGTGGTCAACGCCAAGGCCGCCGACATCTACCGCTACATGAACTTCGACCAGATCAAGGATTTTGTCGAAGTCGCGGCGACGGTCGACGCCTAAGCCGTACTGGTCGCAAGGAAAACGCCCCGCCGGGAAGCCGGCGGGGCGTTTTTTCTTGGGCGCCGGGCCGGCCGGTCAGGTCTTCTTGAGATAACAGGCCTTCAACAGCATCGGCCCGGCGTCGGTCCTGCAATCGACTTCGTGGTCGCCGTCGACGATGCGTATGCCCTTGATCTTGCTTCCCTGCTTCAAGGTGACGGAACTGCCCTTGACCTTGAGATCCCGGACCAGCACGACGGTGTCGCCGCTTTGCAGGAGCTTGCCGTTGGCGTCCTTGACGAGGCGCTCCCCCTCGTCGTCGTCGGGGGTTGCCGCGGCGGGCCACTCGTGGCCGCAGTCGGCGCAGACGATCATGGTCCCGTCCGGGTAGGTGTTTTCCAGGGTGCATTGCGGGCAGGCGGGAGTGGCGGACATGATTCCTCGTCGGGTGATGGTTCGGGAAAGGGGGTATCCGGCCTTCCGGTTACCTCCGGGGGGCCGGTGTTCAGGGCGGCGGAGCGGCGCCTTCGCCGGGTTCTCCCTTGGCCCACCGCGAGCGCCGCCATTTTTCCCGCTCCTTCGTGTTGCAGAAGGTCCAGGCGACCAGCCGGGACTGCTTCTGCCCCTGGGCCATGGGGATGATGCGGGTTTCCCGGGGATGCACCTTGGCCAGGGCAGCTTCGACCGCCCCCAGGTTATCGGCCTTGGAGACCAGGCTGGAAAACCACAGGACGCGCTTGGGGATGCCGGCGCTTTGTTCGATCAGGATTTGCAGGAAGGCCCGTTCGCCGCCGGGACACCAGAGTTCGGCGCCCTGGCCGCCAAAATTGAGGTGGGGGCCGCCACCTTTGGCCGTTTGGTGCTTGCCGAGCTGGTTCCATTTGCGCCGGGCGGCGTCGTCGGCCTCCCCGGGCGAGTTGTGGAAGGGCGGATTGCACAGGCTGAGGTCATAGTGCTCGCCCGAGCGCAGCAGGCCGGCAAAGACGTTGTCGGCCACCGGTTGGTGGCGCAGGCCGATGGCCTTGCCCAGCCCGTTGGCGGCGACCATGGCCCGGGCATGGTCGAGGGCCGCCGCATCGATGTCGGAACCGAGAAAGCGCCAGCCGTATTCGGCGTGGCCGAGCAGGGGGTAGATGCAATTGGCGCCGACCCCGATGTCGAGGACGCGGATGGCCGGCCCCCGCGGAATTTCGCCATCGTTGCCGGCGGCCAGGAGATCAGCCAGGTGGTGGAGATAGTCGACCCGGCCGGGAACGGGGGGGCAGAGATGGCCGGCCGGGATATCCCATTCCCGGATGCCGTAGTCCCGGGCGAGGAGTGCCCGGTTCAGCGCCTTGACCGCGGCCGGGTCGGCGAAATCGAGGCTGGTCGTGCCGTCGGGCGTGGCCATCAGGTGGCGCGAAAGCCAGGGAGCGGCATGGCAGAGGGCGGCAAAGTCGTAGCCCTGGAGATGGCGGTTGCGGGGGTGCATCGCCGCCTTGGTCATCGCAACGGCTACCGCCCGAGAGCGAGCCGCCGGCCCCGGTTTGGCCGGCTGGCCGGCCGCCGCCTTGGGGCTCTTCCGGGACTGGATCGGGCCTTTTCCGGCGGCGCTCATGCCGCGCCCGAGGCGGGTTCGATGGACACCCCGGCCACCGCCGGCGGGGCCACCCGGGCCGCGGCAAAGGCACTGGGCCGGCAGGTCGGCGGGGGATTTCGGAACGAAGGGGAGTGCATCGTGATTTTTCTGGGGTGGGAGAAGGGATGGCGAGTATCCCATACTCCGGAAGCCGGTGCCCGGAACCGGAACGGTGCCAGCGAATTGTGCGGAAGACCCAGTGCCGGCGGGTGTGAGATAGTTCCTGTGTTATTCCCCGGCCGATCCCTAGACTGGCAGCCATCGGAACAGCCATTGGCTCATCAGGGGAAAGAAATGAAAAAAATCGTCGGCCTGACCCTCCTCGGGTTATTCGGAAACGCCCATGCCTTGCCCATCACCGTCGACGGCAACCTGGCCGACTGGGGGGTTGGCCCGTCGTCCTGGACGCCTGCCGCCGGCATCCACTACACCGTCGAGGACCAGACCGGCGGCAGCGGTGCCCGCCTTTTCCCCGGCTACGGCGGCCAGGCCTACGATGCCGAAGCGCTCTACGCAACCATCTCCGGCGGCAAGCTGTATATCGCCCTGGCCACCGGCCACGATCCGCGGACGGTCAATAATCCCGGGGCCAACTCCTTCGGCGCCGGCGATTTCGCCATCGATTTCGGCAAGAACGGCAGCTACGAGATGGGCATCAACATCAAGAACGCCATCGCCTACAACAGCGCCACCAAGACCTATACCTACGAGAGCTTCGGGGACCAGTCGGGGGCGTCCACCGTGGGCGGCGTCTTTTCCGCCCTGACCGGGGTCTACAAGAATCCCACCTGGAACTACGGCCTGTGGAACGCCGCCGGCAACTACGATCCCAGCCATCCCGATCCCGCCCATCCGACCAGCCTGAAAAGCGGCACCAAGGTCGGCATGGCCAATCTCGCCTACACCACCGTCGGCGCCAGCGGATTTGGCGTCCACAAGAACGACCTTCACTACTTCTACGAACTCAGCCTGGATGTGAGTTTGCTGACCGATTCAGGCTGGGACGGGCAATCAGCCTTCAACATCCACTGGACCGAGCTTTGCGCCAACGACAGCATCATCGCCGATCCACCGCCGGGTTCGGTCCCCGAACCGGGGTCGATGGCCCTGCTGGGGCTGGGTTTTGCCGGCCTCCTTGGGGTTCGCCGCCGCTTTTCCTGGAGTCGACCGTAGACCGCGCCACCGGGAAGAACGCCCGCCGCAGTGCATCGCGGCGGGCGTTTTCTTTGGTTCATCGCGCCTTGCCCGGTAAGGCGCGACGAAGCTTTTCTATCGACCACCCGCCGGCCGCCCTACTGGCGTGAATAAAGGCCGATGACGTTGCCTTCGCTGTCTCTCACGAGGGCGATGAAGCCGTGTTTGCCGATCGACATTTTGGGGCGGTGGATGGTGCCGCCGTTCTGGGCTGCCCGCTCGGCTTCCTCGGAGACGTCGCGGCAGGCGAAATAGACCAGGGTTCCGCCTTGGCCGGGCGCCATCAGGGGATGATGGACGAGAGCCCCGGGGGCGCCGCCGCCGTCTTCGCTCCAGGGGAAGGCATACATTTCGAGTTCGTCGCCGGTTTCGTCGAGACGGTTCAGTTCGCGGCCAAAGACGGCGGTATAGAAGGCTCTGGCCCGATCCATGTCGGCGACGTAGATCTCGAACCAGGCGACCGGATTGTCGGGTTTCATGGGTGCTCCTCTCACGGCGTCGCGCCGGGCGCGAACGGCACCCGGCTCCGGAATGCCCACTCAGTATAGACGGCGCGAGCCGGCCGTCATCCCCGCCCTTATTTCGGCACCGCCGCCACGAAGCCGACGAACATGATGCGGGGGAAGGTGCGCTGCAGGAGCTTGCTGTGGAAGTTGGTCATCACCGCCCCCTCTTCGAAGCGGATCAGGGTGCCCGGTTTGAGTTCCTGGCGGGGGGCGGCGATCCATTCGGTCTGGGCACCCCGCTTGACCTCGATGTAGGTGTATTCGTTGGCGTTGATCGTGCTGACGACGCTGCCTTCGTTGGGAAGTTCGGCAGCGCGGGGCGGTTTGTTGGGCAGCAGCAGTTCTCGGGCGGCTTCAGGGGAGGGGTGCCCCGGGGGCGGCGCGGCCAGGGCGGAGGCAGCAAGGCCGGCAGCGAGAAAAAGCGGGAGGAGGAATTTCATCGGCGATCCTTCAAGAGAGTCCTGGGGTAGGGGCAATTGTCCGCCAGTTGGAAGGAAAAAGCGCGGAATTCTCCCGGCCGAAAAGAACCCGAGGAAAATCCGGTTGACGTTCACGGAATTGTGGATGTCCGTAATTGGCGCACTGCAACACGGTCCCTATGATCGCCCTCCTGATCGCTCGGCGGTCAAACCACCAAAGGAGAGCAACCGTGGAAGCAATCGAAGTCAAGCAGGAAGGTTTCGTCGGCAGCATCATCCTCGACAACCCGAAAAAACTGAACGCCCTCAGCCACGACCTGGTCGACGGCGTCATTGCGGCCCTCGCGAAATTCGCTGCCGGCGACGTGCGGGCGGTGATTCTCCGCTCCCGGCCCGGGGTCAAGGTGTGGTCGGCCGGCCACGACGTCAGCGAATTGCCGGAAGGCCGCCGCGATCCCCTGGGCTGGGACGATCCCCTGCGCAACCTGGTGCGCACCATCGAAACCCATCCCTGTCCGGTCATTGCCCAGATCGAAGGGGGCGTCTGGGGCGGCGCGGTGGAGACGGTGCTGGCCTGCGACATCGTCATCGCCACGCCGGAATCGACCTTCGCCGTCACCCCGGCCCGCCTCGGCGTGCCCTACAACGTGAGCGGCATGATGACCTTCATGAGCGCCGGCAGCCTGCGCCTGGTCAAGGAACTGGCCTTTACCGCCGCCCCCATGGCGGCCGAACGAGCCGAACGTATCGGCATGATTAATCACGTCGTTCCGGCCGACTCGATCGCCGGCTTTACCCAGGCCATGGCCGAGCGCATCGCCAACAACGCCCCCTTGAGCATCCGGGTCATGAAGGAGCAGTTGCGCGTCCTGGCCGGCGCCAAGCCGGTGAGTCCGCGGGGCTTCGAGAAGGTGCAGGGCCTGCGGCGGGTGGTCTACGACAGCCACGACTACGCCGAAGGGATTCGCGCCTTCAAGGAAAAGCGCCCGCCTCAGTTTATCGGGAAGTAGGCGGTGGCGTCGAGGCGCCGGCCAGCCGGGTCAGCAGGCGATCTAGCTGGTTGGCGAAGGCCTGGCGGTCGGCCTGGCTGAAGGCGGCTGGACCGCCGGTCTGGACGCCGCTGCTGCGCAGTTCTTCGAGAAAATTGCGCAGCCCTAGGCGTTCCTGGATGTTGGCCGTGGTGTAGAGTTCGCCCCGCGGGTTGATTGCGTGGGCGCCGCGGTCGATGACCGCCGAAGCCAGCGGAATGTCGGCGGTGATGACCAGATCCCCGGCGGCCAGCCGGTCCACGATGTGCCCATCGGCGACGTCGAAGCCGCTCGGCACCTGCACGGCGCGGATGAACTTCGAGGGCGGCGTGCGCAGCATCTGGTTGGCGACCAGGATGGTCATGATCTGCCGGCGTTCGGCGGCGCGGAAGACGATTTCCTTGATGACCCCCGGGCAGGCGTCGGCATCGACCCAGATTTGCATCAGTGTTCCTTGCCGTCGATGCGCGGGCGCAGCAGGAAGGGGACGTAGCGCCAGCCGAGGAGGGCAAAACAGGCGAACCAGCCGGCTGCCGCCAGGTGGATCCAGTGGCCGTAGGCGGCTGGATAGAGCTGCGGCCCGAGCACCCGGGCGGCGAAGGCGGCGATCATGATCCAGAGGGCGGTTTTGTCGGCGGTTTCAAAAACCACCTTGCGGCCGGTGTGGCCTTTGGAAATGCGGACGAGCATGGCGGGAACGATCAGCCCCATGGCGCCGAAGGTAAACACATGGGTGGGCAGCGAACCGACCCAGCCCGGCGCGGCAAGGTGGGTCCAGGCGGCGAGGACGAGTTGGGCGACGATGGCGAGGTAGCCCAGGTACATGATGCCGATGTCGATGCGGGTCAAGGCCCGCCGGGGGTGCCAGAGGGCGAAGCGAACCAGGAGCAGCGTTGCCAGGAGGCAGGCCAGGGCGGCGGCCAAGCCGCCGGGAAGCGCGGCTTCGCCGACCAGGGCCAGGGCCAGGAGCTTGATCGGCTTGTCGAGCCAGGACAGGCGGGGCAGATCGACCTGGAAGGCGCCTTTCATGAAAGGGGTCAGGGTACGTTCGAGCATGACCAGAAAGGCGACGCGGAAAAGCCCGAGGGCCATGGTCCAGCCGGCGGCGAAGGTGGCGGCATCGAGCAGAAGGTATTTGGCCGCCAGAAAGAGCGGCAGGATGACGAGGAAAAAGCCGTTGTCGGCGTAGGAGTCGGTTTTTCTATGGCGGATCAGCGTCCACAGCAGCATCGTGACGATCAGCCCGAGAAACAGGTTGTTGGAGAGGCGGAAGAGCATCCCCGGCCAGTTGCCGCCCCAGGCCATGCCGAGGCGTTCGAAGACCCAGGCGCCGGCCAGCGCCATGAGGGCGGGGCCGCGGTAGCCGCGAATCTGCACCCAGTTCTTGGTGGAAGTCAGGAGAAAACCGCCCAATACGGCCCAGCCGAAGCCGAAGAACATTTCGTGGGCGTGCCACTGGGTGGGGGAAACCGGACTGCCGGGAAGGGTCACGGCGCCCGAAAAGACCAGGGTCCACAACACGGGCAGGGCAAGGCCCGCCAGGCAGGCCAGGGTGAAAAAGGGGCGGAAGCCGACGAGCCAGAGGGGGTGGGAGGAAAATTTCATTATCAGTGCCGCGGCGCCGGCGGGGGCGTCCGAATTGGCGGAATGGCGTGGGGGCCGAGTATACCGGAGGTGCCGCGGCCGGGTCTGGTCGGGGGGCGTTTTCGTCGCGGTCGGGTTGCGGCCAGGCACGCCTTTGGGCGGGGGAGCAGTAGCGGTTTGCCGCCTCGTCTTCGCCGCCGCTCCGGTTTTCGCCCGTGGTGCCTGCGGTTGGCGGCGCCCTCAGGCCGGTTGCTTGTGTTCGCGGCAGATGCGGGTGGCGTCGGCGTCCGACAGGGGTTCGCCGGTGAGGCCGCAGCGCTGCCCGTCGTTGCCAGACTGGCGACGGAAATGTTCGCAGCTCCGGCAGACCCCGAAGGTCAGTCCGTCCCTGCCCTGTTGCCAGCCGCGCAGCAACCGGCCCAGGGTGGCCGCCGCACTTTCCCGGTCGGCGGCCGGGAGTGCGGCCAGGGCCTGATCCCAGGTGGCGTCGCCGGGGTCTTCGGCGATCAGGGCGGCGCCTTCCGGGGTGAGGAAAAAGCGCATCACCCGGCGGTCCCGGGCGTCGCCCTGGCGGGTGATCCAGCCCCGGCTTTCCAGAAGCTTGAGGCTCTGGGAAACGGTTCCCTTGGTCAGGCCGAGGTAGTCGGTCATGGCCTGGGGCGTGTTGCTGTAGCGGTTGGCGGCCTGCAGGTAGTTGAGCAGCTGCCAGTGCACCGTTGGCATGCCGGCCGCGGTCGAGCGCTGCCGCTGCTCGCTTTGCAAGGCGCGGGCGAGGCAGGTGACGAGTTGGTGCAGGGGGTCGTGGGGCATGGCAGTGAGTATCGAATAAAAAGCCTCTTGACGCAATACGGTTTCGATTCGATACTAGATGGGCGATTTATTCCGGATCGCCTATCCCATTCTTCAGGAGATCACCATGAAAGCCCTGCTTTTTGCTCTGGCCGCATCATTGGCTTTTTCCGCCCAGGCGGGCGATGTTGCCTATCCGGACGGATTTCGCGACTGGAACCACGTCAAGTCGATGATCCTCAACAAGGGCCACCCCCTCTACGATGCCGTCGGCGGCATGCACCACATCTACGCCAACAAGAAGGCGATGGCCGGTTACAAGACGGGTAAGTTCGCCGACGGTTCGGTACTGGTGTTTGACCTTTTCGAAGCCGTCGACAAGGATAATGCCGTTTCCGAAGGCAACCGCAAGGCCGTCGTGGTCATGGCGAAAAACGCCAAGGCCCACAAGGAGACCGCTGGTTGGGGCTACCAGGTGTTCGACGCCAAAACCCGCAAGGCAACGATCGACGCCAAGGGCCAGGCCGATTGCCATACCTGTCACGTGGCGCAGAAGGACAAGGATTTCGTCTTCAGCGCCTGGCGGGATTGATCGGCCGGGGATTTCGGCGCCGCCGGAATCCCTTCCTCCGACGGTCGGCGAGATAAATTCGCCCACGGTGGCGTCAATTTGAAATCGATCAAGAGTTCGCGGGTCAACACCGGCTAGACTAGGTTCTTTTTGCGTCTTGCCGTTTACGGAGAACTCCGATGCCCCGCATTGTCACCCCCCTGATTGCGACCCTGACCTTGGCCCTCGGTCTGGCCCTGGCTCCTGCCCACGCTCAAACGCTCGGCGCCGACGACCAGCCGATCCACGACGCCGCCAGGATCGGCAAGGGCGAGCAGGTCAGCGCCCTGCTCAAGGCCAATCCCACCGCCCGGGATGCGCGGACCGTCGATATGGGATGGACTCCCTTGCACCTCGCTGCTACCAACCCGGATACCTCGCCCCTCAAGGTGCTGATCGCTGCCGGCGCCGACCCCAACGCCCGCGACAAAGACGGGGCGACGCCGCTGCACATGGCAGCCTATACCCAGAACGCCAAGCACGCCCAACTTCTCCTCGAAGCCGGCGCCGACCCGCTGCTCAAGACCAACGCCGGCCGCGACGTCGGGTCGATGGCCCGGAAGCAGATGGCCAACGAGGTCGCCGGCGTCGTATCCCTGTGGATCTTGAAGGGCTGCAAGGCGGGGAAGCCCTGCTGAGTTGCCCCGACCAGGTTGGGTAAACAAAGAAAGGCCCGCATAGGCGGGCCTTTGGCTTGGCGGCTAAAGGTTCTTCTAGCCAGGCGTCGTTATTTCTGGCGACGACGCAGCGACAGGGCGCCAAGCAAACCAATTCCCAACAGCGCCAGCGACGAGGGTTCCGGAGTCTTGTTGCCGGAGGTGCCGGACACGGAGTAGACCTTGAGGTAGTCGCTACCCAAAGCATCGCTGGCGCCGCCCACCGTGCAGTTGGCGGATGCCGTCACGCCGTCGGCGGCGTAACAGCCACCAGCGCTAAATTGCGAGTTGTAGGCGGCGATCAGCCAGTAGCTGGAAGAAACGTTGGTTTTGACGGTTGCCGTGCCGGTGATGTCGGCATAGTTTCCCACCACCGACCAGCCATTGACGGTCAGGTTGTTGTACTTCAGCGAGGTCAAGCTGAGGGGGGAGCCGCCGCCCGTGTAAGCAAGCAGCGAGAAGTCGGCACGACCGAAGTAGGAGCCGCTGCCCGCCGATTCCCGGGCGTAGCCCAGAACGATCTGGTTGAGGTTGACCGCCGAGCCGAAGGTCAGCAGCAGCGACTCAAGACCGGTGGAGTTGTCGAGGGCATGGTTGGGCGCCGTGCAGTTCGGATAGCTGGGGTCCAAGGTGCTGCACATGCTGAGTCCGCCGCTATTAACGCTATTAAAGTTGGTGACGTTGCCGTTTGCCAGGGTGGTCGTATTGTTCGAGGCCACATAAGTCTTGGCGGTGGCGGAGGGGCCGCCCACCGGGCTGTTGACAATGCTGGCCGCGGTCGTTGTGGCACCGGCGCCGTAATTCCAGGTTGTGGCCAGGGCAGGGGCGCTGATCAAGGCGGCACCAATTCCGATCAGGGAGGCGATGGACAAGGATTTCATGGAGTCTCTCTCTTTCGATTCGTGGCACTGGGACCAGATTTAACTTGGTACTCATTAAGCAATAGTTGGGCCATGTTTTTTTATTGTTTAAAATCAATTGATTGAATTTTCTATCCGCCAAGTTGCCTTGGGAGTGTCAAAATTTCCGACACAGATACATGGCGCTAAGGTTGTTTGCTTAATTCCTGCTTCAATTTTCTTGCCTCGTCGATGCCGTCAAAATTGACGCCGCTTTGCAGTGCGTAGTCGAGTTCCTCCCGTGCCTCGGTCCGCCGCCCGCTCTGCTGCAATGCCGCCGCCAGGTGATAGCGGATTTCGGGATCGGTCGCGTGGCGCAGGCGGGCGTCGCGCAGATAGGCCAGTCCCCGATCGAGCTGGCCGCTGCGGACGAGTACCCAACCCAGGGTGTCGATCACGACGGGATCGTTGGGGCGTACGGCATAGGCCCGCTCGGCGAACCCCAAGGCGGCTTTGTCGTTTTGCCGCAAGGCCGTTTGGGCCAGGTTGTTCAGCGTGTAGGGGTCGTCGGGCAGCAATTTGAGCAAGTGTTCGAAGGCGGTTCGGGCGGCGGTGAGGTTCCTGGCCCGCAGATGGGCTTCGGCGATGGTGCGCAGCACCGCAAGGTGATTGGGGTTGTCGCGGCTCCATTTTTCCAGGAGGCCGAGGCCCTTTTGACCGTCGCCGCTGGCTGATTGGGCTTGATAGATGCGCAGCGCGATTTCCGGGCTATTGTCTTTTTTCTGGACGGCCAGATAGTTGCCCAAGGCGGCGGCATATTGCCCCCGGGCGTAGGTCAGGTCGCCCTGGAGGCGGGTCGTGAGATGGCTGGCGGGGAAGGTGTCGCCGATTATCTTGATGCGCTGCTCGGCTTTGGCGAAATCCTTCTTGGCGATATGGATTTCGGCGTAGAGCGCCAGGGCCGGGAGGTAGGCGGGGCGGGAACTGAGCGCCTTGTCCAGGCTGTAGATCGCGCCCGAGTCGTTGCCTGCCGCCATCTGCAATTTGGCGACTTCCAGTTGGGCGTCCGGGTCGTAGTTGGCGTAGCGGGTCATGTCGACGAGGGTCTGGCGGGCCCCCCGGCGGTCGCCCAGGGCAAGCTGGGCCTGGATCAGGCTGGCCAGCGCCACCAGATTGTCGGGGGCTTTTGCCACGGCGTCCTTGGCCACCGCCAGCGCCTTGTCCGGGCTGCCCAAGCGCATATGGAGGGCGGCCAGCATGATTGCGCCCCGCACCGCGCCGGTCGGTTCGTCGCGCACCTTTTCCAGCCAGCGGATGGCTTCCGTGGCGTTGCCCGCCTTTTCTTCGATGCTCGCGAATTCGGCCATCGCCTCGATATTCTTGGCGTCGCTGCGCAGCAGCTTGTCGAGGCGGGATCGCGCCGCCGCCGGCTTGCCTTCGGCGATGTCGATGCGGGCTAGATTGAGGATCGCCGCCTGATAGCCGGCATCCTTGGCGACGACCTGGTCGAACGCCTTGCGGGCGCCGGGGCGGTCGCCGGCGGCCAGGCGAATGATGCCGAGCATGTTCAGCGCCGTCAGGTTGCCCTGGTCGTTCTTGATGAGGGTTTCGATTACTTCCTGGGCGCGCTTGGCCTGCCCCGATTTCAGGTAGAGGGTCGCCAGGGCCAGGGCGGCGCGGGATTGCTTGGGGTCTTTGAGAAAGACCTGCTGCAGTTGTTCCAGGCCGGAATCCGAACGGCCGCTTCCCATCAGGCTGAGGCCAAAATCGGTGCGGATTCCGGCATCGCTGCCGGAGAGCTTGACGGCCCGGTCCAGCAGTTCCGAGGCCATGCGGTAGTTGCGTTCCTGCATGTAGGCGCTGGCCAGCAGGGAAAGTGCGCGGGGGTCGTTGGGAGCCGAACGCAGCAGGGGTTCGAGGAGCGATATGACGCGGGTGCGGTCGCCCCGTTCCAGGTGCAGGCTGGCGAGGAGTTTGGTCGCGCCGGGATCGCCCGGGTATTGCCGGAGATAGGCGGAGAGATAGTCGAGGGCCTTTTCCTGGTTGGCGAGTCCGAAATGGGCCAGACCCACGAGAAAGAGCATTTGCCGGTTGGCGGCCAGGACGTTGGGCGGCACGGGATCGAGAAAATCGACAATCTGGTTGAGCGAGCGTTTGACCGTTTCGGTGTCCCCCCGGTTGGCGGCGATTACCGAGCGGAGGTAGGCGGCCCGGGGATCGTCCGGGGCGACCTCCTGCAGCTCCTTGACCTCGCGATCGGCGTCGTCGAAGCGGCCGACGTCGATGAGCAAACCCGCCCGGGCGATTCTCGCGTCGGCGTATTTGGCGTTCAGCGACAGCGATTTGGCGTAGGCGGCGAGGGCTCCGGGAATGTCGTTCTTGAGGTGCAGGATCGAGGCCCGGGTGTTCCACGCCGTCGCATCGTTGGGATACATGCGGATCGCGTCGTCGGTAATGGCCGTCGCCTGTCCCAGATCGCCGCTGCGAATGAGCAGCGTGGCCTGGGCCAGCCGGACCTTGAGCGAATTGGCGTCGAGGGCCTTGGCTTCCTCCAGAAGGCGGGTCGCGGCGACGCGGTTTCCCCGCTCGCTCTGGGCGTTGGCCCGGGCGACCAGGACATCGGCCTGGATCAGCGGCGGGAGTCCTTCGGTGGTGACGCGTTCGAGCAGGGTTTCGTATTTTCCCTGCAATAGATAGACCTGGGCCAGGGGGAGCAGGACTTCGGCGCGGCTGACGCCCAGCCTGAGCGCTTCTTCGAACGCCGCCTCGGCGGCCGGCAGATCGCCGGTCTGGAGCAGCGCCTTGCCCATCAGCAGGTGGGCGGCCAGCATGCGGTTGTCGATCTGGAGGACGTTCTTCAACTGGATGACGGCACCGGCCATGTCGTTCTTTTCGTAACGCTTGAGGGCGTCTTCGTAGTAACGCGAGGCCTTGGGATCGGCGGCGAAAGCATTGCCGACGAGGCCGGCGGCGATCAGTGAGAGGAAAATTCTGCGCATCGGATGCTGGTCCCGGATTCTGGCGCCCGGCAGGGGCGGATGGCCGATTATAGGATTCGCCCGCCGCCCGTGGCTGTGAATTACTTTACGGCGGGGGCGGTCGGTCTTTGCGGTTGGGATGATTTTAGAATGGTTTTTCGAGGATGGCGTCGCGGCTTGGGCATAATCCATCCCTACATCTTTCCGGGAAATTCGCCATGACCGCCAACCCGCCGGGCTTCGACACCCTGACCGTCACCCTTGCCGCCGGGGTCGCCGACGTGCAACTCAATCGGCCGCAGAGTTCCAATGCCATGAACGAGGCCATGTGGCGGGAAATCCGGGCCGCCTTCGAGTGGGTCGACGCGACGCCGGCGGCGCGGGTTGCGGTGCTTTCCGGGGCCGGGCGCCATTTCTGTGCCGGCATCGACCTCGAGATGCTGGCCGGGGTGGCCCGCCGCATCGCCCATCCGGACGGGGCGCGCAGCCGGGAAGCCCTGCGCCGCCTGATCCTCGATCTGCAGGACTGCCTCAGCGCCGTGGAACGCTGTCGCAAGCCGGTGCTGGCGGCCATCCACGGCGCCTGCGTGGGGGGTGCCCTCGATCTGGTGACCTGCTGCGACATGCGTTATGCCGCCGCCGATGCGGTGTTTTCGGTGCGCGAAATCGATCTCGCCATGGTCGCCGACGTCGGCACCCTGCAGCGCCTGCCGCGCCTCGTCGGCGAAGGCATGGCGCGGGAACTGGCCTACACCGGGCGCAATGTCGATGCCCCCGAAGCCGCCGCCCTGGGGCTGGTCAACCGGGTCTTTCCGGGGCCGGCCGAACTGCAGGCCGGGGTGGCCGAACTGGCCCTTGCCATTGCCGCCCGCTCGCCCCTGGCCGTACGGGGAATCAAGGAAGTGGCCAACTACAGCCGCGACCACAGCGTCGCCGACGGACTCCATTTCGTCGCCGCCTGGAACGCCGCCATGCTTCTTTCCGCCGACCTGGACGAGGCCGTCAAGGCCCGCCGGGAGGGCCGCCGGCCCGAGTTCGCCGACTGATGAACATCGAACTCGTCGGCTTCCTGGTCATTTTCGCCCTCATCGTCATCGCCGTCATCCGTTCCGGCTGAGCGCCGGGTACCCGCGAGGCTTGCATTCGGCCGGGAAGTCGGCCACCATGAAAGCATGATTACTCGCGCACCAGGTGGGTGTGGGGTGTGGTCGAGATCAAACCCCGAAGAGGAGACAATCATGCCAAGAAGGCTTATCAGTGAAATCATTGCCGGCCGCACCCTGGTTACGGCAACCAAGGATATGACCGTCCGCGATGCCTGCCGGCTGATGGTCGAGAAGAAGATCGGCGCCGTCCTGGTGGTGGAAAAAGGCCGCATCGCCGGCATCTTCACCGAGCGCGACGCCTTGACCAAGGTGCTCGCCGCGTCGCTCGACCCGGACAAGACCACGGTCGCCAAGGTCATGGTGGCGGATCTCCAGACCATCCGCGCCGCCCAGCCCCTGGCCTACGCGCTCCACATGATGGCCGAAGGCGGTTTCCGCCACGTTCCGGTGGTGGACGACAACGGCCTGCCCCTGGGCATGGTTTCGGCCCGGGATGCGCTCGGCCAGGACATGCTGGAACTGGAACGGGAGATCAAGCGCCAGGAAGAACTGGAAACCTCGATCGGCTATTGAGCGTCTTTCCAGCCCAACTGCGCCAGTGTGGCGGCGAAATCGCCGGACACTGGCGTTTTTACGTCTACCAGCCGGCCGTCGACGGGGTGCCGCCAGACCAGCCGGGTGCACGCCAGGAGGAGTCTCGGCTGTCCGAACAATTCGGCGAAGAGCCGATTGTGGCGGCCCTTGCCATAGGTGGCGTCGCCGATGATGGGGTGGGCGATGTGTTTGAGGTGGCGGCGCAGCTGGTGGCGGCGGCCGGTTTCCGGGTGGAGTTCGAGGTAGGCGTAGCGGCTGGTCAGGTAGCGGTCCACCCGGCAGGGTAGTTCGAAGCAGGCCAGCCGGCGAAAGCGCGTGACGGCGGGCTGGGACGGGCGGTCGGCGGCGGCGGACTCGTAGTCGTCGGCCGGGCGGGACAGCGGGTGGTCGATCAGGCCGGTTTCCGGCGGATGGCCGCGGACCACGGCGACATAGGTTTTCTCCACCGTTCCGGCCTCGAACTGGCGGCCGATCAGTCCCGCCGTTTCCGGGTCGAGGGCGAAGAGAAGAACGCCCGAGGTGCCTTTGTCGAGCCGGTGGGTAGCCCACACCCGGCGGCCGATCTGGTCGCGCAGCAGCTGCACCGCGAAGCGCGTCTCGTGCCGGTCGAGTTGGGTGCGATGGACGAGCAGCCCGGCCGGCTTGTGGACGGCGACCAGGTGGTCGTCGCGGTAGAGGATGGGCAGCATGGGCCTGCCGGCGGCGGAGCTGCCGCCGGACCGCTTTTACGCCGGGAAGAAACGTGCCGCCAGGCCGGCCGGGAGTTCCATGCCGGTCACCTGGGCGCGCTTGAGGAGTTCCCAGTAATAACGGTAGGAAGCCCGGTCGTGCAGCTTGCCTTCGTGCTGGATCGGTCCCCAGTCGTTGTCCTGGGCGGCGGTGAGGATTTCGCCGGCGCTCTGTACTTCAGAGAAATCCGGACGCATGGCCTCGACGATGGGAACGATCTGGTTGGGATGGATGCTCCACATGCGCAGATAGCCGAATTCGCCGCGGGCCCGGCGGGCGTCGTTGCGGATGGTGTCGATGTCCTTCAATTCGGTGGTGACGTTGTGGGACGGAACGACGCCGTTGGCCAGGGCGGCGGCGGCGATTTCCGCCTTGGCACGGGCCACCAGGGGGTGGTCGAACTGGCTGGGACTCTTCATGGCGCTGCCGGGGATGGCGCCGTGGTGCCCGGAAACGAAGTCCATGAGGCCGAAATCGAGGCTTTCGACGCCGGGTTGTGCGGCGATCTCCCAGACTTCGCGCAGCGCCCCGTGGGTTTCGATGAGCACATGGACCGGGATGCGCCGGTCGATGGCGTGGTCCCGCTCGCATTCCCGCAGGGCCTCGATCTGGATGCGTACGTCGTCGGCGCTGCGGGGCTTGGGAAAGGTCAGGAAAGGCAGGCGGCCGCCCGCCCGGCCGACAAGGATTTCCAGATCCTGCCGCCAGTGGGGATGGGTGACGTCGTGGATGCGGGCGCCCACCCGGAGAAAGCGGTTGTCGTCGGAGAGGATGACCGCCGCGGCCATTTCGGCGTGCTCCCGCTCCGCGCCGGCCCGGGCGCCGTCTTCGCAATCGCAGGTGATGTCGAAGATAGGGCCGAGTTCCTGCTGGAGTTGCAGGGCCTTCTTCATCAGCTTTTCGGAACCCGCGTAGTGGTCTACGGCGGGCAGGACGGGAAAGGGCTTTTCGCCCGCGAACAGGACTTCGGCTGGATGGCGCATGGTCGGATTCGGAGTGGACGTCGGGAATCGGGATTCTACCGCGGCTGGCGGCGAACTTTTTGCCGGGCCAAGCTATTGTTGGCCGGGGGGGCAGTCACTAAACTGCGGCGTGGGCGGCATGTTTGCGGGAAAATGTCCCGCCTGTTCAAACCGATGGGAGTTCCTATGAAGCGTCATACCGCAATAATTTCCCGACTGCTCGCCGCTGCCTTGGCGGGCGTGTGCGCCGCCGGCCCGGCCCTGGCCGATCCGCCGCCTTGGGCCGGGGGCGGCAAACACGGCAACAAGCACGAAGAGCGTTATGAGGATCGCTACGACGAGCGGCGCGACGATCGCCGGCACGATCGCCGCGACGACGACCGCCGGGGGTCGATCAGCTTTCGCTTCGGCGACGGCGACCGGCGCCAGGTGCACGACTACTACGGCGCCGAATTCCGCTCCGGCAACTGTCCCCCGGGCTTGGCCAAGAAGCACAACGGCTGCCTGCCCCCGGGCCAGGCCAAGAAGTGGTCCCGGGGCCGGCCGCTGCCCGGCGATCTCCGTTACTACGATTTGCCCCGCGATCTGCTGGTGCACCTGCCGCCGCCACCCCGCGACCATAAATACGTCCGTGTCGCCTCCGACATCCTGCTCATCGCCATCGGCACCAGCATGGTGCTCGACGCCATCGAAGACATCGGCCGCTAGGCCGCCGGGGACGATGCCGGGCGCGGGTCGCCGCGCTTTTTTCGGCGGTCCGCGGGGGGTGGCGCCGATGCCCAATTTGGGCGTTGGAGGCAGGCGCAATCAGGGAAAACGCGGGAAAATGAATCACTAAATTAGATAATCCCGATGGATGGGCGGTTCCGGCCCCGATCCCGGGAACGGGGAGCGGATTGCGATGATCGACAATTTCGACGAGCGTTTTGATCGGGCTTTCGCACTGGTCGCCTATACGGCCAACCGGCATATCCTTGAACATATGCGCCGGATCACCCTGGAGTTGGATATGGATTTCGACAGCGTCTTCATCTGGGGGACGCTGGCCCATCTCAATGTTGCTCCGCTACTGACGCCGGGTTCCGACCCCGTTCTGGCCAACGGATCGGTGGGCGACGAATCGGGGCTCAAGCCGGTTCGCCTGGCCGACCTCGCCCAGATCACCGGTTTTCCCCGGGAAACCGTCCGGCGTAAGCTACTTCACCTCGAGTCTCGGGGCAAGGTGGAAAAAACTTTCGATGGCCGGTGGCGTTTTGCTCTGGCCGGCATCGACGCCAAAGCCTGCGCCTTTACGCGGGAATCGGTGCTTCGCCTCTTGAAGACGGCGGATGCGGTGGAGGAAATCCTCGCCCGGGTGCCGGTCAAGGTCAGAGCCAAGGCCTGAAGCGGGGAGGGGCTGAGGATGTTCGACCTGGAAACCGCCAAGGCCTGGCACCGCATGTTCGCCCTCCATCTCGAATTCGTCATCGACGGCGTCGAGACCGGCTCCGCCGCCGGCGATAGTGTCGAAACGGTCGCCGACCAGGAGGCTTGCCGGCTCGGCCAGTGGTTGCGCGGAGCGTCGTGCAAGGCCTACGCCGGCCTGCCGTCCTACCAGCATCTGGACGCCGCCCACGCCCGCTTTCACTATTTTGCCGCGGCCATGGTTCGGGTTTTTCGGGAGAGCGGCGGTGCGGCAGCCCGGGCGGCCGACGCCGGGGCGTTCAGGGCGGCCTCTCAGGAGGTTCTGCGGGCCATCGACCAGTTCCGCGACGAGTTGGTGCGGCGGCGCTACCCTTTGCCCGGTTTGGCCGCCGCGACTCCGTCGGCGGTGCAGGACTCGCTGTGGAGCGACGCGCTGAAAATCGGCGATCCGGTGATCGACAGCCAGCGCAAGGCCATCGTTCAGCTTGTCGACCGCTTGATCGCCTGCCCCGGCGATGTTCTGCAATCCGAGGCGGTGGCCGATGTGCTCAACGAACTCAGCCGTATCGTCCGCCTTTATCTGGAGAGCGAGGAAGCGCTGTTGCGGCGCAAGCGGGTCAGTCCCGAAGAAATCGCCCGCCGGGTGCAGGAGCACAACCGCATTCTCGAAGAAAGCGTCCAGATCCACCTGGATATCATGGCCGGCAAAGCCAAGGCGGTGGATCAGGTGGTTCCGGTACTACGGGCCTGGGTACTCGAACGCTTTCTTTTTTCCGAGTCCCTGATGAAGGCGCAGGCCGACGGGGTTCCCGGCGCCGGTGCCTGACCGGTTCCGGCGGGCGGCCGGGCGAAAAAAAGCCGCGGCCTGGGCCGCGGCTCTTGTTTCACGCCAAGCCTAAGGGCGGATTACAGCATGTCTTTGACGGCTTCGGCCTCGTCGGTCAGTTCCTTGAGGGTCAGATTCATCTTTTCCCGGCTGTAGTCGTCGATTTCCAGGCCCTGGATGATCTTGAAGGAACCGCCCTTGCACTCGCAGGGGAAGCCATAAACGATACCGGCCGGGATGCCGTAGGAACCGTCGGAGGGCACACCCATGGTGACCCATTCGTCGGAACCGAGCACCCAGTCGCGAACGTGGTCGATGGCGGCGTTGGCGGCGGACGCGGCGGAGGAGAGGCCGCGGGCTTCGATGATGGCGGCGCCGCGCTTGCCGACGGTGGGCAGGAAGACGTCGTTGTTCCAGGCTGAATCGTTGATGAGGGCCTTGACGTTGTCACCGTTGGAGGTGCAGTTGCGGTAGTCGGCGTACATCGTCGGCGAGTGGTTGCCCCAGACCACCAGCTTCTTCAGGGAAGAAACCGGGCGGCCGGTCTTGGCGGCGAGCTGGGAGAGGGCGCGGTTGTGGTCCAGGCGCAGCATGCCGTGGTAGTTGTTGGGGTTGGTGCGGCCCACCTTCTTGGCGGCGGCAGCGGCGATGTAGGCGTTGGTGTTGCAGGGGTTGCCGACCACCAGAACCTTGACGCCTTCCTTGGCGTTTTCGGCGATGGCCTTGCCCTGGACGGTGAAGATGGCGCCATTGGCGGTCAACAGGTCGGCACGCTCCATGCCCTTGGTGCGGGGGCGGGCGCCGACCAGCAGGCAGACGTCGGCGTCCTTGAAGGCGACATTGGGGTCGTCGGTGGCGACCATGCCGGCCAAGAGCGGGAAGGCGCAGTCTTCGAGTTCCATCATCACGCCCTTGACGGCTTGCTGGGCCTGGGGCAGGTCGAGCAACTGGAGGATGACCGGCTGGTCTTTGCCGAGCATTTCGCCGGAGGCGATGCGGAACAGCAGGCTATAACCGATCTGGCCGGCGGCGCCGGTGACGGCAACGCGCATGGGGGCTTTGGACATAAGTCGCTCCTGAATGAAACAGCGTGGTTGAATTGTTCGGTAGAACTCGGGCGTCCGTGCGAAACTGCAGCTAGGCGCGGGCGGGCGCGGGAGACGCCGAATCTTAGTTTTTCGGGCCGCCGCTGTCAATTCGTCATCTGTCTTATATAAGACAACTTTTGATGGACGGTCGGGGCAAATTATGCTGAAATTCAGGCTATGAATCGCGAAGCTTCCCGCCCGGTCATGCGCTCGCCCTCACCCACCTTCAGTCCCCTCTACCGCCAGATCAAGGATTTCATGATCAAGAGCCTGGAGGAGGGTGAATGGGGTCCGGGCGACGCCATTCCGAGCGAGGCGGAACTGGCGGGGCGTTTCAACGTCAGCCAGGGGACGGTGCGCAAGGCCATCGACGAAATGGCCGCCGAAAACCTTCTCGTCCGTCGCCAGGGCAAGGGCACCTTCGTCGCCACCCACAACGATCCCCGCTCCTATTACCGCTTTCTCCGCCTGACTCCCGACAGCGGAGAAAAGGTCCAGTCGCTGAGCGAACCGTTGTCCTGCGCGGTCATCGCGGCCACCCGCGAGATCGCCGCCGTCCTCCGGATCGGCGAGGGCGACCCCGTCGTCGCCCTCGAGCGACTGCTCCGGTTTAACGGCGAACCGGTGGTGCTCGACCAGATCTATCTGGTGGGCGAACTCTTCCAGGGTTTGACCTTGGAGCGCTTGCGCGGCTACGATCGCTCCCTCTACAGTCTTTTCGAAGGCGATTACGGGGTTCGCATGATCCGTGCCGAGGAGAGGCTGCGGGCGGTGCCGGCCGATCCGCACAGCGGCGGGTTGCTGGGGGTCAAGGCGGGGGAGCCGTTGCTGCTGGTGGAGCGGACGGCATTCACCTATGGCAACAAGCCGGTCGAGTGGCGCCGGGGGTTTTGTTGCACCAAACGCCACCACTATTTGAACGAACTCGGATGACAGCGTGATAGGGCGGAGGGGCTAGCCCGCCAAGCAAGAAGGGGCGCCTGTTTCGCAGAATTTTGAATGTATAATTACGGACCTTTTCAACCACGTACAAGCGGATAACCGCACCTTTACGCGAGGGATGACGTTCATGGCAGAAATGACCATCAAGAAACGTCCAAAGAACTTGGACTTGACCACAATAAGACTGCCGCTTCCGGGCAAGGTATCGATCCTGCATCGGATCAGCGGGGCGGGGCTGTTTCTGTGCTTCCCCGTGATGCTCTGGCTGTTCTCGGCCAGCCTGACCTCGGCGGAGACCTTCGCGACGTTCAAGGCGGTGTTCTCCAGCCTGCCCGCCAAGGTCATCCTGGCCGGCCTGATCTGGGCCTACGTGCATCACTTCTGCGCCGGCATCCGCTTCCTGCTCCTTGATCTGCATGTCGGTATCGAGAAGCAGGCCGCGAACAAGTCCGCCGCCGTCGTCCTCGCCGTGAGCATTCCGCTTACCCTGGTTCTGTGGGGGGTTCTGCTGTGATCAATCGCAATGTCGTCGGCGCCCACTATGGTCTCAAGGACTGGATCGCCCAGCGCGCCACCGCCGTCCTCATGGCGGTCTACACCGTCATCATGGCGGCGGTCCTTCTCATCGTCCGTCCGAGCACCTTCGAAGCCTGGCTGGGTGTCTTTGCCAACGGCTTCATCAAGTTCGTGACCTTCCTCTTCTTCGTCAGCCTCTTCTACCACGCCTGGATCGGCGTGCGTGACATCTGGATGGACTACGTCAAGCCGACGGGCCTGCGCCTGACCTTGCACGTGCTGACCATCGTCGCGCTGGTGGGCTACACCGGCTGGGCTGCTGCGATTCTCTGGAGGCTGTAAGCGTGAGTATTCCTGTTCTGAAGTTCGACGCGGTCATCGTCGGCGCCGGTGGCGCCGGCCTGCGGTCCGCCATTCAATTGTCCGAAGCCGGCCTCAAGACCGCCGTGCTTTCCAAGGTCTTCCCGACCCGTTCCCACACCGTCGCCGCCCAGGGCGGCGTCGCCGCCTCCCTCGGCAATTCCGAGGAAGACCACTGGCACTGGCACATGTACGACACCGTCAAGGGTTCCGACTGGCTCGGCGACCAGGACGCCATCGAGTTCATGTGCCGCAAGGCCAACGAAGTGGTCGTCGAGCTCGAGCATTACGGCATGCCTTTCGACCGTACCGACAACGGCAAGATTTACCAGCGTCCGTTCGGCGGCCACATGTCCAATTTCGGTGAAAAACCGGTGCGCCGTTCCTGCGCCGCCGCCGACCGGACTGGCCACGCCATGCTGCACGCCATGTACCAGCGCAACGTCAAGGCCAACACCCAGTTCTTCGTCGAGTGGATGGCCCTCGACCTCATCCGCGACAGCGAAGGTGCGGTAGTCGGCGTCACCGCCATGGAAATGGAAACCGGCCAGGTGGTGATCTTTCATACCCGCGCCACCATTTTCGCCACGGGCGGCGCCGGGCGCATCTACTATTCTTCCACCAACGCCTTCATCAACACCGGTGACGGCCTCGGCATGGCGGCCCGCGCCGGTATTCCGCTGGAAGACATGGAATTCTGGCAGTTTCACCCGACTGGCGTGGCCGGCGCTGGCGTCCTCATCACCGAGGGCGTGCGCGGCGAGGGCGGCATCCTGCGCAATTCCAGCAAGGAGCGCTTCATGGAGCGCTACGCCCCGAACGCCAAGGATCTCGCCTCCCGCGATGTGGTTTCCCGCGCCATGGCGACCGAGATCAAGGAAGGCCGCGGCTGTGGTGCCGGCAAGGACTACGTCCTCCTCGACATCACCCACCTCGACCCGGCCACCATCATGAAGCGCCTGCCGGGCATCCGCGAAATCTCCATCCAGTTCGCCGGCGTCGACCCGATCAAGGAACCGATCCCCGTGGTCCCGACCTGCCACTACCAGATGGGCGGCATTCCCACCAATTACAGCGGTCGGGTGGTCATTCCCCAGGGCGGCGACCTGGCCGTCCCCGTCCCCGGCTTCTACGCCGGTGGCGAATGCGCCTGCGCCTCGGTGCACGGAGCCAATCGCCTGGGCACCAACTCGCTCCTCGACCTGCTGGTCTTCGGCAAATCGGCCGGCGACTCGGCCGTTGAAGACCTCAAGGGCGGCAGCGCCCACCGGGATCTGCCCGCCGATGCCGCCGAGAAGTCCCTGTCCCGCATCAATGCCCTCGACAACCGCAAGGGTGGCGCCAATGTGCACGAGACCCGTCTCGCCATGCAGCGCACCATGCAGGATCACGCCGGCGTCTTCCGCTTCGGCGACATGCTCAAGCAGGGCGTGAGCAAGATCCTCGAAGTCGAGAAGGCGGCTCGCCAGATGGAAATCAAGGACAAGTCCCAGGTCTGGAACACGGCCCGGGTCGAGGCCCTGGAAATGGAAAACCTCATCGAGGTCGCCAAGGCCACCATGATCTCCGCCGAAGCCCGCAAGGAATCCCGCGGTTCCCACGTCCGCGACGACGCCGCCGACACGCCGGAATTCCCCAACGGCCGGAATGACAAGGAGTGGTTGAAGCACACCCTGTTCTTCCCGCAGGAGGGCAACAAGATCACCTACAAGCCGGTGAACATGAAGCCCCTGTCCGTCGAGACCATCGCGCTGAAGACGCGCTCCTACTAATTGGAGAAGAACATGAGCAAACGCACGGTTCAATTCAGCATCTACCGCTACGATCCGGACAAGGACGACGCGCCCTACATGCAGGACATCTCGGTGGAGCTCGACGCCACCGACCGCAAGCTCCTGGACGCCCTGACCAAGTTGAAGGCCAAGGACGACGCCATCTCCTATCGCCGTTCCTGCCGCGAAGGCGTCTGCGGTTCCGACGCCATGAACATCAACGGCAAGAACGGGCTAGCCTGCCTGACCGACATCGACGAACTCAAGCAGCCCATCGTCCTGCGGCCGCTGCCCGGCCTGCCGGTGATCCGCGACCTGATCGTCGACATGACGCAGTTCTTCAAGCAGTACCACTCGATCAAGCCCTACCTCATCAACAACGACCCCCCGCCGGAGCGGGAGCGCCTGCAGTCGCCGGAGGATCGCGAGGAACTGAACGGCCTTTACGAGTGCATTCTGTGCGCCTGCTGCTCGACCTCCTGCCCGTCATTCTGGTGGAACCCGGACAAGTTCGTCGGCCCGGCCGGCCTCCTGGCGGCCTACCGCTTTATCGCTGACACCCGCGATCAGGCGACCAACGAACGCCTCGACAACCTCGAGGATCCGTATCGCCTCTTCCGTTGCCACACCATCATGAACTGCGTCGACGTCTGTCCCAAGGGTCTCAATCCGACCCAGGCGATCGGCAAGATCAAGGATATGATGGTCCGTCGGGCGGTTTGATGCTAAGAGAGGACTACGAACGCCTGCGCTGGCGCTGTATCCGCCGCGGCCTGCTGGAGGTCGATCTGGCGCTGACGCGCTTTCTCGACCAGGGCTTCGCCGGACTGGACGATGAAGAACAGCAGGCGTTCGCAGAACTCGCCGACATGGAAGATCACGATCTCTGGCATCTGATCAGCGGCCAGGCGGAATGCGACGATCCCCGCCTGGCGCCGATCGTCGCCATGTTGCGTAAGAGTTGAGTAAGGTAAGCGCTCTATGTTGAGCGCTTGCTGTTTTTTTGGCAGTGCTGTGACCACCTACACCTGTAAAGGGAAGACACCATGACGACCGAACGCAAGGCAACCCTGAGTATCGATGGACAGGCTCCCGTCGAATTCCCCATCATGACCCCCACCCACGGTAACGAATGTATCGATATCCGTTCCCTGGGCGGCAAGACGGGTCTGTTCACCTATGACTCGGGTTACCTTTCCACCGCGAGCTGCAAGTCCACCGTCACCTTCATCGACGGCGACAAGGGCGAACTCCTCTACCGCGGTTACCCCATCGAGCAACTGGCCGAAAACTGCAACTTCCTCGAAGTCACCTACCTTCTGAAGAACGGCGAACTCCCCAACGCCGCCCAGAAGAGCGCTTTCGAAGACACCATCAAGAACCACACGATGGTGCACGAGCAACTCACCAAGTTCTACTCCGGTTTCCGTCGCGACGCCCACCCGATGGCCGTCATGACCGGCGTGGTCGGCGCCCTGTCGGCCTTCTACCACGACGCCATGGACTTCTCCGACGTCCAGCACCGCAACGTCAGCTTCAACCGCCTGGTCGCCAAGATGCCGACCATCGTTGCCATGGCCTACAAATACAACACCGGTGCTCCCTTCATGTACCCGGACAACGAGTTGGACTACACCGCCAACTTCATGCGCATGATGTTCGGCAACCCCTGCGAAAAGTACGTGCCGAATCCGGTGCTGGTCAATGCCCTGGACACCATCTTCACCCTCCACGCCGACCACGAGCAGAACGCTTCGACCTCCACCGTGCGCCTGGCCGGTTCCTCCGGCGCCAATCCCTTCGCCTGTATCGCCGCCGGTATCGCCTGCCTGTGGGGTCCGGCCCACGGCGGTGCCAACGAGGCCTGCCTGCAGATGCTCGAAGAGATCGGCGACGTCTCCCGCGTTAATGAGTACATCAAGCGTGCCAAGGACAAGAACGATTCCTTCAAGCTCATGGGCTTCGGCCACCGCGTCTACAAGAACTTCGACCCCCGCGCCAAGCTCATGCGCAAAGTCTGCGGCGAAGTGCTTGCCGAACTGGGCCTGCAGAACGACCGCCTCTTCAAGCTGGCCATGGAACTGGAAAAGATCGCCCTGGAAGACGACTACTTCGTCGAGAAGAAGCTCTACCCGAACGTCGATTTCTACTCCGGCATCGTCCAGAAGGCCATCGGCATCCCCACCGAGATGTTCACCTGCATCTTCGCCCTGGCCCGTACCGTCGGCTGGATGACCCAGTGGGAAGAAATGATTACCGATCCCGAGTACAAGATCGGCCGTCCGCGTCAGCTCTACGTCGGCGCCGCTCGGCGCGATGTCGTGCCGCTGGCCCAGCGCGGCTAAAAGGAAGAAAAGGGCGGCCGCCGGGCCGCCCTTTTTTTGCTCGTGAGGCTCCGGGCCTCGCACCCCGAACGCTATAGAGAAATAAAACACCCACAAGGGGACGTCTATGACCACGATGACGCAACTGTTCGACAACTCGATGTACTTCGGCGGCAACGCGCCGTTCGTCGAGGAACTCTACGAAAAATACCTGGATAACCCGACCGCCGTTCCCGACGAATGGCGCGACTATTTCGACCGCCTGGCCCAGATGCCCGGCTATGTCGCCCGCGACGTACCCCACGCCCCGGTCATCGCGGCCTTCGCCGAACTGGCCAAGGACGGCGGTTTCCGCCCCGTGGCCCCGGCCTCCGCCGGCGACAGCAAGAAGCAGGTTGCTGTCCTGCAGCTGATTAACGCCTACCGCTTCCTCGGCACCCGCTGGGCCGACCTTGACCCCCTGAAGCGCATGCCACGCCCGGCCATCGCTGAACTCGACCTCGGCTTCTACGGCTTTGCCGATGCCGACCTCAACCAGACCTTCAACGTCGGTTCCTTCAAGGGCACCCCGGAGAACGCCAAGCTCGGCGACCTGGTCGAGGCCTTGAAGCAGACCTACTGCGGCTCGGTCGGCGTCGAATACATGTACATGAGCGATTACACCGAGAAGCGCTGGCTGCAGGAGCGCCTCGAGACCATCCGCTCCCGCGCCACCTACAACCCGGAGCAGAAGAAGCGCCTCCTCGAGCGCCTCACCGCCGCTGAAACCCTGGAGCGCTACCTGCACACCAGATACGTGGGCCAGAAGCGCTTCTCCCTGGAAGGCGGCGAATCCCTCATCGTCTCCATGGACGAGGCGATCCGCACCGGCGGCCGCCTGGGCGTCGACGAAGTGGTCATCGGCATGGCCCACCGCGGTCGCCTCAACGTCCTGGTCAATACCCTGGGCAAGGCCCCCTCGATGCTCTTCGCCGAATTCGAAGGAAAGAAGAAGAGCGATCTTTCGGCGGGCGACGTCAAATACCACATGGGCTTCTCGTCCGACGTCTCGACCCCGGGAGGCCCCTGCCACCTGACCCTGGCGTTCAACCCCTCGCACCTGGAAATCGTCAATCCGGTGGTCGAAGGCTCGGTGTACGCCCGCCAGATCCGGCGCGGCGAAGACGGCAAGACCAAGGTGCTGCCCATCCTCGTCCATGGCGACGCCGCCGTGGCCGGCCAGGGCGTCAATCAGGAAATGCTCAACTTCGCCCAGACCCGCGGCTACGGCGTTGGCGGAACCCTGCACATCGTGGTGAACAACCAGATCGGCTTCACCACCAGCGACCCCCGCGACTACCGCTCGTCGCTCTACTGCACCGACATCTTCAAGATGGCCGATGCGCCGATCTTCCACGTCAATGGCGACGATCCCGAAGCAGTGGCCCTGGTCACCGCGCTGGCCATGGAATTCCGCCAGCAATTCAAGAAGGACGTGGTGGTGGACATCATCTGCTTCCGCAAGCTCGGCCACAACGAGCAGGACGAGCCGATGGTGACGCAGCCGCTGATGTACAAGAAGATCGCCCAGCACCCGGGCACCCGCAAGCTCTACGGCGACAAGCTGGTGGCCGAGGGCGTCCTGCCCGCCGACGGTCCCGACCAGATCATCAAGGAATACCGCGAGCACCTCGATAAGGGCGAACTGCTCTACAACCCGGTTCTGGCGGGCTACAAGCACCCCAACACCATCGACTGGACGCCCTTCCTCACCAAGAACTACATCGAGACCTGCGACACCAAGGTTCCGGCCAAGGAACTCAAGCGCCTGTCCCAGCGCCTCACTGCCTTGCCGGAAGGCTTCACCCTCCACTCCCGGGTCAAGAAGATCGTCGAGGACCGTGCCGCCATGGGCGACGGCAAGCTGCCGGTGGACTGGGGCATGGCCGAGAATCTGGCCTACGCCTCCCTGCTGGTTTCCGGCTACGGCGTGCGCATCTCCGGCGAAGACGTCGGCCGCGGCACCTTCTTCCACCGCCACGCCGCCTTCCACGACCAGAATCGCGAAAACTGGGCCGAGGGCACCTACTACACCCTGAAGAACCTGCAGGAAAAGCAGGCCGGCTTCCAGTGCTTCGATTCCGTCCTGTCGGAAGAAGCCGTCCTCGCCTTCGACTACGGCTACGCCTCCGCCAACCCCTACGAACTGGTGGTCTGGGAAGGCCAGTTCGGCGACTTCGCCAACGGCGCCCAGGTCGTCATCGACCAGTTCATCGCCTCGGGCGAAGCCAAGTGGGGCCGGGCCTGCGGCCTGGTCATGCTGCTCCCCCACGGCTACGAGGGCCAGGGTCCGGAGCACTCCTCGGCCCGTCTCGAGCGCTACATGCAGCTCTGCGCGGAAATGAACATGGAAGTCTGCGTGCCGACGACCGCCGCCCAGGTCTTCCACATGCTGCGCCGCCAGGCGGTGCGCATGCAGAGGAAGCCCCTCGTCGTCATGTCGCCCAAGTCCTTGCTGCGCCACAAGGATGCCTGCTCGTCCCTCGACGAGCTGGCCAAGGGCGAATTCCAGCGCGTCATTGGCGAAGTCGACGCCATCGACGCCAAGAAGGTGACCCGGGTCGTCCTCTGCTGCGGCAAGGTCTATTACGATCTGCTGGCCGCCCGCCGCGAGAAGAAGATCAACAATATCGCCATCGTCCGCGTCGAGCAGCTCTACCCCTTCCCGAAGGATTCCCTCGAGAAGGAGCTGGCCAAATACCCGAAGGCGACCGAAATCGTCTGGACCCAGGAAGAACCCCGCAACCAGGGGGCCTGGTACTGGTTCGCCTCGCGCCACCATCTGGATACCCAGCTCGGCACCAAGCAGAAGCTGCTGCTGGTTTCCCGTCCGGCTTCGTCGTCGCCGGCGGTGGGCTACCTGGCCAAGCACAACGAGCAACAAAAAGCACTGATCGAGTCCGCCCTGGGCAAGATCGAGTACTAATAAATAAGCAAGAGTGGAGTCAACATGATCATCGAAGTCAAAGTTCCCCAGCTCTCCGAGTCCGTTGCCGAAGGCACCCTGGCCTCCTGGAAGAAGAAAATCGGCGAGGCCGTGGCCCGCGACGAAATCGTCATCGACATCGAGACCGACAAGGTCGTTCTCGAAGTACCCGCGCCGGATGCCGGCGTCCTGGTGGAAATTGTCAAGGGTGACGGCGAAACCGTGACCTCCGGCGAAGTCATCGCCAAGATCGACACCGAGGCCAAGGCCGGTGCCGCCGCCCCGGCTGCCAAGGCCGCGACCAAGGCTGCTCCGGCTGCCGCCCCGGCTCCTGCCGCCGCGGCCCCGGCCGGCGCCGCCAGCCCCTCGGCCCGCAAGATTCTGGACGAGAAGGGCATTGCCGCCGCCGATGTCGCCGGAACCGGCCGCGGCGGACGCGTCACCAAGGAAGACGCCGTTGCCGCCCAGAAGGCGGCCGCCCCGGCCGCCGGCCCGGTGGTCGCCGCCGCCGCCCGCAGTGCGCTGCCCGTGCCGCCGACCGGCGTCGACGTCCAGGCGAGCCGCACCGAACAGCGCGTCCCCATGTCCCGCCTGCGCGCCCGCGTCGCCGAGCGCCTCGTCGAGTCGCAATCGACCAACGCCATCCTGACCACCTTCAACGAGGTCAATATGGGCCCGGTCATGGCGCTGCGCAAGCAGTACGCCGAGAAGTTCGAAAAGACCCACGGCGTCCGCCTCGGCTTTATGGGCTTTTTCGTCAAGGCCGCCTGCGCCGCCCTGCAGAAGTTCCCCATCCTCAACGCCTCGGTTGACGGCAACGACATCGTCTATCACGGCTTCATCGACATCGGCATCGCCGTCGGCTCGCCCCGGGGCCTGGTCGTTCCCATCCTGCGCAACGCCGACCAGATGACCGTGGCCGAGATCGAGAAGAAGATCGCCGAATTCGGCAACAAGGCCAAGGACGGCAAGCTGTCGATCGAAGACCTGACCGGCGGCACCTTCTCCATCTCCAACGGCGGCGTCTTCGGCTCCATGCTCTCGACCCCGATCATCAACCCGCCCCAGTCGGCCATCCTCGGCATCCATGCCACCAAGGACCGGGCCGTGGTCGAGAACGGTCAGGTCGTGGTCCGCCCGATCAACTACCTCGCCATGTCCTACGACCACCGGATCATCGACGGCCGCGAAGCCGTCCTCGGCCTGGTGACCATGAAGGAAGCGCTGGAAGATCCGGCTCGCCTGCTGCTCGGCGTTTAACTAACGGCACTTGAAACGCAGAGGCGCAGAGACGCAGAGAACGTCAAGTCTTTCTCTGTACCTCTGCGCCTTGGCGTTTGATTGAAAGGTTTATCGATATGTCCAAGCAATTCGACGTCCTCGTCATCGGCGGCGGCCCCGGCGGTTATGTCGCGGCCATCCGCGCCGCCCAGCTCGGTTTCAATACGGCTTGCTGCGAATCCAACCCCTACGCCGACCCCAAGGGCGAACCCCGCCTCGGCGGCACCTGCCTCAACGTCGGCTGCATCCCGTCCAAGGCCCTGCTGCGTTCCTCCGAACTCTACGAAGAGGCCCAGCATTCCTTCACCACCCACGGCATTGCCGCCAAGGGCGTGAGCATCGACGTGCCGACCATGGTCGGCCGCAAGAACACCATCGTCACCCAGCTCACCGGCGGCATCAAAGGCCTCTTCAAGAAAAACAAGGTGACCGGGCTGAACGGCCACGGCAGCTTCGCCGGCAAGGAAGGCGACCTCTACAAGGTCAAGGTCGGTAAGGAAGAAGTCCTGGCCAAGCACGTCATCATCGCCACCGGCTCCAAGCCCCGTCACCTGCCCGGCATTCCGGTGGACAACAAGATCATCTGCGACAACGAGGGTGCCCTCGACTTCAATGCCGTTCCCAAGCGCCTGGGCGTCATCGGCGCCGGCGTCATCGGCCTGGAGATGGGTTCGGTGTGGCGCCGCCTGGGTTCGGAAGTGACCGTCCTGGAAGCGCTTCCCGATTTCCTGGCCTTCGCCGACCAGGACATCGCCAAGGAATCCTTGAAGCTGTTCACCAAGCAGGGCCTCAAGATCAACGTCGGCGTCAAGATCAACAAGGTCACGACCGGCAAGAAGGGCGTCACCGTCGAATACGAAGGCAAGGACGGAGCGCAAAAGCTGGAGGTGGACAAGCTGATCGTCTCCGTCGGCCGCATTCCCAATACCGACGGCCTGAACGGCGACACCGTCGGCTTGAAGCTCAACGAGCGCGGCCAGGTCGAGGTGGACGGCCACTGCAAGACCAACCTGCCCAACGTTTGGGCGGTGGGCGACGTGGTGCGCGGCCCGATGCTGGCCCACAAGGCTTCCGAAGAGGGGGTCATGGTCGCCGAGCTGATCGCCGGCCAGGCTGGGCACTGCAATTTCGACACCATCCCCGGCGTCGTCTATACCCACCCGGAAATTGCCTGGGTGGGCAAGACCGAGCAGCAGTTGAAGGCCGACGGCATCGCCTACAAGCCGGGCAAGGTGCCCTTCATGGCCAATGGCCGCGCTCTCGGCCACGGCGACGCCTCGGGCTTCGTCAAGGTGCTGGCCTGCGCCCAGACCGACCGCATCCTCGGCGTCCATATCATCGGCGTCAACGCCTCCGAACTGATCGCCGAAGCCGTTGTGGCGATGGAATTTGCCGGGGCTTCCGAAGATCTGGGCCGCATCTGCCATGCCCACCCGACCCTGTCGGAAGTGGTGCACGAGGCAGCCTTGGCCTGCGACAAGCGTTCCCTGCACTTCTGATCCAGGCGAACTCAGCCCCCGGGGGGGCGGGTTGCGGCAACGCACCCGCCCTTTTTACTGCGCCGAAAAATCCGTTTTCTTTGGCAGAATAGCGGCTGGCAACAATAGACCTCCAACCATGCCTCACCGCAAATTGAACGTTTCTCCCGACGGCATGCTCGATGCCTACCGGGAACTGCTGGGCCGCCTCGGCTACGTGGCCGATGCCGCCCAGCAGGCCGCCGCCGAATCCCTGCAACGGCTTTATTCCGACCTGCTGGCCTTCAAGGTGGCCCGCAGCAGCACCTTGAAGCGCCTTTTGGTGCCGCCCACGCCGCCCCGGGGCGTCTATTTCTGGGGCGGGGTCGGGCGGGGCAAGAGTTTCCTCATGGACTGCTTCTTCAACGCCATCCCCTACCGGCGCAAGAAACGCATCCACTTCCACGCCTTCATGCAGCAGATCCACCGCGACCTCGACGCCTTCAAGGGCGAGCCGGATCCCATGCTCAAGGTCGCCGAACGCATCGCCAAGGACGTGCGGCTGCTGTGCTTCGACGAATTCCACGTTTCCGACATCGCCGACGCCATGATCCTGGGGCGCCTTCTCGACGGCTTGTTCGACCGGGGGGTGGTGCTGGTCATGACGTCCAACTACCCTCCCGACAATCTCTACCCCAACGGCCTGCAGCGCGACAACTTTCTCCCCACCATCGACCTCATCAAAAGCAGGCTCGACGTCGTCGAGGTCGATGCCGGCGTCGATTACCGGCTGCGCAGTCTGGAGCAGGTCGAGATCTACCACCATCCCGCCGATGCCGCGGCGGAGGGAAAAATGCTCGACTACTTCCGTCTGGTTGCCGGCAGCGAGGGCAAGAAGGGCGGCAGCATCGAAATTCTTGATCGCCGGATCGACACCCTGCGCCGCGCCAACGGGGTCATCTGGTTCGACTTCAAGACCCTGTGCGGCGGGCCGCGCTCCCAGAACGACTACCTGGAGATCGCCCGGGGCCACCACACCGTGCTCCTTTCCGGCATCCCCCTGATGAGCGCCCGGGACGCCTCCGAGGCCCGCCGTTTCACCTGGCTGGTGGACGTTTTCTACGACCACAAGGTCAAGTTCATCGCCACCGCCGCGGTTGCTGCCGACCAGCTCTACACCGAAGGCACCCAGGCCTCGGAATTCGCCCGTACGGTGAGCCGGTTGACCGAAATGAACTCCAAGGAATACCTCGCCCAGCAGCATAATATCGGCTGACCCCGATAGCCCGCCGGCCAAGGCGCGGCCGGCGACCACCGAAGGAGGCTCCGCATGGCCCGCATCATCCTGCTTTTCATCGCCCTTGCCTGGGGGGCCACCTCCTACGGTCAGCAGGAACTCGAGATCATTCCACTGCGCCACCAGACTCCCGACCGCGTCCTGCCCGCCCTGCAGCCCCTGGTCGAACCCGGCGGCTCGCTGTCGGCGGGCAACAACCAGCTTTTTCTGCGGGCCAGCCGGCGCAACCGGGAAGACATCAAGCGCGCCCTGGCCGCCCTTGATGCGCCGGTGCGCAAACTCGTCATCCGCGTCAGCCAGAACCGCGGCGTCGACGAAGGCAGCCGGGGCGGCGCCGTCGCCGGGCAGGTCACCCTGGGCGGCAGCAGCCGGGTCGATGCCAGCGCCCGGGGCTGGGACAGCCGCAGCGTCAAGAGCGAAGCCGGCAGCCAGATGGTCCAGACCATCGAAGGCGGCCGGGCCTTCATCCAGGTCGGCCGCTCGCTGCCGTTACCCTTGCGGCAGGTGGTGGTCGGCCCGGGGGGCGCGGTGGTCAGCGAAAGCGTGGTTTACCGGGATATCGGCCAGGGCTTCTACGCCGAACCGCGCTTGGCCGGCGACCGGGTCACCCTGGAAATCAGCCAGCAGGCCGACAGCCCCGGCGGCTACGGCAGCGTCAACACCCAGCGCCTCGCCACCACCGTTTCGGGGCGCCTGGGCGAATGGATCGAACTCGGCGGCAGCGGCCGCCAGGCGGCGGGCAATGAACGCGGAACGCTGAGCCTGTCTACATCCGATGTCCGCGAGAGCCGGTCGATCTGGCTCATGGTTGAGGAAGTGCAATGACTTTGAAGCGTCACATCGGGCAGAAGATCGCCCTGGCTACGGCCATTTTCTGCGGCCTGCTCGTTCTGCCGGTGTTCGGCCTGTTCATCTGGATCTGGCGCCTGCGGGGCCTGGCCGACAACTGGACGCCCAGCGCCCTGGCGGCAGTGGGTTTTCTCGTCTGCTGCAGCGGCGTCCTCTACGTCATGAGCCGGCCCCAGCCCCCCCTGCCCGAGGGCGAGGGGGAAGATTCGGCGGGATAGCGGAACTGCCGCACCGCGCCGGCATCGGCTGACCGCGGAGCGGCCGGGCAAGCAGGCGGTGCCGGCGGCCGTTTGGCAAACCGCTGTGCCGCTGCCGGCGGAAAAGAGAAAGCGCCCCGGGGGGCGCTTTCTCTTGGGGGAAACCCCGGGGTCAGGCGGCGTTCAGCGCCTGATCCAGATCGGCGAGGATGTCGTCGATGTGCTCGATACCCACCGAAAGGCGGATCATGTCTTCCGAGACGCCGGCCTTGGCGAGTTCTTCCGGGGCCAGTTGGCGGTGGGTGGTGGAGGCCGGGTGGCAGGCGAGGGACTTGCAGTCGCCGATGTTGACCAGACGGGTCACCAGATTGAGGGCGTCCTGGAAGCGGCCACCGCCTTCGCGGCCGCCCTTGACTCCGAAATTGAGGATGCCCGAGGCCTTGCCGCCCATGTATTTCTGCACCAGGGGGAAGTCCTTGTGGTCGGGCAGGCCGGCGTAATTGACCCAACTGACCTTGGCGTGGCCCTTGAGGAATTCCGCCACCTTGAGCGAATTGTCGCAGATGCGGTCCATGCGTAGCGCCAGGGTTTCGACGCCTTGCAGGATGAGGAAGGCGTTGAAGGGGCTGATGGCGGCGCCCATATTGCGCAGTGGCACGACGCGGGCGCGGCCGATGTAGGCGGCGGGGCCAAGGGCCTCGGTGTAGACGACGCCGTGGTAGGAGACGTCGGGTTCGTTGAGGCGCTTGAACTTCTGCTTGTGGTCGGCCCAGGGGAACTTGCCGCTGTCGACGATGATGCCGCCGATCGAGTTGCCGTGGCCGCCCAGGTACTTGGTCAGGGCGTGCACCACGATGTCGGCGCCGTGCTCGAAGGGGCGGCAGAGGTAGGGCGAGGGCACGGTGTTGTCCACGATGAGCGGCACACCGTGGCGGTGGGCGACTTCGGCCAGTTTTTCAAAATCGGTGATGTTGCCCAGGGGGTTGCCGACGGATTCGCAGAACACCGCCTTGGTCTTGCCGTCGATCAGCTTTTCAAAGGCGCTGGGGTCGCGGTAGTCGGCGAAGCGCACCTCGATGCCGTATTGGGGTAGGGTATGGGCGAAGAGGTTGTAGGTGCCGCCGTAGAGCGTCGACGACGTGACGATGTTGTCGCCGGCCTCGGCGATGGTCTGGATGGCGTAGGTGATGGCGGCCATGCCGGAGGCCAGGGCCAGGCCGGCGATGCCGCCTTCCATGGCGGCGACCCGCTTTTCCAGGACATCCTGGGTCGGGTTCATGATGCGGGTGTAGATGTTGCCCTGGACCTTGAGGTCGAAGAGGTCGGCGCCGTGCTGGGTGCTGTCGAAGGCGTAGGACGTGGTCTGGTAGATGGGAACGGCCACTGCCTTGGTGGTGGGGTCGGGAGAATAGCCACCGTGTACGGCCAGGGTTTCGATCTTCATGCGGGTTTCCCTTGGGTTGTCGTTGAAAAAGCGAGAGTTTAGCAGCCCGGGGAACAAAAAAACGCCCCGGAAAGCCGGGGCGAAGTAGCGGGGTCGGTGCAGGGAGGGACCGACCCCGGCGGGGAAGAATCGGTTCAGATGGTGCGCAGGCTGCCGTTTTCGAGGCGGACACGGTCGCCGTTGCGCCAGCCGCTGGCGCTGGTCTGGTTGTAGGTGCGCACGGCCCCGTCGTCGAAACGCACGGTCACCTGGAACTGTCTTTCGCTGCGCACATTCTTTTCCACCTGATGGCCGGCGAAGGCGCCGCCGACCGCACCGGCGACGGTCGCCAGGTCGCGGCCCTTGCCACGGCCCACCTGGTTGCCCAGGACGCCGCCCAGGACGCCGCCGGCGATGGCGCCCAGGCCGCTGCCTTCACCCTTGGTTTCGACTTCGCGCACCCCTTCGACGGTGCCGCATTCGCGGCAGAGCGGGGGCGCCTGGACCTGCTGGGCCGGCGGCTGGCTGGTGATGGGCTGGGGCCGCGACGGGATGACGTCGATCCCCGCATCGTTGTTGGCGACCCGGCGGGTGCCGCTGTCGTAGCGCCAGTCGTCGTTGCGCACCTGGCGGTCGGGTTCGCCGGCCGAGCGGGATTCATGGCGGGGCGCCCGGGGCTTGGCGGCGGGCCGCGGCGCTTCCGGCGCCGCCGCCGGTGGCAGCGCGGCGGGGACGGCAGGGGCGGCCGCCGGGGCCGTGGCGACCAGGGGGGCCGGGGCTTCCGCGCTGCGGGTCGGGATCAGGCCGGTGAAGTGGGCGGCGGCGGCCAGGCTGGCCAGACTGACCGAACCGGCGGCGATGAGGATGAGGGGGTGGGTTTTCTTGTTGAGGGTTTCCATGGTGCGACTCCTTCGCATCGTTGCTGTGGCTGGTAGGCACAATAACGCAGCACCAAGGAGCCGGGACACCCGGGAAACAAAGTCTTACAACTGGTTGCAATCGGCGCCGCGGGCGCCGCCGGGATTCAGGCGGCCTTGCCCGGAAACCAGCCGTCGCCCAGGCAGGCGCGCAGGGCGAGACGGGCGCGGTGGAGCAATACCCAGCAGTTGTTGGTGGTGATGGCGAGGTCGCGGCAGATTTCGTCGGTGTCGAGGCCGACCACTTCGCGCATCATGAAGACCCGCGCCGGCGCCTCAGGCAGGCGATGCAGGCAGGCCTCGAAGACCTTCCAGAACTGGCTGTTGTGCAGCGACTCCTCGGGGTTTCCCCAGTCCGCCGGCTTGGTGTCTTCCATCCAGTGGTCGGTGTTGTCGAACCAGGAGTCGATGTCGGCCTGGTCGTCGTCCTGGCTGGAAATGGCGACCTGACGGGTGCGCTGGCGCAGGATGTCGACAATCTTGTTTTTGAGGATCGACAACACCCAGGTGCGCAACGAAGCCCGGGACTGGAATTTCTCGATCTGCTGAAAGGCCGCCGCCAGCGCTTCCTGGGCGGCATCCTCGGCGGCGGCCTTGTCCCGGAGCTGGAGGTCGGCGAAACGCACCATGTCCCGGCGCAGATCGGAAACGAATTTCGGGTCGTTGAGACTGCTTTCCGTCACGTGCTTTCTCCCTGTATTCTTGTTGCCGCAATAATAATGGAAGTCGGATGTAAGGAATTGAAATGTTCGGCGACTAATGTGCAGGTGCCGATCCTGGCGCCGGAAAGATGGAGAAGAAAATGCTGCGCTGTAAAGACGCCACCCGGCTGGCTTCGCAATCGATGGAACGACCCCTCACCGTGGGGGAACAACTGGGATTGCGCTGGCATCTGCTGATCTGTGTGAGCTGTCGGCGGGCGGAGCGTCAATTCAAATTTCTGCGCGATGCCGCCAAAGTCTGGCGTTCCGGTCAAGACTGACACCTGTTTAGTGCATCTCAACCCTGTTCGGAGAAAATCATGAAATCCACCAAGTCTATCGTTTCCCTCGCCATCGGTTCCGCTTTCCTGGCCACCGCTGCCCTGGCCCCCGTCGCCCACGCCGCCGACAACCCCTTCTCCATGGCCAAGCTTGATTCCGGCTACCAGCTCGCCCAGGCCGACAAGGCCAAGGACGGCAAGTGCGGTGAAGCCAAGTGCGGCGCCGACAAGAAAAAGGCCGACGGCAAGTGCGGCGGCGACAAGAAGAAGGACGGCAAGTGCGGTGCCGACAAGAAGAAGGACGGCAAGTGCGGCGAAGCCAAGTGCGGCGCCGACAAGAAGAAGTAATTCGTGAGCCGGGGGCGCGCCGCGGCGCGCCCCGCCCGACCGGAGAACACGCATGACCCTGAAGTACCCCGCCGGCGCCGGCCTCGGCTTTCGCCGCGAACTGATCGAACCCCTCAAAGCCGGCGTTCCCGAAGCCATCCGCTTCTTCGAACTGGCCCCGGAAAACTGGGCCCACATGGGCGGGCGCTCGGGCAAGGACTTGCGCCACTTCACCGAACGCCACCCCTTCGTCTGCCACGGCCTCTCCCTCTCCCTGGGCGGCCCCACGGCCCTCGACGAAGCCCTGCTCCGCCGCATCAAGAGCTTCATGGCCGAACACGGCATGGCCCTCTACACCGAGCATCTTT
>SSSZ01000045.1 GCA_009469675.1 Azonexaceae bacterium | reverse complement strand
CTATCTTGCCCCCTTCTCGAACCTGGGAACGGCCCAATGACGCTTTCCGCAAGCGAATTCAGCGCCCTCGATGCCCACGGCATCGTTGCCGGCTTGCTCGGCCAGGATCTTTTTCGCGCCGTCATCGACCGGCCCGATCTGCATCGCGCTTTCGCTCCGGGGGAGGTGGTGTTGCGCAAGGAAAGCCGGCCGGGAGGCATGTTCGTGGTCATCCACGGCACTCTGGAGATGATACTCAGCAACCGCCAGGGGGTTGAGCACATGGTCCGGGTCGCCAAGGCTGGCGATTGCCTCGGGGTCGAGAGCGTCCTCTGCGACACCGAGGCGGTCTACGAATTGCGTGCGCTCACCCGGGCCAGTCTGCTGTTCGTCCCCAAGGCCGAAGTGCTCGCCTGGATCGACGGGTCGCCGGCCTTTTCCCGCCGCCTCATGCATCTTCTGGCCGACGACGTCGCCGACCTCTACGAAGAACTCGAAGGCCTGCAGCACCGCAGCACCATCGAACGCCTGGCCTGCTATCTCCACTGCGGCGAGGGCCGGGAGCGGCGCGGCCAGCCTCTTCTCGACGAATACACCATCGCCTTGCCCTACATGAAACTGGCTCAGCGGCTGGGGGCCAGCCAGCCGCACCTGTCGCGGGCCATGCGCAACCTCGAGGATGCCGGCATGATTGCCCGCCACGGGCGGCGCATCCAGATCCGGGACGCGGCGGCCTTTTCCCGCCTCCTTTGCACGGCCTGCCAGCAAAGCCTGCGCCAGCAGCGGGACAAGAGCGAAGCCCGCGCCGTCCGTTAACTGCCCCCCGAGGTGCTATGATGCCGGACGGATGCCTTGGGCACCGGACGGCACTTCTCTCGGCGTTGCGGACGCTGAAAATGCAAAAGCCGGCGGGAAGCCGGCTTTTTACATTTGCTTGGTGCCCAGGAAGGGACTCGAACCCCCACGCCGTTAAGCGCTAGTACCTGAAACTAGTGCGTCTACCAATTCCGCCACCTGGGCCGGTGCGAAGAGCCGCGAATTTTAAAGGAAAGAACAAAGATGTCAAGCAAGAAACTCTCAAAAACCCGCCGCCGCGATCCCTTCCTGGAGCGCGAGGCCCAGCGCTACGAATTGCCGCTGCCTTCCCGCGAGTTCATCTTGCAGACCCTGGAAGACGAAGGCCGGCCGGTGGACTTCGACCAACTCACCGCCCTGATGGACATCACCCCCCAGGAGCGCGAAATGTTCCAGCGCCGCCTCGGCGCCATGGAGCGCGAAGGCCAGGTGATGCGTAATCGCAAGGGCGCCTACATCCTGCCGGAACGGGCCAGCCTCGTCGCCGGCAAGGTCCAGGGCCACCCCGACGGCTACGGCTTCTTCATTCCCGACGACGGCGGCCCCGACGTCTTCCTCGACCAGCATCAGATGGGCAAGGTGCTGCACGGCGACCGCGCCCTCGTGCGCGTCACCGGCGTCGACCGCAAGGGAAGGCCGGAAGGCAGCATCGTCGAGGTGACGGCCCGGGCCAATACGCGGGTGGTCGGCCGGGTCTTCGTCGAGCACGGCGTCGTCTTCGTGGTGCCGGAAAATCGCCGCATCGCCCAGGATATCCTGGTGCCGCCGGAAAAGAAGGGCAAGATCAAGCCGGTGGCCGGGCAGGTGGTGATGGTCGATATCATCGAGCAGCCCAGCAAATTCTCCCAGCCCATCGGTCGCATCACCGAGGTGCTCGGCACCTACGCCGATCCCGGCATGGAGATCGAGATCGCCCTGCGAAAACACGACCTGCCCTTCGCGTTTTCCCCGGCTGCCCTGGCCGAGAACAAGGCCATGCCCGACAAAGTCAAGAAAGCCGATCTGGCCGACCGCGAGGACATCCGCCACCTTCCCCTGGTGACCATCGACGGCGAAACCGCCCGCGACTTCGACGACGCCGTCTTCTGCGAAAAGCAGGGCCGGGGCTGGCGGCTGGTGGTGGCCATCGCCGACGTCTCGCACTACGTGAAGCCCGGCATGGTCCTCGACAAAGAGGCCGTGGAGCGCGGCAACTCGGTCTATTTTCCCCGCCGGGTCATCCCCATGCTGCCGGAAAAGCTCTCCAACGGCATCTGTTCGCTCAATCCCGAGGTCGACCGCCTGGCCATGGTCTGCGACATGGGCATCAGCGCCGCCGGCAAGATCGGCGCCTACCGCTTTTATCCGGCGGTGTTCCGCTCCCAGGCCCGCCTTACCTACACCCAGGTCTGGCACTGGCTGTCCGGTGAAGCCAAGCCCGAAACCGCGGTGCACAAGGGACTCCAGCCCCACCTGCAGAATCTCTACACGCTCTACAAGATTCTCCATAAGGCCCGGGGCCAGCGCGGCGCCATCGATTTCGAGACGACCGAGACGCAAATGGTCTTCAACGACCAGGGCAAGATCGAGAACATCATCCCCGTGGTGCGTAACGACGCCCACCGGCTGATCGAGGAATGCATGCTGGCGGCCAACGTCTGCGCTTCTGATTTCCTCGCCGAGCACCAACAGACCTGCCTCTACCGCGTCCATGAAGGGCCTTCCACCGACAAGCTCAAGAACCTGCGCTCCTTCCTCGCCGAGTTCGGCCTTCCCCTGGGCGGCGGCGATGATCCCAAGGCCAAGGACTACGCCCAGCTGCTGGACAAGGTGAAGCCCCGCCCCGATTTCCTGCTGCTCCAGACGGTGATGCTGCGGTCGCTGCGCCAGGCCATGTACAGCCCCGACAACGTCGGCCACTTCGGGCTGGCCTACGAGCACTACACCCACTTCACTTCGCCCATCCGGCGCTATCCGGATCTCCTGGTGCACCGCGCCATCAAGGCCGTCCTGGCCGGCGGCAAGTACCACCCGGCCGGCAACTGGGACGACATCGGCCTGCACTGTTCCGCCACCGAGCGCCGCGCCGACGAGGCGACCCGCGACGTCGAGAACTGGCTCAAGTGCTACTTCATGAAGGAGCGCGTCGGGGAGGTCTTCGCCGGAACCATCTCGGCGGTCACGGCCTTCGGTATCTTCGTCGCCCTCGACGCCATCTATATCGAAGGCCTGGTGCACGTCTCCGAACTGGGCGAAGACTACTTCCAGTTCGACCCGATCAAGCACCAGATGCTCGGCGAGCGCAGCGGCAAGCGTTTCCGTCTCGGCGACCGGGTCCAGGTCAAGCTGGTACGTGCCGACCTGGAAAGCAACAAGATCGATTTCGTGCTGGCGCCCGCCGATGCCCTCGGGGGGCGCCGCGGTTCCCCGTCGCCGACGGCGGCACCTGATCCCGGGCGCCGGGGCAGCAGGGCGACAACCGGCGAGGGTGGGCAGCGGCGGGTCACCGGGACGGATGAGCCGCCCGCCGGCAAAGCCGTGCCGACGAAGAAAAAAGCGGCAGCCAAGCCTGCCGCCAAGAAGGCGGCGCCGCCACGCAAGACCGGGGCCAAGGCCCCGGCGAAGAAAGCGGCCAAGTCGGGCGCCAAGAAGCGATCCTGACGGGGCGGGGCGGTCCGACGGAAATAAATCCGTCGGGCCGGCTCAACCGCTTGCGCCCTGTGGCCGTTAACTCTCCCAGGAACATCGATCGGGAGAAACCTCGTGGTCCATACCTGCAATGCCCAGACCGATCTGGACGAACTGATCGGCAGCGAACAGTGGGAAGGGTCGCGCCTGCTCTTCCGCTACGGCCCGCTGGTGCAGGCCATGCGCGGGGGCGAGGAACTGGTCCTGGAGAACAGCGCCGCGCTATCGGCCCTGACCCTGGTCAAAGTCCGCGCCATGCTCAAGGCCCTGTTCCTTGACGACACCGCCGAAACCATCGAACCCCGCGCCGGTTTCCGGTTGACTCTGCGCTAAGACGCGCCCAGCGCTTCGGCGGCCGGCGGCCATGCCAACGCCGGGTGCGCGGCCCGGGATTCAAGGCGGCAGCGACGGCGGTGCGCCCGGCTCGGCCCGCGGTAGAATGCGCCCTCCGGTTTTATTGAAAGCCTCCATGTCCTCCCGCCTGATCTACGGCTTCCACGCCATTACTGCCAAGCTTCGCCACGATCCCGAGTCGATCAAGGAAATTCTCATCGACGCCGGCCGCCAGGACGCCCGGGCGCGGGATCTCCTCAGGCACGCTGAACTGCAGGGGGTCAGGGTGGTGGCCGGCGACGGCAAAAGGCTGGACGGCATGCTGCCCGGCGCCCGCCACCAGGGCGTCATCGCCCGGGTCGAAGGGGGGCGCCAGGTGGCCCATCTGGACGACGTTCTCGATACCCTGGAAGAACCGCCTTTTCTCCTCGTCCTCGACGGCATCACCGATCCCCGCAACCTCGGCGCCTGCCTGCGGGTGGCCGACGCCGCCGGGGTTCATGCCGTGGTCGCCCCCAAGGACCGGGCCGTCGGCCTCACCGACGTGGCGATCAAGACGGCCAGCGGCGCCGCCGAGACGGTCCCCTACGTCATGGTCACCAACCTGGCCCGCACCCTGCGCGAATTGAAGGAGCGGGAAATCTGGGTGGTCGGCACGGCTGGCGAGGCCGAAGGCGACCTCTACGCCGCCGCCTGGCCGGTCGCCACTGCCTGGGTGCTGGGGGCGGAAGGCGAGGGCTTGCGCCGCCTGACCCGGGAAACCTGCGACCAGCTGGTGCGCATCCCCATGCACGGTGCCGTCGAAAGCCTCAACGTCTCGGTGGCCGCCGGGGTCTGCCTGTTCGAGGCGCGCCGCCGCCGGGGCTGAAGGGGCGGGTTCAAGACGCCTCCGGGGCCTTGCCGGCATGCCTGTGAGTCCGGTTTTCGGCGGAGATCGTCCGAAAATAGGGAATTGACCGGGTTTATTGCCAAGTTTGGCGGTCCGCCCCCTCGCCAACGGGTCCGAAGCCTTATAATCTGTTCCGCTCGTCGGTGCTGCGTTGTCCTTATGGAAACCGCGCATCCTTGCGATTCCCCGGATTCTAAAGGGGTTTCTCCGGGTTTCCCGGTGGCAAGTTTGGATAATTGGCCGCTTTGTGGCTTGCCGTCGGCATAAGCTTCAGTTTTTTCAGCGGTGTTCGGGTCGCGGCGGGCCGGCGGCAGTTCCCCTGTATCGCTGACTACGCTCTGGGAGGCAGGCGCGGCATGGGGTTCCCCCGGCTCTTCGCGTTGTCGCTGAAAAATCGCATTACCGCCCTGTTGCTGGCGGTGTTCCTGCTCGGCGTCTGGTCGGTCACCCTGTGGGCGACCGGCAGTTTGCGCCAGGACATGATGCGGCTTCTCGGTGCGCAGCAGTTTTCCGCGGTTTCTATCGTCGCGGCCCAGCTTGACGCCGAACTCGACACCCGCCTGCAGGCCTTGGTCCGCGTGGCCGCCGACATCACCCCGGAAATGATGCGCAGTCCGGCCGAATTGCAGAAATTTCTCGCGGCCCGCACGACTTTCCAAGGGCTTTTCAACGGCGGCACGCGGATTCGCGGCGGCGATGCCAGGACGCTGGCCAGCGTCCCCTACCTTCCCGAACGGGTCGGCACCAGTTACGCCGACCGCGACTACATGATCGCCGCCCTGCGCGACGGCAAGGCCAGCATTGGCCGCCCGGTCGTCAGCCGCAGCCTCAATACGCCGGTCATCGCGCTGGCGGCCCCCATCCGCGATCCGGCCGGGCAGGTCATCGGCGTCGTGACCGGAGTGGTCGAACTCGGCAAGGACAATTTCCTCGACCGCATCACCGAGAACCGCTACGGCGAAGGGGGCGGCTACCTCATCATCGCCCCCCAGCACGGCCTGATCGTCACCGCAACCGACAAATCCCGGGCCATGGGGCCGATGCCGGTGACCGGCGCCAACGCCCTGCACGATCGCTTCGTCGCCGGCTACGAGGGCTACGGGGTGACGACCAACTCCCGCGGTATCGAAGAACTCGCCGCGGCCAAACGGATTCCCGCCGCCGGCTGGTTCCTGGTGGGCGTTCTGCCTACCGCCGAAGCGTTCGCCCCCATCACCGCCATGCAGCGCCACATGCTGCTGGCGGCGCTGGCCCTCAGCCTGGCGGCCGGGATCGCGGCGTGGTGGTTCGTGCAACGCATGTTGCGGCGCCACTTCGCGCCCATCCAGGGGGCCATGCAAAGCCTGGCCGGCATGTCCGAGTCGGCGGCGGCCCCGCTTTTGCCGCTGCCCGTCGCCCAGGCCGACGAAATCGGCCAGTTGATCGGCAGTTTCAACCGCCTGCTCGAATCCGTCGCCCGGCGCGAAGAAACCCTCAAAGACGAACGGGCGACCCTGCAACTGATCCTCGATATCGCGCCGGTGGGAATCTGGCTCCAGGATGGTAAGGGCAAGCTGCGCTTCGTGAACAAGACCTTCTGCCAGGCGACGGGGATCAGCGAAGCCCGTTTCCTCGCCGTTTCCCACTACGCCGAAGCGGTTCCGGCCGACTTTCGCGACGCCTGCCTGGCTTCCGACGCGCAGGCCCTGGCCCGCGACGGACCCAGCGTCTCCCACGAGCGTTTGCGTTTTGCCGACGGCGCCCTGCACGACCTGCGGGTCATCAAGGCGGTGAAGCGCGACGCCGACGGCTACCCGGTGGCGCTGCTCGGCGTCAGCCTTGATGTCTCCGAGGAGTTGAAAAGCCGCCAGGCCCTGGAAGACCACCGCAACCACCTGGAAGCGCTGGTGGCGGAGCGCACCGCGGCTTTGTCCGTCGCCAAGGAGGTTGCCGAAGCCGCCAGCCGCGCCAAGAGTACCTTCCTCGCCAACATGAGCCACGAATTGCGTACTCCCATGAACGCCATCATGGGCATGACCGCCCTGGCCCTGCGGCGGACCGAAGACGCCAAGCTGCGCGACCAGCTGGGCAAGGTCGAACAGGCTTCCCGCCACCTGCTGGGAGTCATCAACAGCATCCTCGATATTTCCAAGATCGAAGCCGAGCACCTGGTCCTCGAACGGACCGAATTCCGGCTGGGCGAGATCCTGGAAAACCTCGCCAGCCTGGTCGGCCAGACGGCGGCTGCCAAGGGCCTGGCCTTGCGTCTCGACCTGCCCCCGGAGCTGGCGGGCCTCGCCTTGTCCGGCGATCCCCTGCGGCTGGGCCAGGTGCTTCTCAACCTGGCGGGCAATGCCGTCAAGTTCACCGACCACGGCGAGGTCGCCGCCAGCGTACGCCTGGTCGATGCCGATGCCGAGCAGGTCCGGCTCAGTTTCGCCGTGAGCGATACGGGCATCGGCATCGCCACGGAACTGCAGAGCCATGTCTTCAACGCCTTCGAACAGGCCGACAATTCGATGTCCCGCCGGTACGGCGGCACCGGCCTCGGCCTGGCGATCAGCAAGCGCCTCGTCAAGCTCATGGGGGGAGAGATCGGCTGCGAGAGCCAGCCCGGCCGGGGTAGCCGGTTCTGGTTCGTCGTCCCCCTGCGCAAAGCCGCCGTCGATCCTGTCGCCGCCCTCCCGGCGGCGGGCGATGCCGCCCTGGCGCGAATGCGGCGCGGCTATGCCGGCGCCCGCCTGCTGCTGGCCGAGGACGAGCCGATCAACCGCGAGGTCTCCCTCAGCCTCCTGGAAGATTTCGGCGCCGCCGTCGACGTGGCCGAAGACGGCGCCCAGGCCATCGCCCTGGCCGACTGCAACGACTACGACCTGATCCTGATGGACATCCAGATGCCCAGGGTGAACGGCATCGAAGCGGCGCGGGCCATCCGCGCCGCCTCCCGCAACCGCGACACCCCCATCCTGGCCATGACCGCCAACGCCTTCGACGAGGACCGGCGGGCCTGCCTGGCGGCCGGGATGAACGATCACCTGGGCAAGCCGGTAGATCCCGATCTGCTCTACCAGACCCTGCTGCGCTGGCTCGACCGGCCCGATCCCGGGTAGCCGGCGGCGTTTCTGCCGCTCCGGCGATCGGTTATGATGAAGCCCGCCGCGGCGTGTCGCCGACGATTTTTTCGGGAGTTGGCACCATGAAATTGCACTGCCTTGCCGGCAAGGCCGTAGCCTTGCTCTTGAGTCTCTTCACCCTGGCGCTGCCCGTCCGGGCGGCGGAACCCAACTGGCCGGAAGCCCTCACCGTCGCGACCGGCTCGACGGGTGGTACCTACCACGCCTACGGGGCCGAACTCGCCCGCCTGCTCGGCAGCAGCCTCGGTATGGGGGTCGCCGAACAACAGACCGAGGGGCCGAGCCAGAACATCCAGCTCATCGAATCCGGCACCGCCCAGATCGCCTTCGTCACCATGGGCGAAGCCCTGGCCGGCTGGAACGGCACCGGCCCGTGGACCAAGGGGCGGCAGTTCCGCTCGATGCGCGCCATCTTCCCGATGTACGACACGCCCTTTGCTTTCGCCGTCCTCAACCGCTCCCCCATCAAAGGCCTCGCCGAACTGGCGGGCAAGCGCATCGGCGTCGGACCCCAGGGCGGCACGGCCGGCACCTATATTCCCAAGTTCCTGGCCGCCCTCAACCTCCAGGCCACCCTGGTGAACGGCTCCTACGCCGAACTGGCGGCCCAGCTGCAGGCCGGCAAGATCGACGTCCTGGCCGCGGCGGCGGGGGCGCCCTTTCCGGCGCTGACCAGCGTCGATGCCAAGGAGGGGGTGCGCTTCATCCCCCTGAGCACGGGCGACATCACGACGCTGCAACTGGCCATGCCGGAACTGGTGGCGTCCACCATCCCGGCCGGCGCCTACGCCTCGCTGCGCAAGAATTACGCGACCGTCGGCCTGTTCAATTTCGCCGTCGCCCGCGCCGACCTGCCGGAGGATCTGGTCTTCGCCGTCGTCGAGGCGGTCTTCAAGAACCGCAGCCAGCTCGAAGCGGCCAGCCCCGCCGCCGCCGAGACCATACCCGCCAACTTCTCGCGCAACTCCTTTCTGCCCTTCCACCGCGGGGCGATGCGCTACTTCGGGTCGAGCATGACCCGGGGCATCGTCAGCGGCGACTGAACGGCGCCGG
>SSSZ01000044.1 GCA_009469675.1 Azonexaceae bacterium | reverse complement strand
TGCGTATTCCGGCCACTCATGACCACTCGTTCCGGTTGGACGTGATCACCGAGACCGATTCGAGATGACCGAGTGGGCCGATGATCATGATGCCCGGACCGGTGAGCGTGGCGCCCGAATGACAGTCACGGCGCCGGTCCGGTTGTCATGATCACTCCTTGCGCATACGCTGCTTCGCCTGGAGCTTCCTCATCGACTCTCCCTTCAACGAGATGCGGTGCGACTGATGCACTACACGATCAAGAATCGCATCGGCGACCGTGGGGTCTGGGAAGAAGCCGTGCCACTGATCAGTCGGGTACTGGCTCGTGATAAGGAGCGAACTGCTACGCATCCGCCGGTCAACCACATCGAGCAGCACCTGCGCCGCTTGCGGCGTAATGGTTCCGAGACCAAAGTCGTCGATGATCAGAAGGCTCGGCTTGATCAGGTCGGCCTTGAGTTTCGGCAGCGATCCATCATGAGCCGCTACGGCAATGTCGCCATAAAGATCACTGGCTCGGTAGAAAGCCACAGGCAGCCGCAATCGACACACCTGGGCACCAAAAGCGCAGGCCAGCCAGGTTTTCCCAACACCCGTGGCGCCGAGAATGATCAGGTTCAACTGCTGACGAACCCACTCGCAACTCGCCAGCGATGCGACCATCGACTTGTCGATGCCGCGTGACGGGCGGTAATCCGCGTCCTCAAGCGATGCGGTTTCCGGGAATCCGGCGCTCTGCACCAAGCGCTTCAGTTTCTTCGACTCGCGCTCGGACGCCTCGTGTTCGACCAACAAGCCGAAGCGGTCGTCAAAGCTCAACTGATGCAGTTTCGGTTGCTGGAGTTGGCTCGAATAGGCTTCGGCCATCGAGGTCAGGCGAAGCTCGCGCAACCGGGTAATGGTTTGTTGAACGCTGCTCATGCGCAATCTCCATAATAGGCTGCCCCCCGGACGTTATCGTGCGACGGCCGACTGGCAACGCCCTCCACGGGCTTGCTCCGCTTGTCCGGGGACTGTTTGAGGATCGATTCCACGCTGCGCAGCGCGGTAATGTTGAGGGGCAAGGCATAGGCGCAGGCTTCGTCAAAGCGGGCATCGCCATGCAGCCGGGCCATTTCGCGCAAGCGCCGCGCAGCCTTCAGGCCATTCACGGCATCTGACCGGTTTTCCAGGTGATGCCGGATCATCGTCGCCGCGTTCGGCCCCGCCGATTCGGCCCACAACATGAGCGCTTTCGGCTCGCCCTCCAGCACCCGAGCGTGAGCAACAGGCCGGTGCTCGGGAAGCGTCTTGATTTCACCGGCGGCCTCGGCCATCGTGTGGAGCGCTACCCGCCGTCCCCGGTGCATGACTTCCAGCATCGCCGCCGTGTAACGCAGGTCAACCCGCTGTCCCCGCAGTTCGGACGGCACCGAGTAGAAGCAGCGCTCGTGCTCGACGTGATAATCATCACCCACCCGGACCCCGTAGCGCCAGTCGCACAGTTCGAAAGGCATCGCCGGCAGCGGCTTGAGCGCGGCCTTCTCGGTGCTGTCGAAACGCTCCTGTCGCGTTCCCGGCATTTTTTTGAAGGGGTGAGCGTTCATCTGCGCGGTCAAACGCCGAAGCTCGATATTCAAGTCTTCGAGGCTGAAGAAGATGTGATCGCGCAGGGCGAACAGCACCCAGCGCTGCGCGATCTGCACGCCGACTTCAGCCTTGGCCTTGTGCTTCGGTTTCCGGGCGCCGGCCGGCAGGGCCGCCGTATCGTAGTGACGCAGACACTCCCGGTAGGCCGGATTGATCACTACGCGATCCTTATCGCGGCGCCACACGGCCGCCTTCAGGTTGTCCGGTACCACCCATTCCGGCGCGCCGCCCAGCGCGTTGAAGCAATCGACGTGGCACCTCACCCAATCCGCCGTCGTTTGCGAGGCGACTGCCTGCAAATACGTCTGGTTCGAGTAGCCGAGCACCGCTACGAAGATCTGGGCGTAGGTCGACGGACCGCCGTTGCGGTCCTTGATTTCGACGGTGCGCCCGGCGAAGTCCACGAAGAGTTTTTCTCCCGGCCGGTGTACGCGACGCATCACGACGTGCAGGCTTTTCTTCCATTGCCGGTAGCCTTCGGTGAACTGCGAGTAGCCGATGCCGGTCGGGCATTGGCCACGCCATTCCTGCCACAACTGTTCCTGGGTGGCGTCGGGCCGCTGCATTTCAGCATGCACCCAGGCCCAGTCCGGCGCCTCCTTGCGCTGGGCCACCGTCTGGTCGCCCGTGCCCAACGCCGCGCACCAGGCGTCGTCATCGAGCGACTGAAGGTCGGCCCAGGGGGCGCGATGGTTTTTGAGAACTTGACGCATGGCGCGCACGGTGTTTGCCGCAATGCCAAGGGCGCGGCCGATTGCCCGGTTGGACTGGGACGTATCGTAGTAATGCAGGCGCGCGATTTCGCGCTGAAGGTGAACAGGCAAACGCATGGGTGAGACTCCTTACAAGAGGCCCAAGGGGTCTGCTTGAGCCGGACGAAGTCACCCCGCACGCTCCACGTTCGCACGGTAAATTCTTGACGAACGAGGACACGCAGCTCATACTTTTGCCCACAAGTCCGCACTTGTCCGGCATTCATATGCTGGCGCGACGCCCGAGGCAGTCCCCTCGGGCGTTGTCGTTTTGGGGTGGCGGATTCGATTACGCGGGTTCGACGCTCCCTTCCCGCGCTGTTGCTTCTCTACGCATTTCCGCGAGCCAATCGGCCACATCCTGCGTCAGCGCGAACCATCCGCGACGGTTCGGGACCATGAACAGAGGAACGGCAACTTGGCCACGTCGGCGTGCCTGGCGCAAGGACGCGGCACTCCGGTGCCCGAGCGCCGCGACCAAGGGCGCGCCGCCCAGCAAAGGCCCGTGCAGACGCAGCAGCGACTCGCGCAATTGCGTCTTCAGGTCGGCCGGTGGTGTTGAGGTTTCGGGCAGGGCGCTCATCGGTCTGGTCCGTTGATTTGTCACGCAGTGTTCGCGACCGTCCACTTTTGTTCCACCCGAACCGATAATTCGATTTTCGTTACTCCAGAAACTGATCGTGCCGATTGTTATCGAACCCCGTGGTCGCGGCCGTCCGCCCACCCACCCCGTTGATCGGGTCCGGACAAAGCTCTGGTTCAACGCCGTGAAGCGGTCTTCGGGATTGCCGTCGGCCTATGCGCTCGAAATGACTTTCGATGGCGAGCGCGTCCGCAAACGCGAAACGGATGTCGCACGGCCGCGCAAGTGGGATAGCTACGAGAAGGGCGCCGTGGTGCCCACCGACAAGCCAGGACCGAGGAACGCGGTCGAACAGGCAGAGGCCCGTTATCCTGGGACGGTGCGATGGTTTCGCAGCCCGTTATGGGCCTTGTTGAAGCGCGAGGAATTTGATTCCCGACGGATCGAGGATGCTTTGCGTACGCTGGAACCTGAGGTCGTTGCCGTTTTGTTCGAGGCGAAACCACGCGAGCACGAACATGCTCCACGACAGCGGTCGTTCGATGGCGAAGGGGTTCGGCAGTTGCTTGCCATCGCAAGCTTCGACGCCCTGGTGGCCGCCGTCCTGCTAGCCGCCTTGGCGGAGGTCATCGCCTCGCCGCAACTTCGAGAACGGGCGCTGCACCTGTACGTGGAACTCCAGGCACCGCTTCGGGACGTGCCTGAGCTGGCCGGCGTCTATCCCGAACTTTTCTCGCTGATCGACCAACGCTGCAAGCACTGGGTCTATCTCTCGGACAACCAGCGCATGGATGTGGTGATCTTTTGGCAAGGCGTTCAAGCCGACGCCGAGAGGCGGAAGGTAGCTGATGGCGACGAATCTCGCAGCCAAACGGAGACGGCATGAAGAATGAAGCTCACGAGCAAGGGGTATTGGTTCGCCCACGCATCCACATCGGAGATGACATCGAGATCGGTCCGGGCAAGATCGATCTGCTCTGTCATGTCGCCGATGGGCAATCCATCAGCGCAGCGGCCCGTTCCCTCGGCATGACGTACAAGCGCGCGTGGTTGCTCATCGATACCCTGAACCAGGGATTCGGCAGGCCCGTGGTCGAAACCACCTCCGGGGGCAAAGGGGGTGGCGGTTCGCGGTTGACGCCCCTCGGCGAAGCACTGGTGGCGCGTTATCAGGCGCTCGAAGCCAAACTGAGTCAGGCCGCGCAACCCGAATTAGACGCCTTATGCGCCTTGGCCAAATGATTTTCTAGCCGCGCGGCGTCGGCACGGGAAGCCGGATCGCGTTTTGTTATATCATTTTTGTCCTAACGCAATGGGGATGGCACCTTGAAACGAAGAACCTGTCTGTTTGCGATGCTCTGGATCGTGTCGACCGGATCGCCAGCGATGGCGGCCGACGTTCCGGCCATTGCCGCTGCGGCCGACCTCAAGTTTGCGTTGCCCGAGGTGGCCGCGCGCTTTACCAAGGACACCGGACGACAGCTCAAGGTGTCCTACGGCTCCTCCGGGAATTTTGCCCAGCAGATCGAACAGGGCGCGCCGTTTGAACTGTTCCTGTCCGCCGACGAGGGCTTCGTGTTCCGACTCGCCGCGCAGGGGCGAACGCGCGATCGGGGGACGCTCTATGCCATCGGACGCCTCGTCCTGTTCGCCCCGCATGGCTCCCCGATGCCGGCGGATTCGCAATTGAAGGGGCTTCAGGCCGCCGTGGCGCAAGTCCAGATCAAGCGCTTCGCCATCGCCAACCCCGATCATGCGCCCTACGGTCGTGCCGCACGCTCGGTGCTTCGGAGGTCGGGACTCTGGTCGGCCCTCGAACCGAAACTGGTTCTCGGCGAGAACGCTTCCCAAGCCACGCAGTTCGTCGCGTCCGGCGCCTGCCAGGGCGGGATCATTCCTTTATCGCTCTCCAGGGCACCGGAAGTGGCGCGGCTGGGCCAGTTCGCACTGATTCCGGCGGAATCGCATGCCGACGAACCTTTGCGCCAGCGCATGGTGCTGATGAAGTCCGCGGGTGAGACGGCACGAGCCTTCTACGACTACCTGCAAACCCCGGTCGCACGGGAAGTGCTGGTCCGGTATGGTTTCGTGCTGCCCGTCGAGGACAGCCGCAAGGACGCGCTGTAATGGACTGGGACGCCATCGCGCTTTCCGCTCGGCTGGCGTTGGTCACCCTCGTGGCCTTGCTGCCCCTGGCGATCGGCATGGCCTACTGGTTGGCAACCACGGCCTGTCGATGGAAACCCTGGATTGAAGGGCTGCTGGCGTTGCCGCTGGTCTTGCCGCCGACCGTCATCGGTTATTACCTGTTGGTCGCCGTGGGCGGTCATTCGCCCCTCGGGCAATGGTTCGAGTCGGTGGCGGGATACACACTGGCGTTCAGCTTCAGCGGCCTGGTGCTGGCCTCTGTCCTGTTCAACGTGCCCTTCGCGGTGCAGCCGATCCAGCGGGCGTTCGAAGCGACCCCGCAGGAGGTCCGGGAGGCTGCCCAGTGCTGCGGCCTGACGTTCTGGCAGGCGTTTCGCAAGATCGAACTGCCCCTGGCCTGGCCCGGCATTCTCTCGGCATCGGTCATGACCTTCGCGCACACGCTCGGCGAATTCGGCGTCGTCCTGATGGTCGGCGGCAACATTCCGGGCGAAACGAAGACCGTCGCGATCTCAATCTACGACAAGACCCAGTCCTTCGAGCACGCCTCCGCCGGCGCCATGTCGCTGCTGCTGTTGGTCATTTCACTGGTCACGATCGCCGTCAGCTACGGCTTCGTCGAACGCCTGATGAAGTGGAGGCGCGTCGGATGAGCCTGTGGCTCGATCTCAGGCACGACGGTCCGCCGCTGGATTTCCGGACGGAAATCCCCGAGGGGAAGATTACCGCGCTCGTCGGTCCGAGCGGCAGCGGCAAGACCTCGATCCTGCGGGCGATTGCCGGCCTGCTGCGTCTCGACCGGGCCGAGATTCGGCTCGGCAGCGAGGTCTGGGACGGGGCCGGGATTCATCTGGCCACCCGTGAACGGCCGATCGGGCTAGTGCCGCAGCACTACGGCCTGTTTCCGCACCTGACGGTGATCGGCAACGTCGAGGCCGCCTTGAACCATCTGGCACCGGCCGACCGGCGAGTGCGTGCCACGGACTGCATTGCGCTCGCGCATGTGGATGGATTGGAATCGCGCTATCCCCGCGACTTGTCCGGAGGGCAGCGCCAACGGGTGGCCTTGGCGCGCGCGATTGCCCGTGGGCCTCGTCTTCTCCTCCTGGACGAACCGTTTTCGGCGGTGGACCGCAGCACGCGCAAGCGCCTTTATCTGGAATTGCGGCGTCTGCACGAAGAACTACGAACCACGATCCTGCTGGTCACCCACGATCTTGACGAGGCGGCGCAGTTGGCCTCGCATCTCTGCCTACTCCGCAACGGGCGCCTGTTGCAGAGCGGCCCGACTTCGGAGGTGCTGACCACGCCTTGCTGCGAGCAGGCGGCGCGCTTGCTCGATATTCCCAACGTTTTCCATTCCATGGCCGAAGCGGGGCCGTCCGGGCGCACCATGCTGTTGCGATGGGGGCCACACACCTTGCGTACCGCAAGCAAGGCGCTGCCACCAGAGGGAACCACACAAGGCTGGGCCATTCTGCCGACCAACGTGCTGCTGTCGCGCAAGGACAAGCCGTGGGGGAGTCACCTGGAGAATCCGGTGCCCGCCGTCGTCGAGGAGGTGACCGAACTGGGCGCCGAAGCCGTGGTCTGGATGCGACCGGAGGGCCTACCGGATCAGCGACTGCATATGCGACTTCCCACGCGGGCGGTGCGCCGCGATGGACTGCTTGTCGGCGCGGAGGTGACGGTCTGCCTGCGTGCCGCCGACATTGTTCTATTACAAGCTAATGACGGCGCCGAATCGTGAGAACACGCGTTAAAAATAGCCAACGACGACACGGGTCGTGGCCGACCCAGAAGACGATTGCATGCTGACAATGGCCTGGTTTGGTCTCGCTCTGCTGTGTGGCCTCCTGTCACTCGTTGCCGTCCTTTATGCCAGTGTTGGCCAAGCCGGTGCCTCGGGCTTTGTCGCAGTCATGGCGCTGTTCGGTTTTTCTCCGGAGGTGGTCAAGCCGACCGCTCTGGTGCTCAACGTGCTGGTATCGAGTGTGGTTGCGCTACGGTTCGCTCGGGATGTGCATTTTTCCTGGCCGGTGCTGCGGCCGTTCCTGATCGCGTCGATTCCGGCGGCCGGACTTGGGGGATACCTGACGCTGCCGGCGGTGGTATTCAATCCCGTCCTCGGCGCACTCCTGCTGGTGGCGAGCGTGCCGTTCTTCGTCCGCCGTGCCTCAACTTCGATCCCGACCCGCCTGCCGCCGGTCATTCCCGCGCTTGTCGCGGGGGCCACCATCGGACTGCTGTCGGGTCTGACCGGTACGGGGGGCGGCATACTGCTGGCACCCTTACTGCTCCACTGCCGCTGGGCCTCGCTGCCAACCACAGTCGCAGTGTCCGGCGTGTTCATCTTCGTCAATTCTGCGCTGGCACTTGCCGGACACCTCGTCCTTGTCGCCCGTCTTCCGCCGGATTTGCCTTGGCTGGCCGTGGCGGTCGTGTTGGGCGGTGCCCTCGGGGCGCAGCTCGGGAGTCGGCACTTGCCGCTTTCGGCAGTCCATCGCATCCTCGGACTGACTATCGGAATGGCCGGTCTCAAGCTCTTGGTGGCGTAAGCCCGCACTCGTTCGCGGTCTTGCAAAAGGACGCTTTCGTAGACAGGTTATGGCAGAATGTCGCAAGGAGATGGCATACCTCCCGCCGCGCATTCCTTGGCGAACCGCCCGACCGGGCTGATGATGCCTACGCAAAACCCTGGACGGGTCGCGTAGGTTTGCGCCTGTCCAATAAGACGAACGAACGGACAGGCCATGCTGAAACCCATTCTCGCTATTTCTTTTGGTTCCGCCCTCGGCGCTCTGTTGCGCTGGGGCTTGGGCACCAAACTCAATAACATTTTCCCGCTCGTGCCGCCCGGCACGCTGACCGCCAACCTGATCGGTGGCTACATCATCGGCATTGCCGTCGCCTATTTCGCCCAGGCACCAGACATCGCGCCCGAATGGCGTCTGCTGATCGTCACTGGATTCTGCGGCGGACTGACGACCTTCTCGACCTTTTCGGCCGAGGTGATATCGCTGCTGCAACAAGGCCGTTTGACTTGGGCGATGGGTGCTATCGCCATCCACGTCACCGGTTCGCTTTTAATGACGCTGGCCGGGCTAATGACCTGGCACATGCTCAAACCGGCCTGACGCTTTCACTTCGATGCGGAGGATTTCACCATGAACGGCTTCCAGATCACCTTCTTCACCCAGCAGGACAAGACCCACCACGGCAAGCAGCTTGGCGACTGGCTGATCCATCTGGCGAAAGAGATGAGTTTGCCCGGCGCCACCATGATGTCCGGCATCGAGGGCTTCGGGCATCACCGCCGCATCCATTCGGCGCGCTTCTTCGAGCTGGCCGACCAACCCATTGAGGTCGTGATGGCGGTCAGTGAGGATGAGTCGGAACGGCTCTTCGCGCGGCTGCGTGCCGAAGGCGTGCATCTCTTCTACGTCAAGACGCCGATCGAGTTCGGCACGCTGGGCGAACCATCGTGACCGAGATATGGGCACAGGCCGCGCTCTGGCTTGGTCTGGCCCTCGTCGCCTCGCTGCTGTCGATCTGGCTGCGCATCGCCACGGCCTTGATGCTCCGTGTTGGTGGCGCGCTGATGAAACGCCGGGCGGGCCGCCGTTTGCCCGCGTCCGGGCGTTGGATAACCGGGGGAGCACCTCATGAATGAGCCTTGTCCCTTCTGCCAGCCCGATGGGCAGCTTCTCGGCAACGACCTGGCCTACGTTCGCTTCGACAAGAATCCCGTCACACCGGGGCACTGCCTGATTATTCCGTTTCGCCACGTCGCCGATTTTTTTGCGACGACGACTGAAGAACGCCAGGCGATGTTCGCCCTCGCCGATGCCGCCAAACGGATGATCGACAGCGATTTCGGCGCATCCGGCTACAACCTCGGCATCAATGTCGGCGGCGTCGCCGGGCAGACCGTGCCACATGTCCATTTGCACCTGATCCCGCGCTATCCCGGCGATGTGGACAATCCACGCGGCGGCGTGCGCGGTGTGATTCCAGCCAAACAAAACTACTAATCCAGCGAAAGCATACATGCCGAAATATCCCGAACGCGCCCGAATCCCGGCCCCGGTGGCCCGATGATCGCGGCGCTGCGTTCCCTGCCGCGCACGGTCTGGCTGATCGGCGCGATCAGCCTGATCAACGACAGCGCCAGTGATATGCTGTATCCGCTGATCCCGCTCTACCTAACCTCGGTGCTGATGGCCGGGCCGCGCGCACTCGGGCTGATCGAAGGCATCGCCGAAGCGACGGCGAGCCTGCTCAAGCTGTTCACGGGCGTCGTCTTTGACCGGACCCGGCGCGCCAAGCCCTTCATCCTGTTCGGTTACGGGCTGGCCGGTCTCGCCCGCCCCATGATCGCCTTCGTTACCACTTGGCCGGGTTTGCTGGTGATCCGCTTCGCCGACCGGGTCGGCAAGGGGCTGCGCAGTTCGCCGCGCGATGCGCTGCTGGCGGCCAGCGTGCCGGCCGAACGGCGCGGGCTGGCCTTCGGCCTGCACCGCGCGATGGACAATGCCGGCGCGGTAGTCGGACCGCTGATTGCGGCGACCTTGCTCGGCATGGGCATGCCGCTGCGCGACGTGTTCCTGTGGTCGGTCGTGCCGGCGCTGCTGTGTGTGCTGCTGGCGCTGGCGATCAAGGAACCGACCATCGCGACCGCGCCACCGGCGCGCTTCGACTGGCGACTCGGCGACCTGCCGCCCGCCTTCCGGCGTTATCTGGCGGTGGTCGCGCTGTTCACGCTCGGCAACTCGTCGAACATGTTCCTCTTGCTGCGCGCCAAGGAACTCGGCGTCGCCGAGGCGCAAGTGCCCTTGCTGTGGGCGGCGGTGTCGGCCGTGGCCGCGATCTTTTCGACACCGCTGGCGGCCCTTTCCGACCGCTTCGGCCGAGTCCGGCTGCTGGTCGGCGGTTACTTGGCCTACGGCGCGTTTTATCTGGCGATGGGACTGATGGCGACTAATGGCCTCGTGCTCTTTGCCCTGTTCGCTTTTTACGGGCTGTTCATGGCGGCGACTGAGGGCGTTGAAAAAGCGCTGGTCGCCGATCTGGCTCCGGTCGAACGACGCGGCGCCGCCTTCGGCTGGTTCAACCTGACGGCCGGACTGATGCTGCTGCCGGCGTCGCTGATTTTCGGATGGCTGTGGCAGGGGGCTTCGGTGCTGGCGGCATTCGCGTTTTCGGCGGGATGTGCGGTGGTCGCGGCGGGGTTGCTGGTATTCTGGGCAAACAACCGGAAAGCTGTTGATCGGAGCATGGCCGAAAGTCGATCCTCTGCCCGCTAGTCTCCTGCAAACAGGCTCCTGTGCGTTCAGGATTGCGCAGCGCGGATTCGACGCGCTGGGTTGCCCGCTTGCTGCGAATCGGGCGACGATTTATCATTATCGCAACTGTTTGAATGAGTGCGCGCCATGCCCCCTTCCGCCCGTGTGATCGTCAGTCCCGTCTGCAATGTCACCTGTTTTGATACCGAAAAGGTTGCGTCGATCCGGGCGGGACTGGCCAACGAGGAACACCTGCTGCCGCAGCTCGCCGAACTTTACAAGCTGCTCGGCAACGTCACCCGGCTCAAGATCCTGCTGGCGCTCGCGCAGGGCGAGTTGTGCGTGTGCGACGTGGCCCATGTGCTGGAGCTCACCGTGGCAGCGACCTCGCATCAATTGAAGTTGCTGCGCAGCCAAGGCTGGCTCGCCATGCGCAATGACGGCAAGATGGTTTATTACCGTCTTCACAGCGAGGGGCTGCTGAAGGCGCTCCAAGGCGACCTCTCTCTGCTGGAAGAACGGCTCGCGTAAGCGCGACTTTCGGCGATCCCGACGGCAAGCATTGAGAACAGGAAAGGAACCCAGCCAATGAAGTTCAGCATCGTTTCAATCACCCTGGGCGTCGCGCTGCTGACGGGCAGCGCGCCTTGGCCCGGCGTTTCACCGGCTCACGCCGGTCTGCCCGATCTGTTCGGCAAGGCGCAACCACCATTGCCAAAAGGCGCGCTGCAGGTGCAAGACCTGGAGGCCGATCCGAAAGGCTTCACGGGCCGCATCCTGGTGCGCGGCGTGGTCGCAAAAGTCTCGCCCTACGATCCGCAGCTGTTCGCCCTGATCGACTCGCGTGAAGCGCGGGTCTGCCAGGACCTCAATTGCGCGAAGTACTACCTACCGATCAAGGTCAAGGACGCCAAGCTCAAACTTTGGGACGAAATCGACGTGCGCGGCGCGATGGCGGAGAACCCGGCCAAGAAGCTGATTTATCTTCAGGCCGACTCGGTCGTGAATCTTGGGCCGATGCGGAAATGAATCTCGGCAAACTGGTGTGGCGCAACCTGCTGCGTCGGCGGGGGCGCTTTGTCTTCACCCTGGCCGGCGTCAGCGTCGGCATGGCGGCCTTCGTCGCCCTGATGACCATCGGCCAAGGCTTGACCGGCGAGATCAGGAAGCAGGCGCAGGGCCTTGGCGCCAATCTGGTGGTTACCCCCAAGGGCTGGTGCGCCTACGAGCAGATTTCGGTGCTCACCGGAGAACAACTGCCCGAGGCGATTCCCCTCGCCGAGCTGGAGAAGATTCGCGCCGTGCCCGGCGTGCGGAGCGCGCTGCCCTACCTCAACGAGAAGACCGCGTTCCGCAACCAGCCGGTGCCGGTGATCGGCATCTGGCCGGACGAGATGCGCAGCTTGCAGAAGTGGTCCGTCGCGACCGGACGCTACTTCACCGCAGCGGACGAGCGCGCGGTCGTCATCGGCGCGGCGATCGCCCAACAGTTCCAGCTTCAGCCGGGCGACGAATTCACCGTGCGCGGCAAGCGGCTGCCAGTGATCGGCGTATTGCGCGAGGCGGGCACCAAGGACGACATCGCCACCTTCGTTCCGCTCTCCCTCGCACAGGAAATCTACGAGGTGAAAGGCATGGTGTCGTTCATCGCGGTCCAGGTGATCGACCTCGAACAGATGGAAGCGGTGAGCCTCGGCATCCAGGAGGCCGCCAATGTCGCGGTGGTCTCTGACAAGCAGTTGCTGGCGTCGGTGCTCGCCATCGTCGGCACGGTCGGCGCCGCGATGCAGGCGGTGGCGGCCGTCGGGGTGCTGGCGGCGGCCTTCGGCATCGTCAATACTTTGCTCACCGCCGTCTATGAGCGCCGTCGGGAAATTGGCATCCTGCAGGCCGTGGGGGGCACCCGGCGCACGCTGTTTCTCGCCTTCATGCTCGAATCCGGGCTCTACGGCCTGCTCGGCGGCCTCCTGGGGACGGCCCTGGGGCTCCTCGGCGCGTACGTATTCGGCCCAGTGCTCGGCGACAACGCTTTCACGGCCTCGCTGCGCCAGTCGCCAGCGCCGGCGTTCGACGAGGTGACGCTCATCATCACGCTGGCGTTCTCGGTGGGCCTCGCGCTGCTCGCCGGCCTTTACCCGGCGTATCGGGCAACCCGGCTCTCGCCGGTGGAGGCCATGCGCCATGTCTGATTCCGTTATCACGCTGGAATGCGTCAGCAAGACCTACGGTCGCGGTGCCGCTGCGACGCAGGCAGTCGCGGACGTTTCGATGCGCGTGGCGCGTGGCAGCTGGACCGCGATCATGGGGCCATCCGGTCACGGCAAGAGCACCCTGCTGCAACTCATCGGCGGCCTGGACCGCCCGAGCGCCGGCCGCGTCATGCTGGACGGCTCAGAGATCGGCAGCCTCGACGCCACAAAACTCGCGGCGGTACGCGGCCGAAAGATCGGATTCGTATTCCAGTTCTTCAATCTGATGCCGCATCTGACGGCGCAGGAGAACGTCGAGGTCGCGCTCTGGCTCGGCGGCAAGGGCCAAGGCAAGGCACGCGCCCTCGACCTGCTGGGACGCTTTGGCCTGCGCGACAAGGCCCGCCATCAGCCCGGCATGCTGTCGGGTGGCCAACAGCAACGCGTGGCGATCGCCCGAGCGCTCGCCAACGACCCCGACATCCTGCTCATGGATGAACCGACGGGCAACCTGGATTCCGCCGCCGAAGCCGAGCTGCTGGATTTGCTGGACGAGTTGCACGCCGCCGGCAAGACACTGCTCATGGTGACCCACAACCCGGCGGTGGCCGCACGGGCCGAGCGCGTGGTACAGGTCAAGGACGGCCGGATCGTCGCGGATACGCGCCATGAAAATGGGTAGGAAATTCGGGCGCGGATTGTCTTGGGCGCTGCTGGCGGTGGTGCTTGCGGCGACGGGTGTTGCGCCCGTGCAGGCAGCGCCCGAGGGCCCTGTGTTCACCACCCTGGATGGAAACAAGATTCGCCTTGAAAACCAGCGCGGGAAGCTCGTCCTGGTCACCTTCTGGGCGACGAGTTGCAGCATCTGCCTGCAGGAAATGCCCGATCTCGTCGCCACCTACCGCCGCTACGGCAGTCGCGGTTTCGAGGTGATTGCGGTCGCCATGCAGTACGACGACCTGGCGCTGATTCGCGCCTATACGGCAAAGTACAAGCTGCCCTTCCCGGTGGTGTTTGACCGGGACGGCGCGCTGGCCCGCGAATTCGAAGATGTGCGCGCGACTCCGACCACCTTCCTGATCGACCGCTCCGGCAAGCGCATTTCCCGAACCGTTGGCATCATCGATTTCGACAAACTTCGGGCCTTCCTGGAATAGGCGGTACGGCGCGATTGAAGCGGAACAAAGCCCCCCACGACAGAGGACCTGCCATGATTTGCACGGTAACGACAATGAAGCTGCGTCACCTTTTGCCAGCACTGCTGGCGTTTGCCGGCGCGTCGGCGGGCTGGGCCGCCGAACCCCTGCCGCCCGACCAAGCCTTCAAGCTCAAGGTATCGGTTCGCGGGACGGACACTCTGATTGCAGAGTTGGTGCCGGCCCCCGAGCATTACCTGTACAAGGACAAGGTCAGTTTCGCCCAGAAGGACGCGAGCGGCGTGGCGATCCGTAAGGTCCAACTACCGGCGGGTGAGGCCAAGAATGATCCCTTTTTCGGCGCGATGGAGGTGTACCGCAAGCCGATCAAGGCGAAAATTGCGCTCGACCGGACAGCAAAAGCAAAGCGTCTGACGCTGCTGGTGCGTTACCAAGGCTGCAACGAGAAGCTGGGAGTGTGTTATCCGCCGATTGATAAGCGTTTTGATCTGTCGTTGCCGTAGGTTGGTGACTACGTTCGACATCCGCTGCACCGATAGCGGGATCAGCCAACGCTGCCTCCATGAGGATGCAACTCAAAGCGCGAACGACGGCGTCAAGCCCCGACGGTAGCCAGCAAATCGAGGACGACTTGAAGTGGTTGCGCGAAATCGGTGTGCGGACGGAGCGACTTTCTGGGACCTGCTCGCAGCATTTCTGACGCGCTTCGCTTGTCTCCTGGCTCATTCGGCAAGCCGAACAAGCCCACGCCTCTCTTGGATTGAAACCAGTTTAAGAAAACGGTGTTCGTGACCACCAGGCTATGTGAATACGTCGGCGGACTGGTTGATCAGCTTCACTGGAATCCGCA
>SSSZ01000007.1 GCA_009469675.1 Azonexaceae bacterium | reverse complement strand
CGGCTGCTCTTCGTCTGGCTGATCTTCCTCGGCGCCATCCTGGCCTCGCGCCAGCACGCCCACATCGGCTTCGACACCCTGGTCCGCCGCCTGCCCACCGTCTGGAAAAAAACCGTCCTCGCCGGGAGCGGCGGGCTGATGCTGGTGGCCAGCCTGATCTTCGTCGTCGGCGGCTGGCGGCAGACGCTCATCAACCTCGACAACAGCTATCCGGTGCTCGGCATCTCCTATGCCTGGCTCTACGGCGTGGCCGTCGTCTTCGGCATCGGCATGGCGGTGAGCATCGGCTTCAACCTGTGGGACGCCCTGACCCAGAAACACACCGACGACGAACTGATCCTCACCAAGAACCTGGCCGACCGCATCACCGACGAAATCGACCAGGTCGCCGTCGACAAGCCGCAGGAACCGAAACCGTGAGCGCCCTCATCTTCCTCGGCATCCTGCTCGCCCTCATCGTCATCGGCATGCCCATCGCCTTCGCCTTGCTCTTCGCCGGCGTCGGCATCATGCTCCAGCTCGACCAGTTCGACGCCCAGATCGTCGTCCAGAACGCCATCGGCGGCGCCGACAACTTCGTCCTCATGGCCGTGCCCTTCTTCATCCTGGCCGGCGAATTCATGAACGCCGGCGGCCTTTCCAAGCGCATCGTCGACCTGGCCAGCGCCTTCGTCGGCCACCTGCGGGGCGGCCTGGGCTACGTCGCCATTTTCGCGGCGGTGCTGCTGGCCAGCCTTTCCGGTTCGGCGGTGGCCGACACGGCCGCCCTCGCCGCCATCCTCGTTCCCATGATGCGCCAGGCCGGCTACGACCCGGCCCGCTCCTGCGGCCTGATGGCGGCGGGCGGCATCATCGCCCCGGTCATCCCGCCTTCCATCGGCTTTTTGCTCTTCGGCGTCGTCGCCAACATTTCCATCACCCGGCTCTTCCTCGCCGGCATCGTCCCCGGGGTGCTCATGGGCGCCTCCCTGGTGGTGGCCTGGTGGCTGGTGTCGCGGCGGGAAACCGCGGCGGTGGCCGAGAAGCTCCCCTTGGGCCGGCGCCTCGCCGTCCTCGCCCAGGGTTTCTGGGCTTTGCTCCTGCCCGTCATCATCATCGGCGGCCTCAAGTTCGGCATCTTCACCCCCACCGAGGCCGCCGTGGTCGCCGCCGCCTACGCCCTCGTCGTCGGCCTCTTCATCTACCGCGAACTGACCTGGCCGGCGATCTACCACTGCCTCCTGGTTTCGGCCCGCACCACGGCGGTGGTGCTCATCCTCGCCGCCCTCGCCATGGTCGCCTCCTACATGATTACCATCGCCGACATCCCCGGCCAGGTCGGGCAGTGGATGCAGGTCTTCGCCGGCAGCCAGAGGCTGCTCGTGGCGGCGATGATGGTGGCGGTCTTCCTGGCCGGCATGGTCCTCGACTTCATCCCCATCGTTCTCATCTTCACCCCGGTCTTCCTGCCCATCGCCCAGGCGGCGGGGGTGGACCCGGTCTATCTCGGGGTGGTCTTCATCATGAACTGTTCGATCGGCATGATTACCCCGCCGGTGGGGGTGGTGCTCAACGTTGTCAGCTCCATCGGCAAGATTTCCATCGCCCAGGCCACCCGCGGCGTCGTCCCCTTTCTCATCGCCGAGACGGCGGTGCTCGTCGCCCTCGTCGTCTTCCCCGCGCTGGTCACCGTTCCCGCCGGGTGGTGGAGATGATCGCCCCCCGCCCTACACCCACAAGGAGACAACCACCATGCAAATGAAACGACACACCCTGGCCGCCCTGTTTGCCGCCACCCTGATTGCCGGCCCCGCCCTGGGCGAAATCAACGCCAAGTTCGCCGTCACCCTGCCGGAGAAATCCCACCAGGGCCAGGGGGTCGCCAAGTTCGTCGAACTCGTCGACAAAAAGAGTGGCGGCACCATCAAGATCAAGCCCTTCTTCAACGGCGCCCTGGGCAACGACGTCCAGGTCACCTCGGCGCTCCAGGGCGGCACCGTCGAATTCGTCGTACCCCAGACGACAACCCTGACCGGCATGGTCAAGGAAATGGAAATCCTCGACTTTCCCTTCCTCTTCGGCAACGAGAAGGAAGCCGAAGCCGTCCTCGACGGCCCGATCGGCAAGAAGCTCCTCGACAAGCTGCCGGAAAAAGGCCTGGTCGGCCTGGCCTACTGGGAAAACGGCTTCTTCAACGCGACCAACAGCAAGCGTCCCATCGCCAAGGTCGAAGACTTCCAGGGCCTCAAATTCCGCG
>SSSZ01000043.1 GCA_009469675.1 Azonexaceae bacterium | reverse complement strand
GCTGCTGATTAAGGTCGAGGCCGGCGCCGGCGCTGCCGCCGCGGCCCCCGCTCCGGCCGCCGCCGCTGCCGCTCCGACCCCCGCCGCAGCCCCTGCCCCGGCCGCCGCGCCGGCCGGCGGTGGCGGCGTCGCCGAAGTCAAGGTGCCCGATATCGGCGACTTTTCCGACGTGCCGGTCATCGACCTCTTCGTCAAGGTGGGCGACACCATCAAGGTCGACGACGCCATCTGCACCCTGGAGTCCGACAAGGCCACCATGGACGTGCCGTCCTCCGCCGCCGGCGTGGTCAAGGAGGTTCTCGTCAAGCTGGGCGACAAGGTCAGCGAAGGCAGCCTCCTGATTAAGGTGGAAAGCGGCGCTGCCGCCGGTGCCGCCGCCCCCCAGGCCGCCGCGCCCGCCCCGGCTGCGGCTGCGGCTGCCGCCGCCCCCGCTCCCGCCGCCCCCGCTGCGGCTCCGGCTGGCGCCCCGGCCGCTGCCCTGGCCCCGGCCCTGCCCATGGGCGGCAAGGTGCACGCCACGCCGTCGGTGCGGGCCTACGCCCGGGAACTCGGCGTCGACCTCGCCAAGGTCCGGGCCACCGGCCCCAAGAACCGCATCGTCAAGGAAGACGTCACCGGCTACGTCAAGGGCGTCATGACCGGCTCGATCTCCGGCCCGGTCGCCACCGCCTCCGGCGGCGTCACCGGCGGCGGGGTGCTCGATCTGCTGCCCTGGCCCAAGGTGGATTTCTCCAAGTTCGGCGAAATCGAAGTCAAGCCGCTGTCGCGCATCAAGAAGATCTCCGGCCAGAACCTCTCCCGCAACTGGGTGATGATCCCCGCCGTGACCTATCACGAGGACGCCGACATCACCGAACTGGAAGCCTTCCGCATCCGCCTCAACAAGGAAAACGAGAAGTCCGGCAACAAGCTGACCATGCTCGCCTTCCTCATCAAGGCCTGCGTCAAGGCGATGCAGCGCTACCCGGAATTCAACGCCTCCCTCGACGGCGACAACCTGGTGCTGAAGAAGTACTTCAACATCGGCTTCGCCGCCGACACCCCCAACGGCCTGGTCGTTCCGGTGGTCAAGAACGCCGACAAGAAGGGTGTCTTCGAAATCGCCAAGGAAACCGGCGACCTGGCCAAACAGGCCCGCGACGGCAAGTTGAAGCCGGCCGACATGTCCGGCGCCTGCTTCACCATCTCCAGCCTGGGCGGCATCGGCGGCACCTACTTTGCGCCGATTGTGAACGCACCGGAAGTCGCCATCCTCGGGGTCAACAAATCGGCCATGAAGCCGGTCTGGGACGGCAAAGCTTTCGTTCCCCGCCTGACCCTGCCGCTGTCGCTCACCGCCGACCACCGCGTCATCGACGGCGCCCTGGCCACCCGTTTCAACGTCTATGTCGCCGAACTGCTCGCCGACATGCGGCGGATGATCGTCTAAGGGGAATGCGATGAGTCAACTCATTGAAGTCAAAGTCCCGGATATCGGTGATTTTTCCGACGTCCCGGTGATCGACCTCTTCGTCAAGGTGGGCGACGCCATCAAGGTGGATGACGCCATCGTCACCCTGGAATCGGACAAGGCCACCATGGACGTGCCGTCCACCGTGGCCGGCACGGTCAAGGAAGTGCTGGTTCAGCTCGGTTCCAAGGTCAGCGAGGGGGCGGTCCTGATTAAGGTCGAAGCCGGCGCGGCAGCCGCCGCCTCGGCGCCCGCTGCGGCGGCCCCCGCCCCGGCGGCGGCTCCGGCGGCCGCGGCCCCGGCTCCGGTGGCCTCCAGCCACGCCGGCGGCGCCGACCTGGAATGCGAAATGCTCGTCCTCGGAGCCGGCCCCGGCGGCTACTCAGCCGCCTTCCGTTCTGCCGACCTCGGCATGAAGACCATCATCGTCGAGCGTTATGCCACCCTGGGCGGCGTCTGCCTCAACGTCGGCTGCATTCCGTCCAAGGCGCTGCTGCATGTCGCCGCGGTGATGGAAGAAGCCGAACACGCCAGCGCCCTGGGCGTCACCTTCGCCGCGCCGCAGGTCGATATCGACAAGCTGCGCGCCCACAAGGAGAAGGTCGTCGGCAAGCTGACCGGCGGTCTGGCCGGCATGGCCAAGGGCCGCAAGGTCGACATCGTGCGCGGCTACGGTTCCTTCCTCGACCCGCACCACATCGAGGTGGAAGTGACCGACGGCAGCGGCCAGGACAAGACCGGCAGCAAGAAGGTCATCAAGTTCCAGAAGTGCATCATCGCCGCCGGTTCGGCGGCCGTGCATCTGCCCTTCATCCCCCGCGATCCGCGCATCGTCGATTCGACCGGAGCGCTGGAGCTGCGCTTCGTGCCGAAGAAGATGCTGGTCATTGGCGGCGGCATCATCGGTCTGGAAATGGCCACCGTCTATTCCACCCTGGGCTCCCGCGTCGATGTCGTGGAAATGCTCGACGGCCTGATGCAAGGCCCCGACCGCGATGCCGTCAAGGTCTGGGACAAACAGAACGCCCACCGCTTCGACAAGGTCATGCTGAAGACCAAGACGGTGGCCGTGGAGGCCAAGGACGACGGCCTCTACGTCAAGTTCGAAGGCGAAGGTGCCCCGACCGAGGCGGTCAAGTACGACATGATCCTCCAGGCCGCCGGGCGCAGCCCCAACGGCAAGAAGATCGCCGCCGACAAGGCGGGCGTGGCGGTGACCGACCGCGGCTTCATCCCGGTGGACGCCCAGATGCGCACCAACGTGCCCCACATCTTCGCCATCGGCGACCTGGTCGGCAACCCCATGCTGGCCCACAAGGCGGTGCATGAGGCCCACGTCGCGGCGGAAGTCGCCGCCGGCCACAAGGCCGCCTTCGACGCCCAGGTCATCCCCGGCGTGGCCTACACCCACCCCGAAGTGGCGTGGGTCGGCTATACCGAGGAGCAGGCCAAGAAGGAAGGCCGCAAGGTCGAAACCGCCAAGTTCCCCTGGGCGGCTTCCGGCCGGGCCATCGCCAACGGCGCCGACTACGGCTTCACCAAGCTCATTTTCGATGCCGAGACGCACCGCGTCATCGGCGGCGCCATTGTCGGCCCCTCGGCCGGCGACATGATTGGCGAAGTTTGCCTGGCCATCGAAATGGGTTGCGACTCGGTCGACATCGGCAAGACCATCCACCCCCACCCGACCCTCGGAGAGACGGTGGGCATGGCCGCCGAAGTGGCCCACGGCACCTGCACCGACGTGCCGCCGCCGCGCAAGAAATAACCAGTCTCTACTCTGCGCCAATTGGCGTTCGGTTTGGGCGACGGATTGACCGTCGCCTTTTTTTTGCCCCGTCGTCTCGGAGAACCATCGGCCCCACCCTGCCCCTTGCGCCACCCCTACCCCGATGGATGCCGTTCAGCGCCCCCACCAGCGGCCCCGGTCGCCGCTTGCCCGAACCGGACTCTGCGAGGCGGAGGTCAATCTTGCGGCAGAATCCGCCGGTATCGACGCCTGCTATTGCCGTATCCTGACGGGGGCCCGCTCGGCGTCAGCTGCTGCCTAATCAGGGTTGGCTTCGGCGGGATAAGTATTAACGTGCTTGGCCGGGCTCCCGGCGCAGCAATTCCGCCTCCAGCCAATGCCGTGCTTCGCCAAGGGCGGCGAAAGCGCGTATCGGATGCGCATTGGCGTAATCTCTGGTCTGCAACAGGGCGACGAGGGTTGCCCCGGGTTCGCCCGCGAAAACAAAGGGGGACAGAATGTCTTTCCGGCTGTACGCGGCCCCGATCCGCATTGAAGCGTAATCCTCGATTGCCGAGGCATCGATGCTGGAGCCGTCAACTTCGCTCAAGTCGTTAATGATGTAGCGCAACTCATCGAACCGCCGGTCGCCGGCCACAGCTTGAGCCGCGGCAACCAATTCGGGGCCGGTGAGAAAGCCGTGGAAACGCTTCAAGACGCCGCCCGGTTCCCAAATGATCGTATAAGGCATTGCTCTATTCTCGCAGGAATCCGGAAATACTATACAGCGGATCGCCGACAGCAATCCGCCTTGCGTCCAGCCCCCACGGAATCTCCGGGCCGCGCCCCGTTGGGCACCCAGGAATGCCAGTCACGGGCGGATATTTGGCCGGGCACAAACGATAGCCGAGCCGCCGATCGGGAACCCGCCCTCTGATCTGCCCAGCCCCGGAACGGTCCTATACCAATTCGCTTTCAAACCGATCCATTGTCGATTTCGCCTTGCCGTGCTGCAACACTGTCTTCGGCTTGTCTTCGCATCTCGATTTGAAAGCGACTTGGTATTACGCCGCCTATCCGGCCAGGGTCATCAAACGAGTGTTTCCGCCGGCCGCCGTCGTATTGACGCTCAGCACCCGCTCGCAGACTAGGCGATAGAGGGGATAGTGGCCGGTCTCGGGGTCGGCTTCGATCACCGGTACGATGCGCTCGCCGCAGTCGGCGACCCGCTGCCGCAGCGCGGCGAGGGATTCCCGGTCGCCGCCGTAAAGAACGGCAGCAAGGCCGGCCTCCTGGCCGGGGGCGAATCCTTGGCAAGTGGACGCTACCGGCGCGGGCAGAGGGGCGGCCAGGGCATGACCCGGCGAGTCGCTTGGCAAGACCGGGGTGTTGCCGGTGGCGAGGACGGCGGCGAGTTGTTCGAGAAACTCCCCTTCATCCGCCGTCCGGCACAGGACGCGGCCCCGTAGGGCGAAGCCGAGGGTATTGCGCTCACCGGTGGGGCCTGGCAGTTCGGCGCGATAGGCCAGGGGCGTCACCGCAGCGTATTCGGCGCAGGCATGGACCAGGCGGCGCAGACCCAGGCGCTGGGCCCAAGCAGCCAAGGCCTGGAAGGGCCCCAGGCAGTCGGCGGCGTCGACCTCCCGGCGCAAGCCGACGGCAGTCGGCGGCAGGTCGGCCCAGCCCGCCAGCCGGGGCACGTAGAAGGGCCCCCCGGCCTTGGGGCCCGTGCCCGACTTGCCTTCGCCACCGAAGGGCTGGACCCCGACCACAGCTCCGACCATGTTGCGGTTGATGTAGCAATTACCGGCGCGGATGCGGCGGGTCACCCGGTCGATGGTTTCGTCGATGCGGCTGTGCAGGCCGAAGGTCAGCCCGTAGCCGCTGGCGTTGATGGCGTCCACCAGGTCGTCGAGCCGGGCGGCGGCAAAACGCAGGACGTGCACGACGGGGCCGAAGACTTCGCCCTGGAGTTCGTCGAGACGCTCGATCTCGATCACCGTGGGCGGCACGAAATTGCCGGCGGCGCAGGCGGCGGGAAGGTCGCACTGGTGGACCGCCCGCCCGGCTCCGGCCAGGGCGGCGATGTGTTTTTCCAGGCTCCGGCGGGCGGCTTCGTCGATGACCGGGCCGACATCGGTAGCGAGCTGGACCGGATCGCCGACGGCCAGTTCAGCCATGGCGCCCTTGAGCAGGGCGAGGACGGTGTCGGCGATGTCGTCCTGCAGGCACAGAACGCGCAGGGCGGAACAGCGCTGGCCGGCGCTGTCGAAGCCCGAGGTCAGGACATCCTGGACGACCTGCTCGGGCAGCGCCGAGGAATCGACGATCATGGCGTTCTGGCCGCCGGTTTCGGCGACCAGGCGAGCCGTCGGCAACTCGGCCGGGCGCCGGGCCAGATTCTGGTTGATGAGGCGGGCGACCTCGGTGGAGCCGGTGAACACGACGCCGCCGATACGGGGATCGGCGGTAAGCGCCGCCCCCACCGTTTCGCCCGGGCCGGGAAGCAGTTGCAGGGCGGCGGCGGGGACGCCGGCGGCGTGCAGAAGGCGCACCGCCTCGGCGGCGATCAAGGGGGTCTGCTCGGCGGGTTTGGCCAGAACGGGGCTGCCGGCGGCCAGGGCAGCGACGACTTCGCCGACGAAGATGGCCAGGGGAAAGTTCCAGGGGCTGATGCACGCCACCGGGCCGGGGGCCGGGCCGCCGTGGCCCGCCAGGCGCTCGGCCTGGCCGGCGTAGTAGCGGCAGAAATCGACCGCCTCGCGGATTTCGCTAACGGCGTTGGCCCAAGTCTTGCCGGCTTCGCGGACGAGGAGGCTGATTAACGCGTTGCGCCCCGCTTCGAAGGCGTCGGCACAGCGATACAGGCAGGCCGCCCGGGCGGCGGCGGGCGTGCCGTGCCAGGCCTCGGCAAAGGCCGCGGCGGCGGCGACCGCCGCCTCGACGTCGGACAAGGTGGCAGCGCGGACGATGCCGACGACCTCGCCCCGGTCGGCCGGGTTGGTCACCGGGTGCGGCGCGCTTCCCGCTGCCGGGCCGGCGGCCAGGAGCGGCTCGGCTTGCCAGCGGCGGCCGGCGAGGGCGGCGAGGTCGGCTTCGATCCCGGCGATGACCGTCTCGGCGGCCAGGTCGAGGCCGGCGGAATTGACCCGGCCGTCGGCGAAGAGGCGGGCCGGCAGGGGTATGGCCGGGTGCGGCGTGCCGCCTACGGCCCGCGTCTGGGCGAGGGGATCGGCCAGCAATTCGTCGAGGCTCACGGCATGGTCGACGATGCGGTTTACGAAGGAGCTGTTGGCGCCGTTTTCCAGCAGACGGCGCACCAGGTAGGGGAGCAGGGTCTCGTGGCTGCCCACCGGGGCGTAGATGCGGCAGCGGCTGCCGGGGCCTCCGGCGACCGCGACGACGTTGTCGTAGAGGCCCTCGCCCATGCCATGCAGGCACTGGAATTCGTAGTCGACGACGCGGCGGTCGGCGGCCATGCGGGCGACGGCGGCCAAGGTATGGGCGTTGTGGGTGGCGAACTGCGGGTACACCGCGTCGGCGGCGGCGAGAAGCCGGCCGGCGCAGACCAGGTAGGAGAGGTCGGTGTGCACCTTGCGGGTGAACACCGGGTAGCCGGCCAGGCCATCCACCTGGGCACGCTTGATCTCGCTGTCCCAGTAGGCCCCCTTGACCAGGCGGATCATCAGGCGCCGGCCGCTCTGGCGGGCCAGGTCGGCAAGATGGTCGATGACCAGGGGGCAGCGCTTCTGGTAGGCCTGGACGACGACCCCCAGCCCGGCCCAGCCGGCCAGGATGGGCTCAACGGCGAGTTTTTCGATGAGGTCGAGAGAGAGTTCGAGGCGATCGGCCTCCTCGGCGTCGATATTGACGCCGATTTCGTAATCCCGCGCCAGGGCCGCCAGGGCCAGGAGGCGCGGATAGAGTTCGTCCAGGACGCGCTGACGCTGGGCCTGGCAGTAGCGGGGATGGAGCGCCGACAGCTTGATCGAGATGCCGGGACCGGCAACCACGCCGCGGCCGTCGCTGGCCTTGCCGATGGCGCGGATGGCGGCCTCGTAGGCCAGGTAGTAGCGCTCGGCGTCGCGGCTGGTCAGCGCCGCTTCGCCGAGCATGTCGAAGGAGTGGGTGTAGCCCTTGGCGACGTTGGCGGCGCTGCGTTCCAGGGCGGCTTCGATGGTTTCGCCCATGACGAACTGCTGGCCGAGGAGCGTCATGGCGTATTCAACGCTCTTGCGGATGAGGGGTTCGCCGCCGCGGGCGATGAGCCGGCTGAGGGCCCCGCCGAGGGCGCTTTCGCTATGGGTGGAAACCAGGCGGCCGGTAATCATCAGGCCCCAGGTGGCGGCATTGACGAAAAGCGAAGGGCTATGGCCGAGGTGGGCGCGCCAGTCGCCCTTGCCGATCTTGTCGCGGATCAGGCGGTCCATAGTGGCGGCGTCGGGGATGCGCAGGAGCGCCTCGGCCAGGCACATGAGGGCGATGCCTTCCTGGCTGGAAAGGGAAAACTCGTGCATCAGGTTGTCGACCCCGCTCGCCCCCTGGCGCTGGGCGCGCACGGCGACGACCAGGTCGCGGGCGCGGGCGGCGACGGCGGCGGCATCGGGCCCCTGGATTTCCATTTCGCGGACCAGGGCGGCGACGGCGGCGGCCTCGTCGCCCCGGCAGGCGGCGGCGATGGCGGAACGGCCGGGGGAGGCGGGTGCGGGACGGACGCTACGGACATCCATGGCTTGGCTTTCCTGGCGGGAGGCGCCGCAGGGGTCCGGCCCCTCCCTGGCGTGATGGGTTGGCTGGGTTCAAGGGGTGCGCAGGCGCAGCAGGGTACTCTTGCCAAACAGGCTTTCGACCAGGTCCACCGCCAGTTCGGCGGTCATGTTGCGGTGGTCGAGGGCGGGGTTGAGTTCAACGATGTCGAGGGAAGCGAGAAGCCCGGTGTCGGCCACCATCTCCATGCACAACTGAGCTTCCCGGTAGGTCGGGCCGCCCCGCACCGTGGTACCGACGCCGGGGGCGATTTCCGGGTCGAGGAAATCGACGTCGAGGCTGGCGTGCAGGTGGGTGTCGGCGTCAAGTTCGGCGAGGGCCAGTTCGAGGGTGCGGCGCATGCCAATCTCGTCGATGTAGCGCATGTCGAAGACCTTGACCCCGGCTTCCCGCAGGAAGCGCTTTTCCCCCTCGTCGACGCTGCGGATGCCGATCTGGCGGATGTCGGCGGCGGCGATGGCTGGGACGGCGCCGCCCAGCGCCACCAGCTCCCGCGGGCCGTGGCCGCAGAGGCAGGCGAGCGGCATGCCGTGGATGTTGCCGGTGGGGGTCATGGCGGCGGTGTTGAAGTCGGCGTGGGCGTCGAACCACAGCACCCGCAGCTTTTTCCCCTGCTCGCGGCAGTGGCGGGCGACGGCACTGATGGTGCCGACGGCCAGGCTATGGTCGCCGCCCAGCATCATGGGCAGGCGGCCGGCCGCCAGTTCGGCGTAGGTCGCAGCGTGCACCGCCCGGTTCCAGGCGACCACCTCGGGCAGGTGGCGATAGCCTTCCACCGCCACGCTCCAGGGGTTGGCCGGGCCGGCGACGTCGCCGCAATCGCGGACGGCGCAGCCGTAGCGCGACACCGCCTGGACGATGCCGGCGACGCGCAAGGCCTCCGGCCCCATGCTGGCGCCGCGGCTGCTGGCGCCGATGTCGGTGGGGGCACCGATGATGCTGACGGGGCGCATGGCGGGCGGGTTCCTCGCGGCGGACGGTGGCTCGGACATCGGCGCTCAGGCGGCGTGGGCCAGCCCGGGAACCGCTTGGTTGGCGGCGGCGCCCGGCCAGGCGGCGACGGCCTTTTCGGCGGGGGCCGGGAGACAGGCTTCAAAGCCGGGAATGAAGCCAAAGAGATTCTTCGGGTCCGGCAGTTCGGGGATCAGGGAGATAGCGTCCTCGACCCCCAGTTCCCGGGCCAGGTCGCGCATGTAACGCAGCGCCGAGTAGTCCTCAAGGGCGAAGCCGACCGAGTCGAAGACCGTGACGTCGCCCGGGTCGCAGCGCCCGAGGGCCTGGCCGGTGAGCACCTGCCAGAGTTCGGTGACGGCAAAGTCGGCGGGCATTTGCTGGATGTCGCCCTCGATGCGGGTCTGAGGTTCGTATTCGACGAAGACGCGGCTCATCCGCAGCACTTCCGCGTGCAGCTCGGTCTTGCCGGGGCAGTCGCCGCCGACGCCATTGATGTGCATGCCGGGTTCGATCATCTCCGGAGTGAGGATGGTGGCGTTGGTCTTGTCGGCGGTCACCGTGGTGACGATGTCGACACCTTTCACAGCTTCTTTTGTACTGGCAAAACGCTTGCCGCGCAAACCGAGTTTGTCGAGGTTGCCCAGGAGCTTCTCGGTGGCGGCGGAATCGCTGTCGTAGAGATGGAATTCCTTGATGCCCAGGAGGTGATGAAAGGCCAGGGCCTGAAATTCGCTCTGGGCGCCGTTGCCGATCACGGCCATGCGGCGGCTGCCCGGGCGGGCCAGGGCGCGGGCCGCGACGGCCGACATGGCCGCAGTGCGCAGCGCCGTGGTCAGGGTCAATTCGCTAACCAGGGTGGGGATGCCTGTGGCCACATCGGCAAGGACGCCGAAGGCCATGACCGTGGACAGCCCGAAACGGAAATTCTTGGGGTGGCCGTTGACGTACTTGAAGGCGTAGAGTTCGCCGTCGGAAATGGGCATCAACTCAATGACGCCATCCCGGGAGTGGTTGGCGACCCGGGCCGTCTTTGCGAAGACGTTCCAGCGCCGGAAGTCCTCGTCGATATAGCCGGCCAGGCCGGCCAGGCATGGAGCAAGCCCCTTCTCTCCAACCATGGCGGCAAGGCGCTCGGCGCTGAGAAATCGGGTGGTGATTCGGCGGTTGGTTGGCATGGAGTGCCTCCACTTTCCTTGGTGGGATGGGTCCATGATGCGGGAATTCGCCGTCAAACAGAATGGCAAATAATGCGGTGTTTTCGCCAATTTCCTGACACAATGAAGGCCACCAGTAGCGAAATGACAACATGGACGCCCTCGACACCCAATTGATCGGCCTGCTCCGGACCAACGCCCGCCTCAGCGTGGCCGCCCTGGCCCACCGCCTGAAGGTTTCCCGCGGCACCGTCACCAACCGCATCACCAAGCTCGAAGACGAAGGCATCATCGTCGGCTACACCGTGCGCCTGCGGCCCGATTCGCGGCCCAACGAAATCCGCGCCTGGATGAGTATCATCGTCGAAGGCAACGAAACCCGGGCGGTGATCGCCAGCCTCCTCGGCGAACCGGGCGTCGCCGCGCTGCACGACACCAACGGCCGCTGGGACCTGCTCGCCGAACTGCGGGCGGAAAACCTCACCGAACTTTCCGCCATCCTCGAGCGGGTACGGCTGATTCGCGGCATCCAGACCTCGGAAACCAGCATCCACCTGGCCACCTACCGGGTCTGACGGGCCGCCGTCGCAAGGGGTGACCAGGGGGCGGCCTGTCCGGGGAACGTGACCAGTTAGCACAATACCGAATCCCGCGCCCCCGCCGTCGTTTTCCCGGCCTCCGCCTTCGCTTTGATTGACCGGCAGGGTATGCGGCCTCGATAATCCGCGCCACTTCACACCTTTTCCCGGCCCGCCATGACCCACTCCCCTTCCCTTCCCCGCCGCTCGTCCGACGAGCAGCTTCGCCTCGAGGCCATGCTGCGGGATCTCTTCGAGCATCGCATCCGCTTCAACGAATACCTCGGCCTCAAGATGCTGTCCTTCGATCCGGAGCGCCCATGCATCGGCTTTGCCATGCGCAACGACCTGGTCGGCAACTACATCCAGGGACGGCTCCACGGCGGCATGATCTCGGCCACCCTCGATACGGTGGGGGGCCTTGCCGTGGTGGTCGCGGTGGCGGAGAAATACCATCACGAAACGGCCGACCAGATCGCCCACCGCTTCGGCCGCGTCGGCACCATCGACCTACGGGTCGACTACCTGCGGCCCGGCATGGGCGAGCGCTTCGTCGCTGCCGGCTGGGTCACCCGCCTGGGGGGGCGCATCGCCTCGGTCCAGATGAGCCTGGAAAACGAAGCCGGCGTGCCGATCGCCACCGGCGCCGCCGCCTACGTCATCAGCTAGGGCGCCCGTTAGAGGATCGGCGCGCCCTGGCTTTCGCCCCGTTCATACACGACGTGGGCACGACCGACGATGAGGGGGTCGAGGTTGCCGATGCGAGGCGCGTCCTTGGCCGCGTAGGGCAGCTTGTGCAGGATGTAGCGCATGGCGTTCAGCCGCGCCCGTTTCTTGCAGTCCGACTTGATGACCGTCCACGGCGCGTCGGCCGTGTCGGTGTAGAAGAACATCGCCTCCTTGGCCTTGGTGTACTCCTTCCACTTGTCGAGGGACGCCATGTCGATGGGGGAAAGCTTCCACTGCTTCAAGGGGTGCACCTTGCGCTCCTTGAAGCGGCGGCGCTGCTCGTCCTGGCTTACGGAGAACCAGAACTTGATGAGGTGGGTGCCGTTGCGCGCCAGCATGCGCTCGAATTCGGGCACCTGGCGCATGAATTCGACGTACTCCTGGTCGCTGCAAAAACCCATCACCCGCTCGACCCCCGCCCGGTTGTACCAGGAGCGGTCGAAGAGAACGATTTCGCCGTTGGTCGGCAGGTGTTCGACGTAGCGCTGGAAATACCACTGGCCGCGCTCGATCTCGGAGGGCTTTTCCAGGGCGACGACGCGGGCGCCCCGGGGGTTGAGATTTTCCATGAAACGCTTGATGGTGCCCCCCTTGCCGGCGGCGTCGCGGCCCTCGAAGAGGATGACGATCTTCTGGCCGGTTTCCTTCACCCAGGCCTGGAGCTTCAAGAGTTCGACCTGCAGGCGGTACTTCTGGCGCTCGTAATTGCGCCGCTGCATGAGGTTTTTGTAGGGATAGCCGCCCTCCCGCCAGTCGGGGGTGAGTTCGTCGTCTGGGTTGGGTGCCAGTGCCCCGGCAGCGATGCGCTGCTGCTTGAGGAGCGCCTTCAGGAGCGCCGCCCCTTCCTCCGGCGAGACCCCCGAGATGATGTCGCGCAGGGCCGCCAGCCGGGCCTCCTGGCCGGCATCGACGGCCTCGTGAACAGCGAAGGCCTCGATATGGGCCGGATTGTCGGTGGGGCCGGTGTCGCCGGCCTTGACGCTGCGGCGGCGAGGAGGCGACTTGGTCGCCGGGCGGGGAGTCTTGCTGACCAGTTTGACCGGTGACGTCGTGTTCGCCATGACATTTCCCATCTCAAAAAACGGCCTTCCCCGATGGAAGGCGCCGCTACGAAGATTATGCGACCGGGAAACGCGCCTGTAAACGCGAGACCCGGTTCCCTCCGGGGTGTTGCCAGTGCACGCAAAGGAGTGCGTCGATCCGCCGTCCCCGGAACCCGGTGCCGGGCCGATCTGTCTTACCTAAGACGGGTGGTCTGGCACCGCCTCCCGGCGGGAGCGCCTGCCATCCGCGAGTTGTGACTGGATTGGCGATGAGAATGGCGTGCTTGACAGTTGCCCTGCTGCTTGCGTGGCCGGGCTGGCCCGCCGGAGCCGACGGCACGGCCGACGCCGCAAAATGCGCCGAATACTCGGTCGCCAACATTGGCAGCCTGGCCAGCCCCGCGGCGGCAAACCCGACCGTCGCCCTGTTCGCCCCGCTGGTCATCGGGTATTGCACCCGGGCCATCGAATCCGGCGAGCTGGCGCCGCCCATTCTGGCCAATACGCATGTGCTGCGCGGGCTATGGCTGCGCCAGGACGACGGGGGGCGGGCCATCGCCGATTTCAGCGCCGCCCTCGAAATCGATCCCCGCCTCGCCCAGGCCTACACCTTCCGCGGCCTGGCCTGGCTCCAGGGCGGCAATGCGCGGGGCGCCATCGCCGACTTCGACGCTGCCCTGCGCCTCCAGGAGAACGACGCCGCCACCGCTTTGCTGCGCGGCTTTGCCTGGCACCAGGCCGGCGACCTCGACCGCGCCACCGCCGACTTTTCCACCGCCATCCGGCTCGATCCCCAGGGGGCCGAAGCCTATGCCCTGCGGGGCGCGGCCCGCCGCGACAAGGGCGAAATCGACCCCGCCCTCGCCGATTTCGACAGCGCGATACGGCTCAACCCGCGCTTCGCCCAGGCCTACTTCGACCGCGGCGGCTTGTGGGACCACAAGGGCGACCTCGACCGGGCGCTGAGCGACTACGATACGACGCTCCGCCTTGATCCCCGCTTCGCCGCCGCCCATACCAATCGCGGCATCGTGCTGGGCCTGCGGGGCGACCTCGACGGCGCCATCGGCGAATTTGCGGCGGCGCTCGCAATCGACCCGCGGCACGCCGACCCCTACTTCAATCGGGGCATCGCCTTCGAAAAGAAAAGCGACTTCGACGCCGCCATCGGCGATTTCAGCATCGCCATCCGGCTTGCACCGGGCCACGCTCCAGCCCACTACCACCGGGGTCTGGCCTGGGGCAAAAAGGGCGATCTGGAGCGGGCCATGGCCGATTTCGATAGCGCCATCCGCCTCAACCCCCGCTACGCCCTCGCCTATTTCAGCCGCGGCGCCCTGTGGCAGCGCCAGGGCGACCCGGACCGGGCCCGCGCCGACTTCAACGCCGCCATCCGCGTCAGCGCCAAGCAGGCCGCGCCATCCGACGCGAAAGCTTCAGCGCCGACACCGCCGGATTCCTCCACTTCCCATGACGGCGGTCAATGAACGTATCCGTGGTCTGAGGTTCCCTCTGTTTTTCGTCTTCCAACAGGTGGCGGTCATGCTACTACCTGTTTTTCGGGTTCCTGCTCGCGCAGCCAGTCACTGAGAAACTGAGATGGCGAACGGTAACCCAAGGTTGAATGGAGTCGCTGGCGGTTGTAAAAAACCTCGATGTACTCGAACGCCATGGCCTTCATGCCATCACGTGTTGCAAAGCGCTCGCCAAACACCCGCTCGTTCTTGAAACTGGTGAACCAACTCTCCGTCGGCGCGTTATCCCAGCAGTTCCCCTTGCGGCTCATCGAGCAGGTCACGCCGAACATCAATCATCAATCGGGGACAGACCACGATTTGTCAACGGGACGGAATCAGATGCTTTCGACCCGCTACGGTAATCGCCGCAAGTTCCGCCTAAAAAAGGGGAATGGGCGAGAGGATCCTTACAGCCCGACCACCCGCGCTGCCGGGAAGCGCACCGCGAAGCGGCTGCCTTCGCCCGGCTGGCTGGTGATTTCCAGGGTCGCCTGGTGGCGGCCGAGGGCGTGTTTGACGATGGCCAGCCCCAGGCCGGTGCCGCCGGTTTCCCGGGAGCGGCCCCGGTCGACGCGGTAGAACCGTTCGGTGAGGCGGGGGATGTCGGCGGCTTCGATGCCGATACCGCTGTCGACGACGGCGAATTCGGCGCCGGCCGGGCCGGACTGCCAGTGCAGGCGGATGGTGCCGCCCTCCGGGGTATAGCGCACGGCGTTGGAAACCAGGTTACCCAGGGCGCTGGCGATTTCGCCCTCGGCCCCGAGGATATCTCCCCCCGAGGCAATTTCCAGGCTAATGGCGTGGCGGCCGCCGGACAGCGCTTCGGCGTCGCGCTTGAGCTTGTCGAGCAGTGCGGCGACGTCGATGCGTTCGGTTTCCGGCGGCGGCGGCGCCGATTCGAGGGTGGAGAGCGAGAGCAGATCCTGGACGATGCGCTGCATGCGCAGCGACTGCTCGGCCATCAGATCCTGGTAGCGGCGGCGTTCGGCGGCGTCCAGTTCGAGTTCCTGCAGGGTTTCGACGAAGCCGCTCAAGACGGTGAGGGGGGTGCGCAATTCGTGGGAGACGTTGGCGACGAAGTCGCGACGGGTCTGGTCGAGGCGTTCGGCCTGGGTGACGTCGGTAATCTGAATGAGGCGGCGCCCTTCGCCGTAGTCGACGACGCGAACGGCGACCACCCTTTCGCCCGCCCGTTCGCTGCGCAACTTGAGGGGCTGGGCGAAATCGCCGGCTTCCAGGTAAGCGACGAAGGCCGGTTGGCGGATCAGATGGGTGATGGGTTGACCGAGGTCGGCGCGCTGGTCGAGGCCGAGGAGTTGTTCTGCGGCCCGGTTGAGCCATTCGATGCGCTCCCCCTGACTGGTGGCGACGATGCCGAAGGTCAGTGCCTGGCCGGCCGCGCCGAAGCGGGCCAGTTCGCTTTGCCAGTGGGCGATCTGCTGGCGCAGCTCGCGTTCGTGGCGATAGAGGCGGGAAAAGGGTTCGTACCAGACGCCGCTGCCGCCCAGCTCGTTTTCCGGCGCAGGCTGGCGCGACCAGGCTTCGAGCAGGGTCCACTGGCGCAGGTGGTAGCCCAGCTGCAGCAGGAGTCCCAGGGTGAATACCACCCAGCCGACCTCGGCCGAGACGAGCAGCGCCGCGACAAGGGCCAGCGCCAGGGCGACGAGGGTGTAGACCAGGGCGTTTACAACCGGCAGCGACATCGGAACCCCCCCGGTTCAGTGGCCGCGAAACCGGTAGCCGGTACCCCGCACGGTTTCGACCCGGTCCTGGTGGCCGGAAGCTTCCAGGGCGGCGCGCAGGCGCCGGATGTGCACGTCGACGGTGCGTTCCTCGATGAAGACATGATCGCCCCAGACCTCGTCCAAGAGTTGGGCGCGAGTATAGACCCGCTCGGGATGGGTCATGAAGAAAAAGAGCAGGCGGAATTCGGTCGGCCCCAGTTCCACCGTCTGGCCGCCGGCGGTGACACGGTGGGTGCCGGGGTTGAGCACCAGACCCTGGATGTCGACCGACTCACCGGCCAGGTGGGGCGCCCGCCGGCGCAGCACGGCCCGCACCCGGGCCACCAGTTCCTTGGGGGAAAAGGGCTTGGTGACGTAGTCGTCGGCGCCGGCTTCCAGACCCTGGACCTTGTCTTCCTCATGCACCCGGGCGGTCAGCATGATGATGGGCAATTCCCGCGTGCGCTCGTCCTGGCGCAGCTTCTTGGCCAGGGCTACGCCGGATTGGCCGGGCAGCATCCAGTCGAGGATGACCAGGTCGGGCAGGGCGGCGCGGATCGCCGAGTCGCCGGCTTCGGCGCTGCCCGCCTTGACCACCAGAAAGCCGGCGTGTTTGAGGTTGACCGCCAGGAGTTCCTGGATCGCCGGTTCGTCCTCGACGATCAGTATGGTCGGATTCACGCCTTCTTCTCCTTGGGCGGGTGGCGGATGTCGCGCCCTTCGACGATCTTGATGACGTGCTCGGCGATGTTCTTGGCGTGGTCGCCGATGCGCTCGATGGCGCGGGCGATCCAGATGATGTCCATGGCCGTCGAGATGGTGCGTGGGTCTTCCATCATGAAGGTGATGAGCTGCCGCAGGATGGCCTTAAAGGCGATATCCACCTCCTCGTCGGCGCGGATGACCTCGTGGCTTGCCTCGGCGTCGAGGCGGGCGAAGGCGTCCAGGGCCTGGCGGAGCATGGCGACGGTAACCGACGAGACGTGGCGCACGTCGGCCGCCCGGGGCAGGGGCATCTGGCCGCGCTGGTGGATGCGGCGGGCGCCCTTGGCGATTTTCTTGGCTTCGTCGCCGACCCGCTCCAAGTCGGTGACGATCTTGGAAACGCCCATCACCAGGCGCAAATCGAAGGCCGTGGGCTGGCGCTTGGCGACCACTTGGGCGCATTCGTCGTCGATGACGATTTCGAAATCGTTGACCCGGGTGTCGGCGTCGACGATCTCGGCGACGACGGCAATGTCGCCGGTGGCGTAGGCGGTGGTCGCCGCCCGGATCTGGGCCTCGACCAGCCCCCCCATTTCGAGGACGTGGGTGCGCAGGTTGGAAAGCTCCTGGTCGAAGGCCTTGGTGACGTGCTGGGTGTATTCGTTCATGGCGGTTCTCTTCCCCGGTTCAGCCCATGCGGCCGGTAATGTAGTCTTCGGTCCGCTTGTCCCGCGGCTTGATGAAGACGTCGTCGGTGCGGCCGAATTCGACCAGTTCACCGAGATACATATAGGCGGTGAAATCGGAAACCCGGGCCGCCTGCTGCATGTTGTGGGTGACGATGGCGATGGTGAATTCGGTTTTCAGTTCGTGGATCAGCTCCTCGATGCGCATGGTCGAGATGGGGTCGAGGGCCGAGGTCGGCTCGTCGAGGAGCAGAACGTGGGGCTTCACCGCCACGCCGCGGGCGATGCATAGGCGCTGCTGCTGGCCGCCGGAAAGGCCGGTGCCGGGACTCTTGAGCTTGTCCTTGACCTCCCCCCAGAGAGCCGCTTTAGTGAGCGCCCACTCCACCCGGTCGTCCATCTGGGTGCGGCTGAGCTTTTCGTGCATCTTCACGCCGAAGGCGATGTTGTCGTAGATCGACATGGGGAAGGGCGTCGGTTTCTGGAAAACCATGCCGACCTTGGCGCGCAGCGCAATGGTGTCGACGCCGCCGGCCAGGATGTTCTGGCCGTCGATGAGCAGTTCGCCCTCGGCCCGCTGGCCGGGGTAGAGGTCGTACATGCGGTTGATGGCGCGCAGCAAGGTCGATTTGCCGCAGCCGGAGGGACCGATGAAGGCCGTCACCTTGCCCTTGAAGATGTCGAGGTTGATGTTCTTCAAGGCAATGGCGTTGCCGTAGTAGAAATTGAGGTGGCGGATGCTGATTTCCGGCACCAGGTTCTGGACGCTGTGTTCGACGGGCATCATGGGTAATCTCGAAGGAACGGGGCCATCTTAACGGGGGGTCGCCTGCCGGAACAGGACGCGGGCGATGATGTTGAGGACGAGCACCCCGAGGGTGAGGATGAAGACGCCGGCCCAGGCCAGTTGCTGCCAGTCCTGGAAGGGACTCATGGCGAACTTGAAGATGGTGACCGGCAGGTTGGCCATGGGTTCGGACAAATCCAGGCTCCAGAACTGGTTGGACAGCGCCGTGAAGAGCAGGGGCGCGGTCTCTCCCGAAATGCGGGCGAGCGCCAGGAGGATGCCGGTGACCACGCCGGTCCTGGCCGCCCGCAGGGTAATCAGGAGGATGACCTTCCATTTCGGCGCCCCCAGGGCGTAGGCGGCCTCGCGCACGGTGTTGGGAACCAGGGTGAGCATGTCCTCGGTGGTGCGCACCACCACCGGAATGACCAGCAGGGCCAGGGCAATGGCCCCCGAAAGGCCAGAAAACTTGCCGACCTGGGCAACGTAGATGGCGTAGACGAAAAGGCCGATGACGATGGACGGCGCCGACAGGAGAATGTCGTTGATGAAACGGGTCACCCGGCCAAGCAGCGTGCGCTGGCCGTATTCGGCAAGGTAGATGCCGGCCAAAATGGCCACCGGCGTCGCCATGGCCATGGCCAGGCCGACCATGAGGATACTGCCGGCGATGGCGTTCTTGAGGCCGCCGCTGCCGCCCGGGGGCGGCGTCATTTCGGTGAACAGGCGCAGCGACAGGGCGCCGATGCCGAGATCGACGACCATCCAGAGAATCCAGACCAGCCAGAAGAGTCCGAAGGCCATGGCCCCCAGGGAGAGCGAGAGGGCGATGAAATTGACGGCCTTGCGGCGGGCGCGCAGGTTCATGGGGCGATCCTCAGAGCTTGTGACGAAAGCGTAGCGAGCGGCCCGAGTGCGAGGCGGACGGAGCGCCGCGACGAGACATATCCCGTAGATAGGCGGGGAGCGAGCACCGCCCAACGAAGCAATCGGATCGCGCAGTAGATTTATTCACAAGCTCTCAGGTCTTGCCGGCCTTTTCCCGATCCAGGGTGTGGAGCAGCACCTTGGAGAGGGCGAGGACGATGAAGGTGATGACGAAAAGGATCAGCCCGAGTTCGACCAGAGCGCCGGTGTAGAGGCCCGGCGTCGCTTCGGCGAACTCGTTGGCGAGCGCCGAGGTGATGCTGTTGCCCGGCATGAAGAGGGAAAAGTTGGCCAGCAGGCTGGCGTTGCCGATGACGAAGGTCACCGCCATGGTCTCGCCCAGGGCGCGGCCCAGGCCGAGCATGACCCCGCCGATGACGCCGACCCGGGTATAGGGCAGGACGACGTTCCAGACCACCTCCCAGGTGGTGCCGCCGAGGCCGTAGCAGGATTCCTTCAACATGGGCGGCGTCAGCTCGAAGACGTCGCGCATCACCGAAGTGATGAAGGGAATAATCATGATCGCCAGGATGATGCCGGCGGCGAGGATGCCGATGCCGATGGCCGGACCGCGGAAGAAGGCGCCGATCGCCGGGAGTTGTCCGAGGGTCTGGGCGATGACGGGCTGGACGTGTTCGCCGAAGATGGGCGCGAAGACGAGCAGCCCCCAGATGCCGTACACGATGCTCGGGATGCCTGCCAGGAGTTCGATGGCGATACCCAGGGGACGGCGCAGCCAGGTCGGCGACAGTTCGGTGAGAAAGAGGGCGATGCCGAAACTGATGGGCAGGGCGATGAGGAGTGCGATCAGCGAAGTGACCACGGTGCCGTACATGGGCACCAGCGCCCCGAAGCGTTCGGCCGGAGGATTCCATTCGGCGCTGGTGAGGAAGCCCAGGCCGAAGGTGGTGATCGAAGGCCAGGCGCTCCAGATCAGCGAAACGACGATGCCGACCAGGAGCAGCAGGGTGAGCACGGCAAAAGCGCGGGTCAGGTTGAAAAACAGCAGGTCGCCGAGCTTGCCCTTGACGGCCGCCGTTTGCAGCGGGCCGGGCGCCCCCCGGTGGGATGCCGCCCCACTGCGGCTCCCGTCGCCGCTTCGCCCCGGCTTTCCGCCGGCCGGAGCCGGCACCGGATTGCCCACCGCGTGCATGGCGCTTACCTGGCCCCGAAGACTGGCTTGCCGGCGCTGTCCTGCACTCCGTTCCAGGCCTTGTGGATCAGTTTGACGAGGCTCTCGGGCAAGGCCACGTAATCCAGGTCTTCCGCCATCTTGCCGCCGTTCTGGTAGGCCCAGGCGAAGAATTTCAGCGCTTCGGCACCCTGTTCCGGCCGGGCCTGGACCTTGTGCAAGAGAATGAACGTGGCGCCGGAAATCGGCCAGGCGTCCTTGCCCGCCTGGTTGGTGAGGATTTCGTAGAAGGCCGACTTGCTCCAATCGGCGCCGGCGGCGGCGGCCTTGAAGGTGAGGTCGTCGGGGGCGACGAAATTGCCGGCGGCGTTCTGCACCAGGCCGTAGGTCATCTTGTTCTGTTTGACGTAGGCGTACTCGACGTAGCCGATGGACGCCGGAATGCGCTGGACGAAGGCGGCGACACCCTCGTTGCCCTTTCCGCCCATTCCGGTGGGCCACTGCACGGCAGTGCCTTCGCCGACCTTCTGTTTCCACTCGGGGCTGACCTTGGCGAGATAATTGGTCCAGATGAACGTGGTGCCGGAGCCGTCGGCTCGCCGGACCACGGCGATGTCGCTGGCGGGCAGCGCCGTCTTGGGGTTGAGTTCGGCGATGGCCTTGTCGTTCCACTTGCTGATCTTGCCCAGGTAGATGTCGGCGAGGACGGCGCCGGTAAATTTGAGTTCCCCCGGCTTGACCCCCGGCAGGTTGACCACCGGCACGACACCGCCGATCACCGTGGGAAACTGCATCATGCCGGCCTTTTCCAGCTCCTCCGGCTTCAGGGGCATGTCGGAGGCGCCGAAATCGACGGTCCTGGCGGTGATCTGCTTGATCCCGCCGCCGGAACCGATGGACTGGTAATTGACCTTGTTGCCGGTGGCTTTCTGGTAGGCGTCGGCCCATTTGGCGTAGATCGGCGCCGGGAAGGTGGCGCCGGCCCCGGTGACCTCGGCGGCGGTAGCGGTGGCGGTGAACGCCAGGCCGGCCAGGGAAACGACCCACAGCGGGGCGGAGAAAATTCGGCAGTTGCGCAGCATGGAACACTCCTCGGTTGCGATTCCCGGCCAGTCTAGGGCGGCAATATTACAGCGCCGTGACAAGGTCGCAGCGCAATGCGGCAGGGCCAAGCGGCCCCTTTCCGGCGGCACCCGCCTGGCGGTCGCCGACGCGGGTGTCTTGCCAAGGTAAAATCGCGGCTTCACTCGGAGAACACACCATGACCCAGGACGAACTCAAACAGGCCGTCGCCCAGGCCGCCGCCGACTACGTCGCGGCCAACGCCCCGGCCGGCAGCATCATCGGCGTCGGTACCGGCTCTACCGCCAATTGCTTCATCGACGCCCTCGCCCCCCTGAAAGACCGGTACCGGGGCGCCGTCGCCAGTTCGGAAGCGACCCGCCGGCGCCTCGAGGGCCACGGCTTTCCGGTCCTCGACCTCAACGACGTGGACGCCATCCCGATCTACGTGGACGGGGCCGACGAGATCAACGCCGCCCTGCACATGATTAAAGGCGGCGGCGGCGCGCTCACCCGGGAAAAGATCGTCGCCGCCGTGGCCACGACCTTCGTCTGCATCGCCGACGGTTCCAAGCTCGTCGCCACCCTGGGCAGGTTCCCCCTGCCGGTGGAGGTCATCCCCATGGCCCGCGCCCACGTCGCCCGCGAACTCGCCAAGCTGGGCGGCACACCGGTCCTGCGGGAGGGTTTCGTCACCGACAACGGCAACCTCATCCTCGACGTCAAGGGCCTGAGCATCGCCGACCCGGTCGCTTTCGAAACTCGGGTCAACCAGATCACCGGCGTCGTCACCAACGGATTGTTTGCGGTCCGCCCGGCCGACGTGTTGCTGCTCGGCACCGCCGCCGGGGTTCGCACCCTGACCGTGGGCTGAGCCTTGCCGCTCAAAGAAAAAGCCTGAGGCCCGCCGTGGCGGGGCTCAGGCCGGTGCTGGCCCAGGCGCTTCAGGCCTTGGGCGGGACGTAGCCCTGGACCTGGTCGGCGCCTTCGCCGAAAAAGTGCTTTTCCATCTGCTCCGCCAAGTACTTGCGATGTTTGGCATCGACCAGATTGAGGCGGTTCTCGTTGATAATCATGGTCTGCATGCGGATCCACTGCTGCCACGCTTCCTTCGAGACATGTTCGAAGATGCGCTTGCCGAGTTCGCCGGGAAGGGGCGGGAGATCGAGACCTTCGGCCTCGCGACCGAGTTTGATGCAATTGACGTTACGTGCCATGGGCTGCTCCGGGGAATGGATGCGCCAATTATAACGGCTGGAAAAAACCTGCGGCCGGCCCGCCGCCCTGCCGCCGGGAATTATTCCGGCCGGCAGGGCGGCGGCGCTTCTCCCGGCGGGTTTACAGCCGCTTGAAAAGCCGCTTTGCATCAGCTCGAATGCCCCGCACACTGTGGGTTTCTACAAACTCTAAAGACCATAGCTACTTACCTGGCTACATAAATAACCCTTGCTGGGACTGATTTTTCGACGGATGTCCTTGCAAACGTCGCAAGCAAGGTAAATCCAGGATACCCCCTATTCAATTCGCGGTGCTACGCAAGCAAACCCAAGCTCGGTCAAGAGCCAAAGGCCCCGGACTTTTTCACCCCCCCGGGGGGTGATGGGAAATTAACCAAGGCAAACCCAATACGCTTAACTGCTTTACACCTTAGTTAAGCATTCGAAATTTTCTATGCCTAGCGCGCCAACGCGGTGCGAATAACCCGCACTGAAAATCTCCGGGAAGGACCCGCAGTTATGGCCCCGGCCTCGGCTGCCAGCGCTCCCAGCTTTGGCACTCCGGCGGGGCAGTCCATATCCGCTCGGTCCCCCGGCCGGTCTCAAGGATCAGATAGCCCAGGCCGCAAGCCCAATGGAACAGACGGCGGCCGCCCGTCTCGGCATATTGCCGGGTCGTCAGATGGCTGCACCGGGTACAGTCGCCCCCGGACTTTGGCGCCGGCAGGCAGAGCAGCAGCCAGGGTTTCAGACCCTCATCGATACAGGCGCCATGCCACCGGCGCACCTGCTCACCCGGCGGCCAGGTATCGAGACTGCCCAGGGCCGCCAGGCGATCCTCATGGTCAAGCCCTTTGGCCCGGCACCAAGCCAGGCACAGGACCACGGCGGCCGGGTGGATCGGATGCGAACCCGCCGATTCGTCCGCGCTAAAAACATTGCCGGCACCCCCCGCCGCCGGGGTCGAATCTTCCGACCCATAACCCGTACCTGATTTTTTTAGTGGGGAGCGTGGGGAGAGTGGGGAGAAATCTCCGGAATCCCCGTAGCACAATGAATCCCGGCTCCCCACTACGGCCGTTTCGCTCCCCAAAGCGTGGGGAATCTCCCCACTATCTGGGGAAATTTGGCCGTTTTCAGGGCTTATGAGGGCCGCCCAATCGATCACGATTCGTCCCCAAAGATGGCCGGCAGGAGATGAAAGACCCGCTTCGAACCCTCCCCGGGAAGCGTCACCTTGGGCGCATGGTGCTTGCCATCCATGCGCAGGAATCCACGGGCTGCCAACAGCTTGGCCACCGCCTTGGCGTCGTGCCCCTTGCACACCTCGGAACGGAATACCTCGGGATACACGTAGTATTCCGTTTCGTCCGCCGTGGGGTCGTGTTGCCGCCAGCCAGCCTTGTTGATGACGCGAGGAGCGTGGTCGTCTTTCGATAACGGCCGATCCCAATCAGCGAAACGGGCTTCGCCGTGCCGTTCAAGGAACTCCCGCACCTGTGCCAGCATGGCCCGCTCTTCCTGATTGCCCTCCCCGCCGCGATTGCCAAGCCAGGCCCGGTAACAGGTCAGGGCCGCCCGCATGGCTTCGCCGGGCGGCCAGCCGGTAATTCCCCAACTCGTCGCCAGTTCGCCGGCCGCCGCCACCAGGGCAAAGCGATCAGCCACCCGGCGTGCCTGGCCCGAAGCCTCGGCACTCAGGACTTGCCCCTCGAATGCCTTCTTGGCTTCGTGCAAGGTATCCGGCAGGGTATCGAGAGCCGCCACCACGCGATCCAGGAAGGCGGGAAAGGCGGTGCCATGGTGCTTGCGGGTGGCGTGATCGAAGGCCTTGGCGAACTCGGCACCGTTGCCGAATTCGTGAAGGTTCTCGAACACCCCCAGCCCCGCGCCGGCATCGGCGGGGATCTCAGCCAGGCGCAATTCCTGGCCCGCCCGGGCCTGTTTGCCAGCCTCGCCCATGTGCTGAGCCAGGCCGATTTCCCCGGCGGAGAGAAAGAGCAGGCGCCATTTGTAGGTTGCCCTGGCCCCGCCGGTCTTGTTGGCCCGCCCCTTGCCGCTGCCATTACTCAGCATGTAGCTACATTCCCCGGCGACCTTGGCGTCGATTTGGGCGATTTCATCAAGCAAGAGCAGGGCGTCGCAATGCTGCATGGCCAGGGCTTCCAGGCCGTTATCGGTTTGCCGCCAGCGTTGCATGTAGTCCGGGCCGCCGCAGACCGAAGCGGCGATACGCATGGCCGTTGTCTTGCCGTCGCTGGAATTACTGCGCAGATGGAAACCGCCGGACTCGGCACCGGCCGGGTACAACAGGGGCGCAGCAAAGGCCGCAGAGACCGCGAATACCAACCGGCTATTGCCCTGGCAGAGCCTCGCCACTCCTTCCCGCCACCCGGCCAGCGTTCCCCGTTGCTTGAAGGTGCGGGCCGCGTTCTCCGCCTCGTAGAGCCAGGCTTCGCCACCGTGCCCGAAAGCCCGATCCGGCAGGACATACACCCGGCCGCCGTCGCCCGTTTCATGCCAGCCGGTCTTTTCCGTGGTCCGGGCGCGGGTTTCGGTGCGAAAGGTTTGCAGATATTCGAGGATCAGGGGCCGGGCCTTGGGGGCAATGTCCAGGCCCCTATCGAGCAGCAATTCGACCACCTCCAACCCCTCGCCCTTGAAGGCGCGGGCCGGGACAATTTCCCGGTGCGGGTGCCGGTCGCCGTCGTTGAAGGCCACCAGCCAGCCCCAGCCCCTGTTTTCCGGGTCGCGTACCTTGGCCTCCACGTTGAGCGGGGCGCAGAGCCAGCGGGCGGGGGCGGGTTCGCCGTCCCGGACTTCCACCAGCCACACCCCGCGCTCATCGCAGCGAAAATGCCGGCGGGCTGGCGGGGTTTCCTCGTCGCCCTGGGCATCGGCCGGCGGGGGCGCGGCTTCCGACGCCACGAAAAACCCTTCCTGGCCAACCAACAGGGCGAAATGCCCTGCCGTCCAACCTCGGGCCAGCAAATCGGCGGCATCGTCGCCAGGGTTCAAGACCCCGCCGGCCTGCAATACCGGGCCGCCGGCCCCATCCATGCCCGGCGAAACCGCCCCCAGCCGGTCAAGGGCGATCCGCCGCACCGAAGCCGTACCGACCGCCCGGCAGCGGGCCGCCGCCTTGGCCATGGCCCGTTGCCCGGCTTCGTCATGGTCGGGCCAGGTCAGCACGTCCCGGCCAGTCAGAGGGCTGAAATCGGCCTTGTCCGTCGCCATGCTGCCCCCGGGCCAGGTCATCACCACCCAATCGGGGCAGAGCCGGCGGGCCGCATCGGCGGCCTTCTCGCCTTCCACCAGCAACACCGGGGCCGCCAGGCGGGCGGCCAGGTCCGGCAGGTTGAACAGGGCACGGGGGGCCGGCGGTGCTTTCCACTGCCAGCCCAGGCGGCCAGCGGAATCACGCCACAGGGTCAGGGGGGCGAACTGCTTGCGCTCCCCTTCCCGCCTCGGTTCCCAGCGGGCGACCAGGAAGAGCAACCGCCCGGCCTGGTCCCGATACTCCCAGGTCGCCGCCGATTTGCCGTGCTTGCCATGGGCTTTCGGCATCGGCGGCGCATCGTCGGGGATCGGCTGCACACAGACCTGCCCGCCGTCGCCTTCCGGCTTCTCCGGGGCCGCCTTGCGGGATTCCGGGAATACCTTACCCTTACCCGCCTGGCGTTCGTCGCTTGTAGCGCGTTTGTGAAGGCCGGATTTTGCCGGGATTCCGGGAATCCCCAGGAATTCCGCCAGTTTCCCGGCCGCTTCGCCTTGGGGGCAGTCGAAACGCCAGGCGGTCAAGGCCACCAGATCACCGCCCCTATCATCAGCCGCGAAATCAGCCCAGGCCCCGCTATCGCGATTGATGGTGAAAGAGCCGGGCTTGTGGTCGCCCCGCTTGAGGTTCAGGGGCAGATACTCCCGCCCCTGGTTGCGGCCGCCGCCCAACCCCAACCAGTCCATGACCAAGTCGAAGGACGACAGGGCGGCGCCGGCTATGCGCTTGATGTTGTTTTCAGCCATTGCCCGGCCTCAGAACAAGGAGCCGGGCATGGAGACCAGACCCGGATACTTGGGATAGGCGGATACCTGCAAGCTGCCCTTGCCAATGGCCGTCAAATACCAGCGGCGGCCAAACCATGTCAGAGTCTTGGGCGCCTTGGCGGGTGAGCCAAGACAATGGGCAAGCGCCGCATGGAGCAGGGCATGGGCTGCCCGTCGCTGATCTTCCGGCAGCTCGTCAATACGGAATTGCTGCTCGGCGTCGTAGGCATCCACGGCTCGGCAGCAGGCTCGCAGGGCACGGGAACACATCATCTCAATGGCCGCCTGGCGGCGCGTTCGTTTGGGGGCTGCGCTCATTTGGTACCGCCTTGCTGGCTGGCGGCGGCAATACGGGCAGCGATCCAGCTATCTACCGCAGCCGCCGGAACGGCAGAGGCGCGGGGGCCAAGCTTTACCAGCGGCGAAAGCCGGCCGGCCTTGATTTCCCGATAACATTGGGAGGTTGAAATTCCCATGCGGCGGGCTGCATGGGGGATTTTTTCGAGGGCCGCAACCGTTGCGGGGCTGGGCACTGCGGGGACTTTTTGAGCCATTGCACAATCCTTTCGGAATATGCCTGAACCAGAATGGATCAGGTCATGGAGTGCAATGTACGGATGTGGAAACGCCCTCGTAACGGCCAGAAATGTTATTGGCCCGGCCGAAAACACGAAATAATTATTGGCCCCCCTCGGGCCTTTGCAGCTTCCAATTTAAATGCTTGGTCAAGCCGCTCGATTTCTACCTTGAGTGCCCGTTGCTCGGACACTCGCTCCCCCATCCTCTCCATCCAGACATTGCCAAGCCCCAAAATTTCAAGGCCGCCCGAGTTGGTTGAGTAGTAGGTAGGTTTTTTAATGAGAACCGAAAACGGAGGCGTCCCCGCGTTCTCGGCTGATGTGTCGAATATGAAGTATGCATCTTTGTCCAGATCAAGGCAGAGAGTTCTTGCCAGGGCATTGCGTATCGCTCGGACTTTGCCTTCGGCAGAACATCCGGTCTTGAACCACCCACTTTCCACCAATTGCCTATCGGCCTCGCCAAACTTCCCGCCAAACTTCGCCGCCAGCAAGGCCCAAGCCAAAAATACGGCCATACGCTTCTCGTCCTTCCGGGGCGCTCCCTGCCCCTTGCTTGCCGGCAACATGCTAAGGGGAATTCCGTCAATGCTCGCCTTTCCGATTATCTGGTTCGAGTGATTCCGTACCAAGCCGGCAAGCCAAACCTTCCCATCCTCGCGACCAAGCTCCTTGAATGCAACCTTGCCGATTGGAATATCAGGCTCCCCTGGCTCCGCTGCCCATAAGGTTGCATCAAGTGGATTAGGTTTCGAAACGGGCATCAAGCCGCCAGCTTCTCAACCGGCTGCCGCTCAGTTGCCCTCTGGCGAGCCAGCCATAAATCCCGCTGGGTCTGCATTTGCAGCCAGAAGCCGGGAGCGGTTCCCAGGGCTTCCGATAGCCGCAAGTCCATGTCGGCACTGACGGCGGCATGGCCGTTGAGGATGCGGGAAAGCATGATCCGCGAAATGCCAAGATGCTTGGCAAAAGCCGTAACGCTCAGGCCAAGGTCATCGATCCAGCCGGACAGGACTTCGCCGGGGTGTGCGGGGTCGTGCATATCCATAATCTGCGCTCTCAGTGGTAATCGAGATAATCCAGCAACTCAACATCGTCCCCATCGAACCGGAACACCAAACGCCAATTGGCTTGCACGGTCAGGGACAGGAAGCCTTGCCGGTCCCCTGCCAGGCCATGCAGCCGCCAAGACGGGCGGGCCAAATCGCCAGGGCTTTTCGCCACGCTGAGGGCGGTTAGCTGCTCTCGTAGGCGCTTGGCGTGTATCGGCTGGATACCCGCATGGCTGCCGGTCAAGAAAAACGTTTCCAGTCCCTTGTGGCGAAACGATTTAATCATAGCTGTAAATCTACACTTTACGAATTAGACAGGCAAGCGGTATAGCACCCGCCATTTGTCAGGCAATTTTCAACCCGGCCCGGCGGGGGTTGCTGGCAGGTTCTTTAGCGCGGCCGGGAGCGCTTGGGTGCAGACGCTTGCACGGGCGAACGGGCGTTGATGGCCGTCGCCAGGGCCTCGGCATAGGCCAGCCGGGCGCGGCGCACCAAGTAGAGAGCATGGCCGGCGGCAACCACCCCGGAATCCTGGCTGGCCTCGGTGAAATCGACCATGAAATCTTGTTCGATGCCCAGGCGCAATAGGTCAATGATGGCTTCCGCCGCCATCAGGTCGGCCAGGGGGCCGTCGGCATAGGCGGGGACGGGCCGCTCTTCCGCCGTGAAGGATCGTGGCACGGCATTAAGGCAGGTTTCGGGGAGGGCTGCGGGGGTGGATTTCCGGGTCATGGCGTCACCCCCAGGGGGAGGGTTTCGGCACCGATCCGGGCCGAAAAGGGGGCGGTTTTTGGGGAGTCGTGGGGAGATTCCCCATCCTTTGGGGAGAAATTCGGCCGCAGTGGGGAGCCGGGATTCCTTGTACTGTATGGCTTCCGGCGATTTCTCCCCACTCTCCCCACGCTCCCCACTGAAAAAATCAGGTACGGGTTAGACGGCGGGAAAGTAGAGGGTAAAAAGGCGGTGCGCATCATGCCTTTTTCGGAGTCCGTTGCTTGATCGGAATCACCTTGTCCGCGCCGCCTTTTTCGCACTGTGCCAACAGATCGGAAAGGGCATTCAGGGCGGCCCGGCGTTCCTCGAAATAATCATGCACGTCATAGACGGCGGCAATGCCCTTCAGTTTGTGATTCAGGCACAGTTCGGCAACGTGGGGGACCACCCCCAGGGCGGCAAGGTGGGTCCGGGCCGTGCGGCGCAGATCATGGATGGTGAAGGGTTCGAGGCTGGATTGCAGGCGGTAGAGGGCCTGATTCATGGTGGCATCGCCCATATAGCCCGTGGTCTTGCCGGGGGACATGCGGAGCGCCGGGAACACATAACCGTTGTATCCCCTGGCCCGCTGCTCGGTCAGAACCCCGATAGCCCAGGGGGCCAAGGGGATGCGGATCGCCGCTTCGGTCTTGGTGCGGCCAGCGGGGATACGCCAGACACCGGCCTTAAGGTCGAATTCGTCCCAGGTCGCTTTTTGCAATTCACCCTTGCGCACCCCCAGGGCCAGGAGCAGCTTGACGGCAGCCGCCACATGGGGCGGAAAGTTGGGGGTTTCCCGCATGGCCTTGAACAGGGCAACCAGCTCGGCACGGGCGAGAACCCGGGAGCGGGGACCGGTCTTGCCGCCAATGTCTTTCCAGTTGAACGGGGCGGCCGGGTTCGCCGCGATGATATGGCGTTTCATGGCGTAGTTGAAGAGCGCCTTGGTCAGTTGCAGCGCCTTGGCTGCCGTCCGGAAAACCCCCCGATCCACAAGGGGGCGCAGCATCTTGTCAACATCGGCCGGCCGCACGTCCGTTACCTGCTTACTCCCGATCACCGGCAGGATATGCAAGGCGAATATCCCGGCAACCTGCTCGGGGTCCTTTCGCTGCCCATCAATCTGACGGGCGAAGAAATCATCATAGAGCACCTTGACGGTGCCGGATTTGGCAACCAGCGCCGCCAGCTTGTCGGCTTCCTTCTTGAATTGCTTCTCAAGGGCAACGTCCGCGCCCCGGCGAATCTCCACGCGCTTTTCGGCGGCCATGTCCCGGGCCTTGGTCAAGGTCAAATCCGGATAGCGCCCCAGGGTCAGTTCCTTTTGCCGGCCGGCGAAGCGATACCGCAACACCCAGGCAGCAGTCCCCTTGGCAGAAAGGGTAAAGGTCAGGCCGTCGCCATCGCCCTTGACGACAGGCGCACCGGCCTTGATCCAGTTCCGCAACTCAATGTCAGTCAGCTTTCCCACGGCACCCCCTATTAGCTACACACAATCTGAAAAGCTACACACAATTTCGAGTAGCCATCTAAAAACATCCCGCTTGGCTACACAAAAAGTATGCGCTGCTCCGATTCGTTACGCAACATCATGAAATAAAAAAGCCCGTAAATTCCGGGCTTTGTTTTGATCGATGCGACGTTGTGCAACGTCCTGAAATTACCTTAAAGGGGTTTGAAAAGCACCTTCGAACGGCGCTGGTAGTTGTACATGTCGCGCTTCTTCTCGGGCAGTTCGTCCACCTTGGCGATACGGAAGCCGCGCTCGACGAACCAATGCTCGGTGCGCGTCGTGAGGACGAAGAGGCGCTTGATGCCGGCCTTCTTGGCGCGCATTTCGATGCGCCGCATGAGGAGTTCGCCGTAGCCCCATTCCCGGTGGTCGGCATTGACTGCCAGGCAGGCCAGTTCGCCCACGTCGTCGGCGTGGCGATAGAGGGCGGCGCAGCCGACGATGATGCCGTCGTGCTCCATCACCGAGAAGCGGTCGATTTCCCTTTCCAGTAGCTCCCGCGGCCGATGCACCAGGATGCCTTCCTCTTCCATCGGCTCGATCAGGGCGATCAGGGCACCGATGTCATCGGGGCGGGCCTCGCGGATGGCCTCCAGGGACTCCCGCGTGACCACGGTGCCGACGCCGTCGTGGGTGAATACCTCCTGCAACAGGGCGCCGTCCTTTTCATAGCCAATCAGATGCACCCGCCCCACCCCCTGCCGGCTGGCCCGCACGGCACAGGGCAGATAGCGCTTGAGGTCGGTGGACAGCCAGGCCCCGTCCTTGAGAAGTTCGGCCGCATCGGCGGTGAGGGCGTCCTGGAATTCGCCATCGCCGTCGGTGACGCCGCGGCTGTCGGTGAGAAAGACCAGCTTGTCGGCCTTCAAGGCGATGGCGACGGCCTCGGCGACCTCCTCCATCTGGAGGTTGAAGATTTCGCCGGTGGGCGAAGTGCCCTGGCAGGAGAGGAGGACGATATTGCCGATGCCGAGCTGGGCCTTGAGTCCCTCCGCGTCCACCTTGCGCACCTTGCCGGCGTATTGGAGGTCGATGCCGTCGAGGACGCCGATCGGGTGGGCGGTGATGAAATTGCCGCCGATGACGCGAATCTGGCTGTTGGCCATGGGCGTATTGGGCAGCCCCTGGGAGAGCAGGGCTTCGACTTCGAGATAGACGCTGCCCACGGCGTCGAGAACGCAATCGAGGGTGTCGGCGTCGGTGATGCGGTAGCCCCGGTGGTACTTGGATTCCAGCCCCTTCTCCTGGAGTTCCTCCTCGATCTGGGGCCGCGCCCCATGCACCAGGATGAGGCGGATGCCCAGGCTGGCCAGAAGGTTCACGTCGTAGGCCAGGGTCTTGATGAAGCCCCCCGCGATAGCCTTGCCGCCGAAGGCGACGACAAAGGTCTTGCCGCGAAAGGCGTTGATGTAGGGGGTTACCGCCCGGAACCAGGCGACAAAGTTTTCGTCGTAGAGATCGTCAGTCATTTGCCTTGGTCGCTCATTTCGTCTCGCCCTCGCCCCGGATGGCCGCCTCGATGCGCTCGCAGAGCGTCTGCAAGACCTTGACCCGGGCGAAGTTCTTGTCGTTGGCTTCGACCAGGGTCCACGGCGCTAGGCCGGTGGACGTGCGGTCCACCATGTCGCACACGGCGGTCACGTACTGGTCCCATTTGTCGCGGTTGCGCCAGTCTTCGTCGGTGATCTTGAAGCGTTTGAACTCGGTGTCCTGGCGCTCCTTGAAGCGGCGCAACTGTTCGTCGGCGGAAATCTGCAGCCAGAATTTGACGACCACCGCCCCGGCCGCCGCCAACTGGTGCTCGAAATCGTTGATCTCGGCGTAGGCCCGCAGCCAGTCGGCTTCGGAGCAGAAGCCCTCGACCCGCTCGACCAGTACCCGGCCGTACCACGAGCGGTCGAAGATGCCGATCCGGCCGGTGCGCGGCAGGTGCCGCCAGAAGCGCCAGAGGTAGGGCTGGGCGCGCTCCTCCTCGGTGGGCGCGGCGATGGGAATGATCTGGTACTGGCGAGCGTCGATGGCCTCGACCGAGCGTCGGATGGCGCCCCCCTTGCCGGCGGCGTCGGCGCCTTCGAAGACCACCACGAGGGAATGCCTGGCCGTGAAGCGCGGATCGCGGACGAGCTCGGAAAGCCGCCCCTGGTATTTGGCGAGTTCGCGTTCGTAATCCTTCTTGCCAAGCTTGTGGCCGAGGTCGAGTTCGGTCAGCAGGTTTTTTTCGTCGATGGTCCGCTGGATCGGCGGCGCCACCGGCACCCGGACCAGGGCGTCCTGTTGCAGGCGCTTCTTCATCGATTCGAGGACGATGCGCCCGACGGTCAAGGAGCGGTATTCGTCATCGGTTCCCTCGACGATGATCCACGGCGCGTGGGCCGTGTTGGAGACGCGCAGGACGTGGCCGGCAACGTCCTGAAGCTTGTCGTAGGTCTTCAACCGGTCGTAGCTCGCCTTGGTCACCCGCCAGGCGGTGCGGGGATTCTTTTCCAGGGCCTTGAGGCGCTTTTTCTGGCCGTCCTTGGAGAGATGGAACCAGAATTTCAGCACCAGGGCGCCTTCGTTGACCAGCATGGCTTCGAAGCGGTTGATGTCGTCGAGGCGCTGGTCGAGTTCGGAGCGCCGCATGGTGCCCGCGATGCGCTCGGCGATGGGCAGCGAATACCAGGAACCGGCAAAGATCCCGACCTTGCCCTTGGGCGGCAGGGCACGCCAGTAGCGCCACATGAAGGGGCGCTCCCGCTCTTCGTCGGTGGGCGTCGAAAAGGCCAGGGTCGAGATATGGCGCGGGTCCATCCAGGAATAGAGGAGATTGATGGTCTCCCCCTTGCCGCTGCCGTCGACCCCGCTGACCAGGATGACCACGGGAAATTCCCTCTTCTGCAGCACGTCGTACTGAACGTCGAGCAGGTCGGCGCGCAGCTTCGGCACCTCCTTGCGAAAGCTCGCCTTGTCGATCTTGTGTCCCAATTCCGCGGATTCGAACATTTTGCCCCCCTCAGGCCTTTGCGAAATCACCCCAAAGCGTCTGCATGGCGGCCAGCGCCGCCAGCCCCGCCGTTTCCGTGCGCAGGATGCGCGGCCCCAGGCTCACCGGGCGAAACCCGGCCAGCTCGGCGGCCCGCAGCTCCTGCCCGTCGAGCCCCCCCTCGGCCCCGACCAGAAGTTGCACCGCCCCCGGCGGCGGCAGGCTGCTCAGGGCAAAGTCGGCGCCCGGCGCCAGCATGAGGCGCAGGGTGTCGCCGGCCGGCCGGGCCAGCCAGTTTTCCAGGCGCTCGACCGGCGCCACGTTGGGCACCTGATTGCGCCCGCATTGTTCGCAGGCCGACGCCGCCACCCCCTGCCAATGGGCGACCCGCTTCCCGGCACGGTCGCCGGACAGACGGGTGACGCTGCGCCGGCTCTCCACCGGCACGATGGCGACGACGCCCAATTCCACGGCCTTCTGGATGGTGTAGTCCATCTTCTCGCCGGCCTGGAGGGCCTGGACGAGGGTGATCGGCAGGGTCGATTCGCATTCCTTCGCCTCCCAGGCGCCGACCGCCGCTACGACGCGATCCCGCTCGATGCGCTCGAGGCGGGCGGCATATTCGCCGCCCCGGCCATCGAACAGGACGATCTCGGCTCCCGGCGGCAGGCGCAGCACGCGCACGGCATGGCGCGCCACCGGTTCGGGCAGTTCGAGGTGGGCGCCGGGCGAGAGCGGCTCGCGGCAATAAAAACGGGGGTAATTCATCGAATGCTATTATGGTCGAAATTGTTTTTCGGCAGTGTATCCCATGGTAGCGCTCAATCCCCCCGTCTGCGACTTCGGCTGGCCGGCTCCGGCCTTCGATCTGCTCGGCGTCGACGGCCGCCGGCACAACCTCGACTCGGTGCGCGGCCCGAACGGCCTGCTCGTCGTCTTCATCTGCAACCATTGCCCCTTCGTCAAGGCGGTGATCGACCGCCTCGTCCGCGACTGCCGCGAACTCCGGACCCTGGGGGTGGGTAGCGCCGCCATCATGAGCAACGACACCGTCGCCTATCCGGAAGATTCCTTCGCCAACATGGTCCGCTGGGCGCAGGAGCTCGACTTCCCCTTCCCCTACCTCTACGACGAGAGCCAGGCCGTGGCCCGGGCCTACGGCGCCGTGTGCACCCCGGACTACTTCGGCTTCAACGCCGATCTCCAGCTCCAGTACCGGGGCCGGCTCGATGCCTCGGGCCGCCTTCCCGCCCCCGCCGACGCCCCCCGCGAACTGTTCGAGGCCCTGCGCCAGATCGCCCGCAGCGGCGCCGGACCCGACCGGCAGACGCCGTCGATCGGCTGCTCGATCAAGTGGCGGGAAGCGCCATGAACCCGGCCGCGCTGCTCCCCGCAGTCGAAGCCGTCGTCCGCGCCGTCGCCGCCCAGGAGATCATGCCCCGCTTCCTGCAGGTGGTGCGTGAGCACAAATCCGACGGGTCCGCCCTTTCCGCCGCCGACCTCGCCGCCCAGCACTTCCTTGCCACCGCCCTGCGCCGGCTGGTGGACCTCCCCATCCTCGGCGAGGAAATGGAAGAAGCCGAACAGCAAGCCGCCCTGGCGGCCGGCGAAGCCGGCCTGTGGTGCTTCGACCCCATCGACGGGACGACCAATTTTCTCGTCGGCCTCCCCTACTTCGCCGTCTCGGTGGCGCTTCTGCAAGAGGGAAAACCCATCCTGGGGGTGACCTACGCGCCCTTCTGCGACGAAATGTTCACCGCCGTGGCCGGCGGCGGCGCCCGGCTCAACGGCGAGCCGCTGCCGCTTCGCCCGCCGGAACCCCGCCTCGACCACGGCGTCGCCCTGGTCGACATGAAACGCCTGCCGGCCAAACTTGCCGCCGCCCTGGCCGCCGACTCGCCCTATTATTCCCAGCGCAACTTCGGGGCCAGCGTGCTCGAATGGTGCTACCTCGCCGCCGGCCGCGCCGACCTGCTCCTGCACGGCGGCCAGCGGCCCTGGGACTACGCCGCCGGCAGCCTCATCCTGCGGGAAGCCGGCGGGGTCGCCGCGACCCTCGAGAGCGACGACTTCGACGCCAGCCCGCCCTGGCGCCGCTCGGCCCTCGCCGCCCTCGACCCCAAGGCCCACGCTGCCTGGAAAAATTGGGTGCGCACCCATCTCTGAACCCATTGTCGGCGTCATCGGGGTATGATTGGATTTTGGCAATCCGCCCCGCCGCCCGATCTTGGAGACTCCCCACCCGCTCATGGCCGCCCTCGGCCTCGGTGACGATGTCGGCCACGCGCCGGGATCGGCAGCCCCCGTCGACCAGCGCCACCTGCTGCTCCTGCTCGAAACCCAGCGCATCGGGCGCATCGGCAACTGGGAGCGCGACCTCAAGACCAACCAACTGTGGTGGTCCGACGAATGCTACCGCCTCTTCGGCTACCAGCCGGGCGCCTTTTTGCCCTCCTACGCGCAGTTCCTGCACCTGGTCCATCCCGACGACCGGGAGCGCGTCGCCGCCGCCATGGTCCAGGGCCACGCCGACGGCCAGCCCTACCAGGTCGAATACCGGGTCGTCCGGGCCGATGGCGAAGTCCGCCATTTCCTCAACCACGGCCGCACCTACCGCGACGACCAGGGCGAACCCCTGCGGGCCAGCGGCACCACTCAGGACATCACCGACCGCAAGCAGATCGAAGGCGAATTCCGCCGCCAGCACGCCTACCTCAAGGCGGTCATGGACAACATGCCCCAGGGCATCAGCGTCTTTGACGAAAACCTCAAGCTGCGGGTATGGAACCGCGGTTTCGTCGAAGTGCTCGACCTGCCCCCGGAAGCCGTCTACGACGGCGTCGCCTTCGAGGATCTGATCCGCATTCCGGCCGGTCGCGGCGAATACGGCCCCGGCGACCCCGAGGAGCACGTCGCCAGCCTCAGCGCCATGGCCCGCCAATTCCAGCCTCACCGCTTCGAACGAAGCCGGGCTTCGGGCCGCAGCCACCTGGTCCACGGTCAGCCCTTTTATCTCGACGGGCGGATCGCCGGCTTCATCACCACCTATACCGACATCACCGAACGCCGTGCCGCCGAGGAAGCGCTACGCACTCAGCGCGACCTCCTGCAGACCGTGGTGGAGAACATCCCGAGCGGCCTCACCCTGGTCAACTCGCAGCAGCGGGTCGAGTTGCACAACGCCCGCTTCCGGCAGCTCCTCGACTTCCCGGACGAGTTGTTCGCCGACCCGAAGCTCAATCTCGAAGCGCTCTTCCGCCATAACGCCCGGCGCGGCGAGTACGGCCCCGGCGATCCGGAAGCCCAGGTCGCCCAATTGATGGAGCGGGCGCGCCACCCCGTGGCCCACCACTTCGAGCGCCGCCGTCCCGACGGCACCGAACTGGAAATCTTCGGCACGCCCTTGCCCGACGGCGGCTTCGTCACCATCTACACCGACATCACCGAACGCAAGCAAAACGAAGCCCGGCTGCGCCTGGCCGACCTGGTGTTCGCCAACAGCCCTTCGGGAATCGTCATCGCCGACGCGCAGCAGCGCATCCTCACGGCCAACCCCGCCTTCACCGCCATTACCGGCATGGCCGCCGAGGAAATCGGCGGCCATGCCGTCGATGGGCTGCTCATTCCCAGCGCCTCTCCCGACCTCGGCACCCTGCGCGAGGCCCTCGACACCCGCGGCGCCTGGCACGGCGAAATCGAAGCCCGGCGCCAGAACGGCGAAAGCTACGTGGCCAGCATCCGGGTCGCCCGGGTGGACGACAAGGACAACCTCCAGCCCAGCCACTACATCTGGCTCCTCAGCGACGCCACCGAACGCCGCCGCGCCGAGGAGCAAATCCGCCACATGGCGCAGCACGACACCCTGACCGGCCTGCCCAACCGGCTGGCGCTGCTCATGCGCCTCGCCCAGGTGCTGCCCGAGGCGCGGCGGCACGACTGGAAGGTCGCGGTGATGTTCCTCGACCTCGACCGCTTCAAGGTCATCAACGACACCCTCGGCCACCAGGTGGGCGACGAACTGCTGCGCGAAGTGGCCTGCCGCCTGGCCGCCACGGTGCGCGAAACCGACCTGGTGGCGCGCCTGGGCGGCGACGAGTTCGTCGTCCTGCTGCCCGATATCGCCAACGCCACCGACGCCGCCATCGTCGCCGGCAAGATCATCGGCGCCCTGTCGACGCCGGTGGTGGTGGACAAGCACGAACTCCACACCACGCCGTCGATCGGCATCAGCATCTTCCCCACCGACGGCAGCGACGGCGACACCGTCCTGAAAAACGCCGACACCGCCATGTACCACGCCAAATCGGCCGGCCGGAACAACTACCAGTTCTACGCCGAGGACATGAACCTCGCCACCACCGCCCGCCTCGGCCTCGAGAACAAGCTGCGCCAGGCCATCGCCAGGAACGAGCTGACCTTGGTGTACCAGCCCCAGTTCGACGCCACCGGCACCCGCCCCACCGGCGTCGAGGCGCTGCTGCGCTGGCAGCATCCGGTGGAGGGGATGATCCCCCCCGACCGCTTCATCCCCATCGCCGAGGAAACCGGCCTCATCGTGCCGATCGGCGAATGGGTTCTGCAGAACGCCTGCCGCGAAATGCGCAATTGGGTCGATTGCGGCCTCGCGCCGATGCGCATGGCCATCAACGTTTCGGCCCGCCAGCTGCGGCGCCGCGATTTCTGCGAAATGGTCGCCGGCGCCCTGGCCGAATCCGGCCTCGCCCCCGAACTCCTTGAACTCGAAATCACCGAGAGCGCCGTCATGGAAAACCCCGAGGAGGCCGTCGCCATCCTCCAGCTCCTCGGCCGCATGGGCGTCACCCTGGCCATCGACGACTTCGGCACGGGCTACTCCTCCCTCGCCTACCTCAAGCTCTTCCCCATCGACCACCTGAAGATCGACCGTTCCTTCGTCCGCGACATCGAAACCGACTTGAACGACCGGGCCATCGCCATGGGCACCATCGCGCTGGCCCATTCCCTCGGCCTCAGGGTCATCGCCGAAGGGGTGGAAAACCCCGACCAGCTCGAAATCCTGCGCAGCAACGGCTGCGACGAAGTCCAGGGCTACCTCTTCAGCAAACCCCTGGCCAGCGCCGCCGCCTTCGCATTCCTCCACGCCCGCTCCCAGGCGGAGTAAAATCCGCATTTTCAACGCCAATCCACGGAGTTCCCATGGCGCGCATGACGTTGTCCCGTTACCTGATCGAAGAACAACGGGAAAAGGGGGTGATTACCGCCGACCTCAAGCTCTTGATCGAAGTCGTTTCCCGCGCCTGCAAGGCCATTTCCATCGCCATCGGCAAGGGCGGCCTGGGCGGCGTGCTGGGCGAGGCGGGCAGCGACAACGTCCAGGGCGAGGCCCAGAAGAAACTCGACGTCCTCTCCAACGAATACCTGCTGGAGGCCAACGAATGGGGCGGCCACCTGGCGGCCATGGCCTCCGAGGAAATGGACCTGCCCCACACCATCCCCCACCGCTACCCCCAGGGCGAATACCTCCTGCTCTTCGATCCCCTCGACGGTTCCTCCAACATCGACGTCAACATTTCCGTCGGCACCATCTTCTCCGTATTGAAGTGCCCCGAAGGCGCCGACCTGTCGACCCCGGAAGCCGCCGAACAGGCCTTCCTCCAGCCCGGCACCCAGCAAGTCGCCGCCGGCTACACCGTCTACGGTCCGACCACCCTCCTGGTGCTGACGGTGGGCGACGGCGTCGTCGAATTCACCCTCGACCGCGAGGTCGGGGCCTTCGTCCTCACCCGTAGCGCCATGCGCATCCCGGAAGACACCAAGGAATTCGCCATCAACATGTCCAACCGGCGACACTGGGAAGCGCCGGTGCAGCGTTACGTCGAAGAGATGCAGGCGGGCAAGGAAGGCCCCCTAGGCAAGGACTACAACATGCGCTGGGTGGCTTCGATGGTGGCCGACGTGCATCGCATCATGACCCGGGGCGGCATCTTCATGTACCCCATCGACGCCAAAACCCGGGACAAGGGCGGCAAGCTGCGCCTCATGTACGAAGCCAACCCCATGGCCTTTCTCGTCGAACAGGCCGGCGGCGCCGCCACCACGGGCTACCGGCGCATCCTAGACCTGCAGCCGGAAAAACTGCACCAGCGCGTACCCGTCATCCTCGGGTCAAAAAACGAGGTGCTGCGGGTTACCGGCTACCACGGCTAGGCGAAGCGCCAGGCTGATTCGACCATGAGCATCCTCGACCAGATCCGCGCCGCCTTCCACAAGCCAGCCGGCGAAACGGCCGGTGAAGCGGCCGCCCCACCGGCGCCCTCCGCCGCCACGGCAGCGCCGCCGGCGGTGCCGGTGGAACGCCGCCAGCGGCAGCGGGTCAATGCCCGAAAAGGCACGCGGGCGCTCATCATCGACGATTCGCCGACAATCGTCGCTGTCCTGCGCAAGACCCTGCGTTCGGTCGGCTTCGTCACCCTGGAGGCGCTTTCGGCCGAAGCCGGCGTCGAAATCGCCCGCACCGAGCAGCCCGACCTGATTTTTCTCGACATCGTCCTGCCCGGCATGAACGGCTTCGCCGCCCTGCGCACCATGCGCAAGGACGCCCGCACCCAGCACATCCCCGTCATCATGATTAGCGGCAACGAACAGGCCACCGAGCAGTTCTACGCCGACCGCATCGGCGCCGACGATTTCATGAAAAAACCCTTCTCGCGCTTCGAGGTTTTCGCCCGCATTGAACGGCTCCTCGACCCCGACCTCGCGCCGACGCGCAAGAAGGCCGGGCGCGGCGCGGCCGCCGCCGATCGGGCCTGATCGCCGGCGGGCCGGAACTCCCACCGGCCCGGTGGACTCCAACCTACAGCCCGCCACTGCCCCTTCGCCCCGCCGTCTGCGGGAGGCGAACCTCCAGGCGGCGCTATCGGCGGGTCGCAAGGAGTTCGATCATGTCGATTACCCACCTTCCCGCCATGCTGGTATCGGAAAGCACCGGCTGGAACGAGATTTCCCGCCGCCACCCGAGCGCCCGGCAACTCTTTTTCTGCCTCGTCGCCCCGCTTTCGCTGATTCCCCCGGCCCTCTACGCCTACGCCGAACGGGTCCACCCTGGCGTCGTCTTCCCCCTGTCGGCGCCGGCCCTCACCGGCAGCCAGCTGCTGGTCACCGGCCTGGTGTTCTACCTCGCCCAACTGGCCATGGTTTCCTTCATGGCCATGGTCGTCCAGCGCCTGGCGCTGGCCCGCGACCACGACCCGGGTTTCGAAAGCGCCTACGCCCTCGCCGCCATCGCCCCGGTACCCCTGTGGCTGGCGCCACTGGCCCTGTTCGTGCCGAGCCTCTCGCTCAACGCCGGCGTCATCGCCCTCGCCTGGCTGGCCACCGCCGCCCTCATCCGCCACGGCGTTCGCCCGCTCCTCAAGGTCGACGATGCTGACCGGGCCCACTACATCGCCAACCTGGTTACCGCCGCCGGCATCGCCGCCTGGGTCGGCCTGATGATCGCGGCAGCCGCCATCCTCAGCATCCTGCTTTCCTGGTGGTCGATCTGAGCCGCCCCGCCGCCTTACGGCCGGCCCAGCACGCCCTCCAGCAAGAGGGCCGCGCCGCGGTCGGCCACGAAGCGGCGAAAGGCCAAAGCCGCGGGGGAGAGCAGCCGGTCGCGGCGGGCGCACAGGTTCCAGCGCCGGCGCACGGGGAGGTCACGCACGTCGAGCACCCGCAGGCGCCCGGTCGATAACTCCAGCCCCACCGTGTGCAGGGAGAGGAAACCCAGGCCCAGCCCCGCCATCACCGCCTGCTTGACGGCTTCGTTGCTGCTCATTTCCATGCCGGCTGCCACGCCCACCCCGGCGGCGGCGAAAAAGCGCTCCATGGTGCGTCGGGTTCCCGACCCCGCTTCCCGCAGGACGAAAACCTCGCCGGCCAGGGCGGCGGCCTCGACGCGAGGCTGGGAAACCAGGCGATGCCCGGGGGCCGCGACGATACCCAGGGGGTGGTCGGCAAAATACGCGGCGTCGAGCCGGCTGCCCTCCGGGGGTTCGCCCATCACCGCCAGTTCGACCGCGCTTTCGCCGAGCAGGCGCAGAACCTGCTCCCGGTTGGCGTCCAGCAGGCGGACCTTAATCCCCGGATGGCTGGCGACGAAGCGGGCCACCAGGTGGGGCGCGAAATAGATCGCCGTCGATACCACGGCCACCGTCAGGCTGCCGCTTTCCAGTCCCTTGAGGGCAGCCAGGGCGTCGTCGGCCTGGCGCAGTTCGCCGGCCAGGCGGCGGGCGGTCTGGGCCATCAGGGTGCCAGCCTCGGTGAGGCGGATGCGTTTGCCGGTCTGCTCGACCAACGGCAGGCCGACGCTCTCCTCGAGCTGCTTGACCTGCATCGATACCGCCGGCTGGGTCAGAAACAACTCCTCCGCCGCCCGGGAGAAGGAAAGATGGCGGGCGACGGCCTCGAAAACCCGCAATTGGCGAAAGGTCAGGTTTTTCACGCTCAAACCATAAGGTTTTATTTATGTAACTTATCAGATTTTCTGACTGTTATTTATGATTTTATTCTCCTAGGATGCAGCCATCGCCGCCTTTTTGACGCCCGGGAGACCAGAGATGGATCAAAGCCAGCGCTACGCCAAACCCGACCTTGACGAAACACAGCTCATGGCCGCCGGCCGCCACGTCCTGTGCGCCTACCATTTCAAGCCCAAGGCGGGCTACGAGCCGGTCGCCACGGCCGCCCACTTCGCGGCGGAATCGTCCACCGGCACCAACGTCGAGGTGTGCACCACCGACGATTTCACGCGCACGGTCGACGCCCTGGTCTACCACGTCTCCCCATTGCCCGGCGGCAATTGGCTGATGAAGATCGCCTACCCGACCGAACTCTTCGACCGCAACATCACCGACGGCCGGGCCATGCTCGTTTCCTTCCTCACCCTCACCATCGGCAACAACCAGGGCATGGGCGACGTCGAATACGCCAAGATGCACGATTTCTGGATGCCGCCCGGCCTCCTGCGGCTGTTCGACGGGCCGGCCATGAACATCGTCGACCTCTGGCGCATCCTCGGCATGCCCCTCACCGACGGCGGCCTGGTGGTGGGCACCATCATCAAACCCAAGCTCGGCCTCAAGCCCCGCCCCTTCGCCGAGGCCTGCCATCAGTTCTGGCTGGGGGGCGACTTCATCAAGAACGACGAACCCCAGGGCAACCAGGTCTTCGCCCCCCTGTGCCAAACCATCCCCCTGGTGGCCGAAGCCATGGCCCGGGCCCAGGACGCCACCGGCCGGCCCAAGCTTTTTTCCGCCAACATCACCGCCGACGACCCCTTCGAAATGATCGCCCGGGGCGAGTTCATCCTCGCGGCCTTCGGCGAAAACGCCAGCCACGTCGCCTTCCTGGTGGACGGCTACGTCGGCGGCCCGACCGCCGTCACCCTGGCCCGCCGCACCTTCCCCGGGCAGTTCCTGCACTACCACCGGGCCGGCCACGGCGCGGTCACCAGCCCACAATCGAAACGCGGCTACAGCGCCTTCGTCCATTGCAAGATGACCCGCATCCAGGGCGCCTCCGGCATGCACACCGGCACCATGGGATTCGGCAAGATGGAGGGCGAAGAATCCGACCGCGACATCGCCTACATGATGGAACGCGATGTCGCCGACGGCCCCTACTACCGTCAGGACTGGCGGGGCATGAAGGCGACCACGCCGATCGTCTCGGGCGGCATGAACGCGGTGCGCCTGCCCGGCTTCTTCCACAACCTCGGCCACGCCAATGTCATCAACACCTGCGGCGGCGGCTCCTTCGGCCACCTGGACGGCCCCGTCGCCGGCGCCACCTCGCTGCGCCAGGCCTTCGCCGCCTGGAAGGCGGGGGCCGACGTCGTCGACTACGCCGCCGAGCACCGGGAACTGGCCCGGGCCTTCGAGTCCTTCCCCGCCGACGCCGACCGCTTCTACCCGGGCTGGCGCCAGCGCCTGGGCCGCTGAGTGCCGCCACGGCCCGATTTAGACAACAATCAAGGGAGATTCGGCATGTCGATCAAACACCCGGTCATCGCCGTCACCGGCTCGTCCGGCGCCGGCACCAGCACCGTCAAGAAGGTTTTCGAGAACATTTTCCGGCGGGAAGGCGTCAACGCCGCCATCGTCGAGGGCGACAGCTTCCACCGCTACGACCGCGAGGAATTCAAGCGCATCAACGCCGAACGGGCCCAGGCCGGGGAAACCCGGCTCTCCCATTTCGGCCTTGACGCCAATCTCCTGAAGGAACTGGAAAACCTCTTTCGCACCTACGGCGAATGCGGCCAGGGCCAGCGCCGCTACTACGTCCACGACGACGACGAAGCGGCCCGCCTGGGGCAGGCCCCAGGCACCTTCACCCCCTGGCAGGATCTGCCCGGCGGCACCGACATGCTGTTCTACGAGGGACTCCACGGCGCCGTCCATTCCCAGGAGGTCAACGTCGCCCATTACGCCGACCTGATGATCGGCGTCGTCCCCGTCATCAACCTGGAGTGGATCCAGAAAATCCACCGCGACATCAATCTGCGCGGCTATTCGAAGGAGGCGGTCACCGACGTCATCCTGTCGCGCATGCCGGACTACGTGAAGCACATCGTCCCCCAGTTCGAGCACACCCACATCAACTTCCAGCGGGTGCCGGTGGTGGACACCTCCAACCCCTTCATCGCCCGCGACATCCCGGGAGCCGGCGAATCGATGGTGGTCATCCGCTTCCGCAACCCCCGCGGCGTCGACTTCCCCTATCTCCTGGCCATGATTCAGGATTCCTTCATGTCCCGCGCCAACACCATCGTCGTCCCCGGCGACAAGATGGACATCGCCATGCAGCTCATCCTGACGCCGCTGATCTGGAAGCTGATGGAAAAGAAAAAACTCGCCTGAACCGCAAAATCCGCGCCGCGGCCTGGATTTTCGCGTCCCGAGCCGGGGTTTTCCGGCATTGCGGCCCGCCATCGGCCCTACCCAAAGCGCCCGCTTTACCGGATAATTCCATCTTTTCCCCGGGCGCGAATTTACGCCAAACGGATAAGTCCCATGAGCGCAACCACGGTCAAGACCCCTGCTTTTTCCCCTCTCACCGGCGCCATCCGCGCCCTCGCCATGGACGCTGTCCAGAAGGCCAACTCCGGTCACCCGGGCGCCCCCATGGGCATGGCGGAAATCGCCGAAGTCCTGTGGCGCCGCCATCTGCGCCACAACCCGGCCAACCCCAAGTGGGCCGACCGCGACCGCTTCGTGCTGTCCAACGGCCACGGCTCGATGCTGATCTACGCCCTCCTGCACCTCACCGGCTACGATCTTTCCCTCGACGATCTCAAGAACTTCCGCCAGTTCCACTCCCGCACCGCCGGCCACCCCGAATACGGCATCACCCCCGGCGTCGAAACCACCACCGGCCCGCTCGGCCAGGGCATCTCCAACGCCGTCGGCTTCGCTGTGGCGGAAAAGGTGCTGGCGGCGGAATTCAACCGCCCCGGCCACACCATCGTCGATCATTACACCTACGCCTTCCTCGGCGACGGCTGCCTGATGGAAGGCGTCTCCCACGAAGCCTGCTCGCTGGCCGGCACCCTCGGCCTGGGCAAGCTCATCGCCTTCTACGACGATAACGGCATCTCCATCGACGGCCACGTCGAAGGCTGGTTCACCGACGACACCCCGCGCCGCTTCGAAGCCTACGGCTGGCACGTCATCCCCGCCGTGGACGGCCACGACGCGGCCGCCATCGAGGCGGCACTGCTCGCCGCCCAGGCCGTCGCCGACCGGCCCACCCTCATTTGCTGCCGCACCGTCATCGGCATGGGCGCCCCCAACAAGCAGGGCGGCCACGACGTCCACGGCGCCCCCCTGGGCAACGACGAGATCGCCGCCGCCCGAGCCTTCATCGGCTGGACCCACGCCCCGTTCGAAATCCCCGCCGACGTCTACGCCGCCTGGGACGGTAAGGCCCGGGGCCGGGAGCTGGAAGCCGCCTGGGATGCGAAGTTTGCCGCTTACCGCGCCGCCTTCCCCGAACTCGCCGCCGAATTCCAGCGCCGCGCCATCGACGGCAAACTCCCCGCCGACTGGTCCGCCACCGTGGACGCCTATGTCGCGGCCTGCCGCGACAAGGCCGACAACATCGCCACCCGCAAGGCCAGCCAGAACGCCATCGCCGCCTACGCCCCGGCCCTGCCCGAACTGTTCGGCGGCTCGGCCGACCTGGCCGGCTCCAATCTCACCCTGTGGAAGGGTTCCAAGGGCGTCACCCGCAACGAAGGCGGCAACTACTTCTACTACGGCGTGCGCGAATTCGGCATGACCGCCATCGCCAACGGCATCGCCCTGCACGGCGGCCTCGTCCCCTACACCGCCACCTTCCTGGTGTTCTCGGATTACGCCCGCAACGCCATCCGCATGGCGGCCCTCATGCGCCAGCGCCAGATCATGGTCTACACCCATGACTCCATCGGCCTGGGCGAAGACGGGCCGACCCACCAGCCGGTGGAACACGTGGCATCGCTGCGCCTCATTCCCAACCTCGACGTCTGGCGTCCGGCGGACGCCACCGAAACCGCCGTCGCCTGGGCCGCCGCCATCGAACGCGCCGACGGTCCCAGCGTCCTGGCCCTGTCGCGGCAGAACCTGCCCACCGTGACCGGCGCCATCGCCGCCGCCACCATCGCCCGCGGCGGCTACGTCCTGGCCGACGCCGCCAACGCCGCCGTCACCCTCATCGCCACCGGCTCCGAGATCAAGCTGGCCCTGGACGCCCAGGCCGCCCTGGCCGGCGAGGGCATCGCCGCCCGCGTCGTTTCCATGCCCTGCGTCGAAGCCTTCGAACGCCAGGGGGCCGACTACCGGGCCGCCGTCCTCGGAACGGGTAAACGCGTCGCCCTTGAGGCAGGTCATCCCGACCTCTGGCGCAAGTATGTAGGATTGGAAGGAGCCGTCGTCGGCATCGACCGTTTCGGCGAGTCGGCCCCGGCCGGCAAGTTGTTCGAATTTTTTGGCTTTACCGTCGGCAACGTTGTCGCCACGGTGAAAAACATTCTGTAAGGAGCTTCTAGCATGACCATCAAAGTTGGCATCAACGGGTTCGGCCGCATCGGCCGCATGGTTTTCCGCGCTGCGATCAAGGATTTCTCGGACATCGAGATCGTCGGCATCAACGACCTCCTGGAACCCGACTATCTGGCCTACATGCTGAAGTACGACTCGGTGCACGGCCGCTTCAAGGGCGACATCGCCGTGGACGGCGGCAACCTCGTCGTCAATGGCAAGACGATCCGCCTGACCGCCGTCAAGGATCCCGCCGAACTGAAGTGGAACGAAGTCGGAGCCGACATCGTCGTCGACTCCACCGGCCTCTTCCTGACCAAGGAAACCGCCGCCAAGCATCTCGCCGCCGGTGCCAAGAAGGTCATCATGTCGGCCCCCTCCAAGGACGACACCCCGATGTTCGTCTTCGGCGTGAACCACGACAAGTACGCCGGCCAGGACATCATCTCCAACGCCTCGTGCACCACCAACTGCCTGGCCCCCGTCGCCAAGGTGCTGAACGACAACTGGGGCATCAAGCGCGGCCTGATGACCACCGTGCACGCCGCCACCGCCACCCAGAAGACCGTGGACGGCCCCTCCAACAAGGATTGGCGCGGCGGCCGCGGCATCCTGGAGAACATCATTCCCTCCTCCACCGGCGCCGCCAAGGCCGCCGGCGTGGTGCTGCCCGAACTCAAGGGCAAGCTCACCGGCATGGCCTTCCGCGTTCCGACTTCCGACGTCTCGGTCGTCGACCTCACCGTCGAACTGAACAAGGAAGCCAGCTACGAGGAAATCTGCGCCGCCATGAAGGCCGCCTCCGAAGGCGCCATGAAGGGCATCCTCGGCTACACCACGGAAAAGGTCGTCGCCACCGACTTCCGCGGCGAATCGTGCACCTCGGTCTTCGACGCCGAGGCCGGCATCGCCCTGGACAAGACCTTCGTCAAGGTCGTTTCCTGGTACGACAACGAGTGGGGTTATTCCTGCAAGGTGCTGGAGATGGCCCGCGTCATCTCCAAGTAAGCCGCCGTCAAACCCACACGCCGAGGCGCGGACGACGCAGAGACAAGCAGCCCGCCTGTTTTCCCTGCTTCCTCTGCGCCTCGGCGTCTCTGCGTTGAAAGAGACTTAGCATGAACTTCAAGCGCCTCACCGATCTCGACGTGGCCGGCCAGCGGGTCTTCATCCGCGCCGACCTCAACGTCCCCCAGGACGACCATCTCGCCATCACCGACGACACCCGCATCCGCGCCGCCCTGCCGGGCATCCGCTACGCCCTCGGCCAAGGCGCGGCGGTCATGGTCACCTCCCACCTGGGCCGCCCCACCGAGGGCGAGTTCAAGCCGGAGGATTCTCTCGCCCCCGTCGCCAAGCGCATGAGCGAGCTGCTCGGCCAGGAAGTGCGTCTGGTGCAGAACTGGGTGGATGGTGGCTTCGAGGTCCAGCCCGGCCAAGTGGTGATGCTCGAGAATTCCCGCTGCAACAAGGGCGAGAAGAAGTCCAACGACGAACTTTCCCAGAAGATGGCGGCGCTGTGCGACGTCTGGGTCCATGACGCCTTCGGCACCGCCCACCGGGCCGAGGCCACCACCTACGGCATGGGCAAGTACGCCAAGATCGCCTGCGCCGGCCCCTGCGTCGCCTCCGAGCTGGAAGCCCTGACCAAGGCCCTGGCCCAGCCGGCCCGCCCGCTGGTGGCCATCGTCGGCGGCTCCAAGGTGTCGACCAAGCTCACCGTCCTCGAATCCCTCTCCGCCAAGGTCGATCAACTGGTGGTCGGCGGCGGCATCGCCAACACCTTCCTGCTCGCCACCGGCAAGAAGATCGGCAAGTCCCTGGCGGAACACGACCTGGTGGATCAGGCCAAGGCCATCCTGGCCAAGGTCCAGGTGCCGCTCCCCACCGACGTGGTCGTGGCCAAGGAGTTCTCGGCCACAGCAGCCGCCACCGTCAAGTCCATCGACGAGGTCGCCGACGACGACCTGATCCTCGACATCGGCCCGGATTCCGCCAAGGCCCTGGCCGCCATCGTCGCCGCCGCCGGCACCGTGGTCTGGAACGGCCCGGTCGGCGTCTTCGAGATGGAAGCCTTCGCCAACGGCACCAAGGTGCTGGCCGACGCCATCGCCGACTCCAGGGCCTTTTCCCTGGCCGGCGGGGGCGATACGGTCTCGGCCATCAATGTCTTCAAGATCGAGGACAAGGTCGGGTACATTTCCACCGCCGGCGGCGCTTTCCTCGAATTCCTCGAAGGCAAGAAACTGCCGGCCGTCGAAATCCTCGAACAACGGGCCAACGGCTGACAGGGGGTGAGCATGCAACGCAGTACGAAAATCGTCGCCACCCTGGGCCCCTCGTCCAGTGATGAGGCCGTGCTGCGCCGCATGGTGGTGGCGGGCGTCGACATCGTCCGCCTCAACTTCTCCCACGGCACCGCCGAGGACCACCGGGCCCGGGTCAAGCTGCTGCGTTCGATCACCAAGGATACCGGCCGCACCGTCGGCATCATGGCCGATCTGCAGGGGCCGAAGATTCGCGTCGGCAAGTTCGAACACGGCAAGGTCGAGCTCGCCACCGGCGCCACCTTCGTCCTCGACATCAACTGCAAGCTCGGCAACCAGGAGCGGGTCGGCCTCGACTACCCGGAACTGATCGACGACGTCGAACCCGGCGTCGTCCTGCTCCTCGACGACGGCCGCATCGTCCTCGACATCGTCGAGGTGCACAGCCAGGAAATCGTCACCCGGGTGCGGGTGGGCGGCGTGCTGTCCAACAACAAGGGCATCAACCGCCAGGGCGGCGGCCTGACCGCCCCAGCCCTGACCAGCAAGGACCGCCAGGACATCCGCACGGCGGCCGAACTGGGGGTCGATTTCGTCGCCGTCTCCTTCCCCAAGAACGGGGACGACATGCGCCAGGCGAGAAAGCTCCTGACCCGCGCCGGCTCCACCGCCATCCTCATCGCCAAGATCGAACGGGCCGAAGCCATCGGTGCCCTCGCCGACATCTGCGAAGCCTCCGACGCCGTCATGGTGGCCCGCGGCGATCTGGCCGTCGAAGTCGGCGACGCCGCCGTTCCCGCCCTGCAGAAAAAAATCATCCGCACCGCCCGGGAACACAACAAGCTGACCATCACCGCGACCCAGATGATGGAGTCGATGATTACCAGCCCGGTTCCCACCCGGGCTGAAGTCTCCGACGTCGCCAACGCCGTCCTCGACGGCACCGACGCCGTCATGCTCTCGGCCGAGACGGCCTCGGGCAAATACCCGGTGGAAACCATCGAATCGATGGCCCGCATCTGCCTGGAAGCCGAGAAATCGGCCGAGGTCAATCTCGACAGCGACTTCCTCGACCGCATTTTCACCCGCATCGACCAGTCGATCGCCATGGCCGCCATCTGGACCGCCCACCACCTCAAGGTCAAGGCCATCGCCGCGCTGACCCAGTCCGGGTCCACGGCCCTGTGGATGAGCCGATTGAACTCCGGGGTACCCATCTACGCGCTAACCCCCGAAGTCAGCTCCCGCTACAAGATGAGCCTCTACCGGGACGTTTTTCCGCTCCTCATGAAGCAAAAACACGTCGACCGCGACCGCCTCCTGTGGGAAGCCGAACAGTTGCTCATCGACCAGGGCGTCGTCGCAACCGGCGACCTGATCGTCCTTACCATCGGCGAGCCCATCGGCTCCACCGGCGGCACCAACACCATGAAGATCGTCCGCGTCGGGGAACACCCGAAACCCCAGTCTTAACCTAAAGGAGAACCCTATGCCTCTCGTTTCCATGCGCCAGCTTCTCGACCACGCCGCCGAAAACGGCTACGGCCTGCCCGCCTTCAACGTGAACAACATGGAACAGGTGTGGGCCATCATGGAGGCCGCCAACCAGCTCGACGCTCCGGTCATCATGCAAGCCTCCGCCGGCGCCCGCAAATACGCGGGCGAACCCTTCCTCCGCCACCAGATCCTGGCCGCCCTCGAAGCCTACCCCCACATCCCCGTCGTCATGCACCAGGACCACGGCCAGAGCCCGGCGGTGTGCATGGCCGCCATCAAGTCCGGCTTCACCTCGGTGATGATGGACGGCTCCCTGCAGGCCGACGGCAAGACCGTCGCCTCCTACGAGTACAACGTCGAAGTCTCCAAGGAAGTGGTCAAGTTCGCCCATTCCATCGGCGTCTCCGTCGAGGCCGAACTGGGCGTCCTGGGTTCCCTCGAAACCATGAAGGGCGACAAGGAAGACGGCCACGGCGCCGAAGGCACCATGACCCGCGAACAGCTCCTCACCGACGTCAACCAGGCCGCCGACTTCGTCAAGCAGACCAACTGCGATGCGCTCGCCATCGCCATCGGCACCAGCCACGGCGCCTACAAGTTCACCAAGAAGCCCACCGGCGACATCCTCGCCATCGACCGCATCGCCGAAATCCACGCCCGCATCCCCAACACCCATCTGGTGATGCACGGTTCCTCCTCGGTGCCGCAGGAACTGCTGGCCGAAATCCGCCAGTTCGGCGGCGACATGAAGGAAACCTACGGCGTGCCCGTCGAGGAGATCGTCAAGGGCATCGCCCACGGCGTGCGCAAGATCAATATCGACACCGACATCCGCCTGGCCATGACCGGCGCCATTCGCCGCTACTTCGCCGAGAACCCCTCCAAGTTCGACCCCCGCGACTACCTCAAGCCGGCCCGGGAAGCCGCCAAGAAGATCTGCCTCGCCCGCTACGAAGCCTTCGGCTGTGCCGGCCGGGCCAGCCAGATCAAGGTCGTCCCCCTGGAGAAAATGGCCGAACGCTACGCCAAGGGCGAACTGAACCAGATCGTCAAATAAGCCACTCGGCCCGCTGCCGACGGCCGCCTGCGGGCGGCCATTTGCTTTGCGCGCCGGCCCCGCCGGCCAAGGTTCTGCGCCCGGCCGTACAATCCCGGTTCCCCCGGAGTCCACGCCCATGAACTTCAGCCAACACCCCCAGCGCCAGCGCCTCAACGACGAGGTCCACGCCCGCCCGCCGGTGCCCCTCGAAGCGCCGACCCTGGTGAGCTTTCTTGCCTTCGTCCACGACGAGACCCGCCCGGGCGGCGACCGCAGCCACCTTGGCCTCCTCTACCAACGTCTGGGCCTGCCGGTCGAGCCGAGCGCCGAAGCCACCCACCTCATCATCGATGGCGGCGCCTTCCTACTCAAGTGGGAGCGCCACGGCGAGTTCTCGACCTACACCTTCTTCAAGAAACCGCAGCAGGCGCCGGGTACCGGCGAACACGCCCTGGGCGCCGCGCCCGCCGACTGGGTGCAGGGCATCCCCGGGCAACTCCTGGCGGCCACCCACCTCGAACTGCTCGGCACCCCGGCGGTGGACCCGCAGCAGCTGATGGCCACCCTCACCGCCCCCGGCGAAGTGGTCATCGCTTCGCGCATTGCCGGAGCCGCCGCCTGGGTGTTCACCGATTTTCGCATCCACGACGGCTTTTCCCGCTTCATCGTGGTCAATGAAAGCCTCGACCGCCTACGCGCCGGCCGCACCGTGCAGCGCCTGCTGGAAGTCGAAATCTACCGCGTCATGGCCCTGCTCGCCTTTCCCGTGGCCAAGGAAGTCGGCAAGTTCCTCAACCGCGCCGAACCCGAACTCGCCCGCCTCATCAACCGCATGGGCGGCAGCACCTCCCCCGAGGACGAACGGGCCGTGCTCACCGACCTCACCCGCCTGGCCGGCGAGGTCGAACATTCGGTAGCGAGCACCAACTTCCGCTTCGGCGCCGCCTCGGCCTACTACCGGCTGGTCCAGCAGCGCGTCGCCGAACTGAAGGAGAGCACGGTTTCCGGCATGCCCACCATCAAGGGCTTCATGGAACGCCGACTGGCCCCGGCGCTCAATACCTGCCAGACCATCGCCGGCCGCCAGGAAGACCTCTCGGCCCGCATCGCCCGCACCAGCCAGCTCCTGCGCACCCGCGTCGATCTCGAACTCGAACGCCAGAACCAGGCAGTACTCTCCCAGATGAACCGCCGCGCCCGCCTGCAACTGCGCCTGCAGGAGACGGTCGAGGGCCTTTCGGTCGTGGTCCTCACCTACTACGGCTCCCAGCTCGTCCAGTACCTCGCCAAGGGCACCAAGGAACTGCACCACGCCAATACCGACCTCATCACCGCCGTTTCGATCCCCATCATCGCCGGCCTCGTCTTCTGGGGCACCCGCCGCCTGCACAAAAAACTCGCCGCCGAGGAAGGCGGGGAACACTGATTCGGCCCGGCCCGACCTCAGACTATCCCTACCACCTATGCCATCCGATTGACTTCGCAAACCCCCGCCTTACAATCCTCATAACCACCGCTTTCCCGGCGGTCCAGTCCAACGAGCTTTATCCGCCGCCATGCCGCCTCGCCTTCCTCCATCACTTCCGCGTCGGCGGATAAACGCTATTCGTTAGAACCCATGATTAATTCTGCGCTCAGATCAATCAGCCTATGCCTCGTGCTTGCCTGTAGTATGGCTTTCGCAGAGCCTGTCGTTCTAGAGAACCATACTCATGCGGTTTCTGCGAATGGCGTACTCATTGAAAACATCGGCATAGAAACGCTTGGCGGGGTATTCACGCCTCTTCTCAAGAGAGGCTGTCAAACACCATGCTCCTCTACTCAGGTGTTTTCTACCGCCGACGATAGTCAAACTGAAATCAAGCTGTTCATATTCCGTGGCATCGCCAAGGTAACGAAAAAAGCAAAAAAGGTGGCTGCCGTAGAAGTTGTTGGCATTCCTCCTGCACCACGTGGAACTCCTCAAATAGCTGTTACGTTCTCTGTAGAAAATGGGCAAATTTTGCTCAGTGCCATCGACAAAGGCACAAACTCACCTCGAGAGATAAATCGTCGTGGGTTCTAACATTCCGGTCAAAGTCGCTCCCTTCGGTCGCTGGACGTCCCGCAAGCGGGCCGCCCTTTACCTAGCACGTTGGAGGTCAATGTAGTCGTGCCTCTCGCCCGCCGTACTGCTCTCGTTCTGGGATTGCTTGGTTGCCTGGTCTTCACCTCTGCGTTTGTGACCTTGATGATCAAACCTGGCTTCGTCGAGCAAATCGCTAAGACCGTCATCCGATATGAGGTCGAAAAGAAGGTACAAGAGAAGGTCGAGGCCATCGACAGCTTCCTCGCGAAAAAAGCCGGGGCCCTTTCCAAGGGCTACGCGAACGAAATCACGCAGACCAAAGGCCTTCTCGTCCAACAGCTTCCAGCGCGTCTCGCCGAAGTCATCGGCGAGATGCAGAACCTTGACTGCGAGTGCCGAAATAAGATCGAGACAAGCATCCGCGCCGGATTCGAGTGGCGAATCACCAGTACTTCAGCAGCCCAGGAGCGCCTGACTACCCTCATTCGCACAAAGTACATGGAAACCGCCAGCCAACTGACCCGAGAGTTTCGTATCTTCACCGGAACAAACGCTTTGGTCTTTGCCCTCTTGATCGTCGCCGTCCTCATCAAGCGGCAAGCCGGCTTGCACCTTCTTCCGTCAGCCCTTGTGCTATTGATAGCTGCCTCGATTTCAGCCTATCTCTATCTGTTCAATCAGAACTGGCTGCATACGCTCGTGTTCAGTGACTACGTGGGGTTAGCATACGTAGGCTATCTCGTTGGCACCTTCGCGCTTCTCAGCGACATCATCTTCAATCGCGCTCGCGTTACTACGGAGCTATTGAACGTCGTTCTAAACACTGTCGGCAGCGCTATTCAGGTCGCGCCGTGCTAAAGACCTCCAACGATTAAGGTTAGATCGTGATCGCGAAGCGAGCCACGATCTGAACCGGTTGTTGAACAAGCCCGGTTCCGGGTTCCCTGCAAATAGCTTTTTGACTCCCAGCCGAAGAGAGGCGAGTTGCCCGATTCCGTGCTCGGGCTGTGCCGACATCAGCGCCGAACTTCGTCGCCTGACCCCCCGGGCCGGAATCCGTCGCCGGATGATCTGCATTGGCTTGCCGCAGCAGGGGCAAAGAAACGCCGGCCGGGGTTTCTCCCTGGGCGGCGTGCGCAGCGCGATCTTGAAGACGATGTACAGCAAGGCAATCAGCCTTTTGCGGTTGGGGTGCAGGAAACCGTAGTTCCGTGCCCGGCGGAAGCCCTTGGGCAGGACGTGTTGCAGGATCAGGCACAGGAAGTCTGCACCCGGCAGCGTGCGTATGAGCAATTGCTGAGACTGCCCTCACGGTGACCTGGCGGTCCGCCAGTTTCTCTGGATCGTCCGCACCTTGCCGTGGAAGGGGGGGCGGCCGACGGGTATGCCACGATCCGCCACCAACGGGTCTTCACCGGCCAGCCCATAGGAGAACTGGACACGTTGATCGCCGCCCATTCGCGGTCGGCGAGCGCGGCGCTGGTCACCAACAACGGCCGCCATTACGAGCGGATCGAAGCGCCGTTGACCCTGGGAAATCGGGCATGATTGCCTTGGTGCATCGCGCTGCCGGTGACGGCACCGGTCACGAAAAACCGATCCCCCTTTATAATTCGCCCTTTGCTTCTGGAACCCCGCCGTGTCCGCCCCCCTCTTCAACTCCGCCATCTCCAGCCTGCCGCTGCTTTCCCGCGGCAAGGTCCGCGACATCTACGCCGTCGATGCCGACCGGCTGCTCATCGTCACCACCGATCGGCTTTCCGCCTTCGACGTCATCCTGCCCGACCCCATCCCCAAAAAGGGCGCGGTGCTGACGGCCGTCGCCGATTTCTGGTTCGCCAGGCTCGGCCACATCGTGCCCAACCAGCTCACCGGGGTCGATCCGGAAAGCGTGGTGGCCGCCGGCGAGCGCGATCAGGTTCGGGGCCGGGCGGTGGTGGTCAAGCGCCTGCAGCCGCTGCCCATCGAGGCGGTGGTGCGGGGCTACGTCATCGGTTCGGGCTGGAAGGATTACCAGGCCACCGGCGCCATCTGCGGCATCGCCCTGCCGGCCGGACTCAAGCTCGCGGCCAAACTGCCCAGCCCGATCTTCACCCCAGCCACCAAGGCCGACGTCGGCGACCACGACGAGAACATCTCCTTCGCCAAGGCCCAGGCCAACTGCTCCGCCGCCTTCAGCGCCCGGCTGGCGGGCAGCGGCAAGAACGGCGCCGAGATCTGCGCCCAGGCCCGCACCGCCGCCCTCGCCCTCTACGAGGAGGCCGCCAACTACGCCCGCGGCCGCGGCATCATCATCGCCGACACCAAGTTCGAGTTCGGCATCGATGCCGCCGGCACCCTGCACCTCATCGACGAGGCCCTGACCCCGGATTCTTCGCGCTTCTGGCCGGCCGACCAGTACCAGGAAGGCAGCAACCCGCCCTCCTACGACAAGCAGTTCGTCCGCGACTATCTGGAAACCCTGGACTGGAACAAGAAAGCCCCCGGCCCCCGTCTGCCGGCCGAGGTCGTCGCCCGCACCAGCGCCAAGTACCTCGAAGCCTACGAGCGCCTTACCGGCAAGACCCTGTAGTCCCGGCGCCCGGTAGGGCGGGCCGGGCGCCGGGCGAAAATTTCGCACCCCGGCGCGAACCGGCGGCGGATAAGACAGTCGAATGAGCATTGCCCCTTTTTCGGGAGGAAAAGCCATGCGACTGCCCTTCGCTGCCCTGGGCCGCCACTTCGCCCTGCCCGAAGTGCGCCGCATCACCCTCGACCGTCCGACTGCCTGGCTCGGCCTGGGCTGGGCCGACCTCAGGGCCAACCCCGTTCCGGCCTTGGCCTACGGGCTGCTCTTCGGCATCTGCGGCGATCTCATCCTGCTCGCCAGCCTCAACCATCCGCACCTGTTCACGGCGGCCATTTCCGGCTTCTTTCTCGTCGCTCCGCTGCTCGCTGCCGGCCTTTACGAGCTTTCCCGCCAGCGCGGCCTGGGCGGCTCGCCAAGCTTCATCGATTCCCTTGCGGGCCTGCGGAAAAAGGCCGAGCCGCTGGCCCAGTTCGGCCTCGTCCTGGCGCTCCTGGCGCTGGTCTGGGAACGCAGTTCGGCGATCCTTTTCGCCTTGCTGGGTAGTAGTGCCGGCAGCGATTCGATGCACTTCATCACCAACATCCTGACCGGCGGCCAGCACCGCGCCTTCGTCGCCGTCTGGTTCATCGTGGGCGCCACCCTGGCTCTTTTCACCTTCGCCATCAGCGTCGTTTCGGTCCCCCTCATGCTCGACCGCCAGGTGGACGTCGCCACCGCCATCGCCACCAGCCTGCGGGTCTTCTCGGTCAATCTCGAAGCCCTGGTGCTCTGGGGCGCCATCATCGTCGCCCTGACCCTCACCGGCTTCGCCACCCTGCTCTTCGGACTGGTCCTGTTCATGCCGATTTTGGGGCATGCCTCGTGGCACGCCTACAAGGAACTTGTAAAATAGCCCGTCAGACTCCAACGCCACGGGCGGCCGCAACCGCCCGTTTTTCTTGCCCCCCGTACCGGCCACCCAGCGACCCCATGACCCAGCCCAACCCCCTTCTTGCCTTCGCCCATCCCGCGGCCGGTGCCGCCCAGGCCCTGCCGCGTTTCGACGCCATCGCCCCGGAGCACGTCGCACCGGCCGTCGGCGAACTCCTCGACGCCGCCCGCGGCCTGGTCGACACCCTGACCGAGGAAGGCCGCCCGGCCACCTGGGACGACTTCGCTGCGCCGCTCACCGACGGCATCGAACCGCTTTCCCGGGCCTGGGGCGTGGTCGGCCACCTGCATTCGGTCAATGACATTCCCGCCTGGCGCGAGGCCTACAACGCCCTGTTGCCGGAGGTCACCCGCTTCTACAGCGAACTCGGGCAGAACCTCAAGCTTTTCGACCAATACAAGGCCCTCCAGGCCAGCCCGGAATACCCCCGGCTCAACGCCGCCCGCCGCCGCATCGTCGACAACGAAGTGCGCGATTTCCGGCTGTCCGGCGCCGAGCTGCCGGAGGAGCAAAAACCCCGCTTCCAGGCCATCATGGAAGAGCTGGCCGCGCTCTCCGCCAAGTTTTCGGAAAACCTGCTCGACGCCACCAACGCCTTCGCCGAAACCGTCACCGACCCGGCGCTGCTTTCGGGCCTGCCCGAGGATGTCCGCGAAGCGGCCAGGAGCGCTGCCGAAAAAGCCGGCGACGCGGGCTGGCGCTTCACCCTGCATGCCCCGTCCTACGGCCCGGTCATGCAATACGCCGACGACCGCGAACTGCGCGCCCGCCTCTACCGCGCCTACGCCACCCGCGCCGCCGAATTCACCGACGGCGCCAACCGGGCGGAATGGGACAACACGCCGATCATGCGGCGCCTCCTCGAACTGCGTGCCGAAGAGGCCCGCCTCCTGGGCTACGCCAATTTCGCCGAGCTTTCCCTGGTGCCCAAGATGGCCGAGTCGCCGGCACAGGTGCTGGCCTTCCTGCGGGAATTGGCGGCCAAGGCCAAACCCTTCGCCGAGCGGGACATCGCCGAACTGCGGGAATTTGCCCACGCCGAACTGGGCATCGCCAACCTCGAACCCTGGGACTCGGCCTATGCGGCGGAAAAACTGCAGCAGGCCCGCTACGCCTTCTCGGAGCAGGAGGTGAAGCAGTATTTCACCGAACCGGCGGTCCTCGCCGGCCTCTTCCGGGTGATCGAAAATCTCTTCAACGTGCGGGTCAAGGCCGATACGGCGCCGGTCTGGCATCCCGAGGTCCGTTTCTACCGCCTGGAAACGCCGGCCGGCGACCTGGTCGGCCAGTTCTACCTCGATCTCTACGCCCGCGAGACCAAGCGGGGCGGCGCCTGGATGGACGAAGCGATCACCCGCCGCCGCATCGAGACCGGCATCCAGACTCCGGTGGCCTACCTCAACTGCAATTTCTCGGGGCCGGTCGGGGGCCGCCCGGCGACCTTCACCCACCAGGAAGTCATCACCCTCTTCCACGAAACCGGCCACGGCCTGCATCACCTCCTGACCCGGGTCGAGGAACCCGGCGTCTCGGGCATCCACGGCGTCGAATGGGATGCCGTCGAGCTGCCTTCCCAGTTCATGGAAAACTACTGCTGGGAATGGCAGGTGGTGGAAGCCATGACCGCCCACGCCGAGACCGGCGCCCCCCTGCCCCGGACCCTGTTCGACAAGATGCTGGCCGCCAAGAACTTCCACAGCGGCCTGTTCACCGTCCGCCAGCTCGAGTTTTCCCTCTTCGACATGCTGCTCCACGCGAACTTCGACCCGGCCGGGGCGGGCAGCGTCATGGATCTGCTCCAGACCGTGCGGCGCGAGGTCGCGGTTCTCCTACCGCCGCCCTGGGCGCGCTTTCCCAACAGCTTCTCCCACATCTTCGGCGGCGGGTATGCCGCCGGCTACTTCAGCTACAAGTGGGCCGAAGTCCTTTCCGCCGACGCCTACGCCGCCTTCGAGGAAGCCGGCGACCCCTTCGACGCCGCCACCGGCCGGCGCTATCTCGACGAAATCCTCTCGGTCGGCGGCTCCCGTCCCGCCCTCGAATCGTTCAAGGCCTTCCGCGGCCGCGAACCGCGGGTCGACGCACTGCTCCGGCATAGCGGTATGATTGCAGCGTAAAGATACCGAAGGGAGGCATCATGGGTCGCATCCTTTTTCTCGCCCTGGCCTTGGCCAGCCTGCCGGCCGGAGCCGAAACCTACCGCTGGGTCGATTCCACCGGCAAGGTCAATTTTTCCGACACGCCGCCGCCGGGCAGCGCCAAGGGCGTCAGCCGCAGCAAGGAGCGCGATCCCGCCGGCGAGGGCCTGTCCTACGCCACCCAGCGGGCGGCCGAGAACTTCCCGGTGACCCTCTACACCACCGCCGACTGCGTCGCCGACTGCAAGAAGGCCCGCGACTACCTGAGTGGCCGGGGCGTCCCGTTCAGCGAAAAAATGCTGCAGAAGACCGAGGAGTTCGAAGAATTGAAGCAACTCGTCGGCGATGCCTTCATTCCCTCCCTCAAAGTCGGCCGCCAGTCCTTCCGCGGCTTCCAGCCCGAGGCCTACGGCAATCTGCTCGACCTGGCCGGCTACCCCAGCGCCGCGCTGCCGGGCCGCCGCCCCGCTGCCGGCACCCCCTGATCCCATGCGCCTGGCCGCCTGGAACGTCAATTCGCTGAAGGTGCGCCTGCCCCACCTGCTGGACTGGCTCGCCACCCAGGCGCCGAGCGTCGTCTGCCTGCAGGAGACCAAGCTCGAGGACCACAACTTTCCCCGCGCCGCCATCGAGGCCGCCGGCTACCAGGTGGCCTTCGCCGGCCAGAAGACCTACAACGGGGTCGCCCTGCTGGCGAAGGGCGAAATCGCCGACGTCGTCGTCGGCAACCCGCTCTTTCCCGATGCGCAGCAGCGCCTCATCGCCGGCACCGTCGGCGGCGTGCGCGTCGTCTGCGCCTACATGCCCAACGGCCAGGCCGTGGGCAGCGAAAAATACGCCTACAAACTGGCCTGGCTCGCCGCCCTGGAAGCCTGGCTCAAGGCCGAACTGGAGACCCATCCCCAGTTGGCGCTGGCGGGCGACTTCAACATCGCCCCCGACGACCGCGACGTCCACGACCCCCAGGCCTGGGCCGGCCAGATTCTGTGCTCCGACGCCGAGCGGGAAGCCTTCCGGCGCCTTCTCGCCCTCGGTCTCAAGGACAGCTTCCGCCTCTTCGAGCAGCCGGCCAAAAGCTTTTCCTGGTGGGACTACCGCATGCTCGGCTTCCAGAAGAACCTGGGGCTGCGCATCGACCACATCCTGCTCTCGACGCCCCTGGCCAGCCGCTGTACCGCCTCGGCCATCGACCGGGCGCCGCGCAAGCTCGAACGCCCCTCGGACCACGCCCCGGTCTACGCCGACCTGGCATGACGCCGGAACCGAGCGCCGTCCTGGCCCCCGTCCTTGCCCTCTACCCGGCCCTGGCCGAGGTGCCGCCGGCGCTCCTGGCCGGCGCCCTGCAGGCCGAGCGTGTCGTCCACCTCCCGGCGGGCACCGAACTCTTCGCCGAACGCCAGCCCTGCCGGGGGTTTCCGCTACTCCTCGCCGGCTCGATCAAGGTCGTCAAATCGGCCCCGAGCGGGCGCGAACTGCTGCTCTACCGGGTGGAACCCGGCGGCTCGTGCATCATCACCTCGAGTTGCCTCCTCGGCCAGGCCGACTACAACGCCCACGGCATCGCCGAATCCCCCCTCACCCTGCTGCTCCTGCCTCCCGCCCTGTTCAGCCGGCTGATGGCCGAACAACCCACCTTCCGCGCTTTCGTCTTCCACCTCTTCGCCGAACGCATCGCCCTCCTCATGCAACTGGTCGAAGAAGTGGCCTTCGCCCGCCTCGACCGCCGGCTGGCCAAGCTGCTGCTGGCCAAGCACGACGACGTGCTGGGCGTCACCCACCAGCAACTGGCCGAGGAACTGGGTAGCGTGCGGGAGATCGTCAGCCGCCTGCTCAAGGGTTTCGCCGCCCAGGGACTGGTGACCCTGGGCCGGGAACAGGTGACCATCCTCGACCGCCCCGGGCTGCAGGCCATCGCCGCTGTGTGACCCAGGTTACAGACTTGCCGCCGCGGGCGGCCTAAAGTCGGTGCTGTATCCACCACTTTCACGGAGAACACAGCATGAAAGCAAATGTCGGCGGTATCGACAAAGTCCTGCGCATCGCAGCCGGCCTCGGCCTGATCGCCTGGGCGGCCACCGGCGGCCCGGTCTGGGCCTGGGTCGGCATCGTCCCCCTGGCGACCGGCCTGATCGGCTGGTGCCCCGCCTACCCCCTGCTCGGCATGAGCACCTGCAGCAGCAGGAAGGATTGACCCCGGCAACCCCGGCATCAACGCCAAAGCACAGCGAAGCGGCCGGGTTCCGACCAATTCGTCCCGGCCCCGCCGACGGAAGGCCATTCGCCAGCCCGGCCGTCGGTGTTCGCCTCTGCGCCTCTGCGTTGAGGATTGTCGGTGGTTCGCCACGCCCCGTGGCGCCACCCGCCGCAACCCGCCCGCGGCCGGCCGTTGCCGTTTACCCGAGGTCGTTGGCGAGGCGAACGTAATCGTCCACCGCCAGATCCTCGGCGCGCCGGGTGGGGTCGATGCCGAGGCGCTCCAGCCGCGCCTCGTCGGCCAAGCCCTTGAGGGTATTGCGCAACATCTTGCGGCGCTGGGAAAAGGCCGCCGCCACCACCTGCCCCAGGCGGCCCGCGTCGCGGGCGGCCAGTTCCCCGGGGCCGCGGGGGATCAGGCGGACCACCGCCGAATCGACCTGGGGCGCCGGGTCAAAGCTTTCCGGCGGCACGTCGAGCAGCCATTCGAGGTGGAAGCGGTATTGCAACATCACCGACAGGCGGCCGAAATCGCCGTCCCCAGGCGTCGCCACCATGCGTTCGACGACTTCCTTCTGGAGCATGAAATGCATGTCCCGGACCCGGTCGGCGTAGCCGGCAAGGTGAAAGAGCAAGGGGGTCGAGATGTTGTAGGGCAGATTGCCGACCAGGCGCAGGTTTTCGCCGAGGGTCGAAAAATCGAAGGCGAGGGCGTCGCCCTCGTGGATGGCGAGGCCCTCGGCCGGATAGCGTTTTTTCAGGCGGGCGATCAGGTCGCGGTCGATTTCGACCGCCTGCAGGCGGCCGACGCGGGCCAGCAGCGGATCGGTCAGGGCGCCCAGGCCGGGGCCGATTTCCACCACCTGGTCGCCGGCCTGCGGATCGATAGCGGCGACGATGGCGGATATGATGCCGCCGTCGACCAGAAAGTTCTGGCCGAAGCGGCGCCGGGCGACATGGCCTTTCATCGCCGTGCCGCCATGCGCGCCGCTTCGGCCACCGCCTCGTGGAGGCTCCCCGGGTCGGCCCGGCCGGTGCCGGCGAGTTCGAGGGCGGTGCCGTGGTCCACCGAGGTGCGGATGACGGGCAGCCCCAGGGTGACGTTGATGCCGCGGCCGAAGGTGGCGTATTTGAGGGCGGTCAGCCCCTGGTCGTGGTACAGGGCCAGCACGGCGTCGCCCCGGGCCAGAACGGGCGGGGTGAACATCGTATCGGCCGGCAGAGGCCCCAGGAGGCGCAGCCCGGCGGCCCGCAGCTTGCCGAGGACGGGTTCGATGACATCGATCTCCTCCCGCCCCAGGTAGCCGCCTTCGCCGGCGTGGGGGTTGAGTCCGGCGACGAGGATGGTCGGGTCAGCGATGCCGTATTTGTTCCGCAGATCGGCGTGAAGGATGGCCAGGGTGGCTTCGAGGAGGGCCGGGGTGATGGCCGCCGGAACGTCCTTGAGGGGCAGGTGCGTGGTCGCCAGGGCGACGCGCAGGGGGCCGCTCGCGGTGTCGCCGGCGAGCATCATGACGACCAGCGGCGTGGCGGTTTTTTCCGCCAGGTATTCGGTGTGGCCGGTGAAGGCGATCCCCGCCCGGTTGACGACTCCCTTATGGACCGGCGCCGTCGCCATGGCCGCGAATTCGCCGCTGCGGCAGCCGGCCAGGGCGCGGTCGAGAAGGGCCAGCACATAGGGGGCGTTGGCGGGGTCGAGCCGCCCCGGCTCGCAGGCGGCGGCGAGAGGCAGATGGAGCACGTCGAGGACGCCGGCGGCAGGCGGCGCGCCGGGAACGTAGTCGCGCAGCACGACGGGGTGACCGAGGCAGGCCGCCCGCTCGGCAAGCAAATGGCGATCCCCCAAGACGACTGTCCGGGCGGCCAGCCGCACCGTCGCCAGCGTCAGGCAGAGGTCGGGGCCGATGCCGGCGGGTTCGCCGCTGGTGACGGCGATCACCGGGCCGGTCATTTCTCTTCCAGGCGGTTTTCCACGTAGGCCCGGTCGCGCAGTTGGCGCAGCCAGTCCTGGTAGGCGTCGTCGAGCTTGCGTTCGCGCAGGGCCTGCTTGGCGTCGAGGTGCTTTCTTTCTTCGGACATGTCGCGCTGGCGGCGTTCGAGAACCTGGATGAGGTGCATGCCGAAGGGCGACTGGACCACCGGGCTGAGTTCGTTTTCCTTCAAGGCGTCCATGGCCTTTTCGAATTCGGGCACGGTGTCGCCGGGGTTGACCCACCCCAGGTCGCCCCCCTTGGCGGCCGAGCCGTCCTGGGAATAGAGCCGCGCCAGTTCGACAAAATCGCCGCCGTGGACCAGGCGCTCCCGCAGGTTTTCCAGCTTGCGGCGGGCCTCGCCTTCGGAAACGATTTCGTTGATGCGGATGAGGATATGCCGCGCCCGGGTCTGTTGCACCGGCGCCGTCGCCGTGCCGCCCCGCTTGGCGATCAGCTTGATGATGTGGAAGCCGGCCGGCGAACGCAAGAGATCGCCGACCTCGCCGGGTTTGAGCTTGGCGGCGGCTTCGGCGTAAAGCGCCGGCAGGCGATCCCGGGGCCGGACGCCGAGATTGCCGCCCTGGAGCGCGTCGGGCGCATCGGAATAGGCGGCGCTCAGTTCGGCGAAGTTTTCGCCTTCCCGCGCCCGCTTCAACGCCTGCTCGGCCCGCGTCCGGAGTTTCTGCAATTGTTCCGGGCTGGCCGACTCGGGCGCCCGCAGCAGGATGTGGGCGAGTTGGTATTCCTCGACGGTGCCTTCGGCGGCCTGGTTGGCGAGGAAATTGTCCACTTCGGAATCGGAAATCACCAGCTTGCTGTCGACCTCGCGCTCGCGCAGGCGCGCCATCGTCATCTCCTCGCGGATTTCCTCGCGGAACCGGGCGTAGGCGATGCCGTCCTTCTCCAGGGCCTGGCGGAACTGGCTGGGGGTCATCTTGTTGCCGGCGGCGATGCGGCCGATGGCCTGGTCGAGCTGGCCGTCGTCCACCCGGATGCCGGTTTCCTTGGCCGACTGCAGCTGAACCCGATCGACGATGAGGCGTTCGAGCATCTGCTTTTCCAGCACGTCGGCCGGAGGCAGGGGCGTCCCCTGCTTCTTGAGCTGGCCGACCACGGCGGCCAGGCGGCTGCGCAGTTCGTTCTGGGTAATCACCTCGTCGCCCACCACGGCAACGATGCGGTCGATCTCCCGGGGTTCGCTCTGGGCGAGGGCCGGGGGGCCGAACAAGCCACCGGAGACAAGGCAGATCAGGGAGAGTCGGCGAACGGTGGCAATCATGGCGTCAATCGGTGGTGAGAAGGTTGCTGGTGGTCGGCAATTCGTTGGTTTTGCCGTAGCCCGGGATGGTGCGCCGCAGGAGCCCGATGGGGTTGGAGCCAACGTTGGCGAAGTCGTTGAGTTCGAGCTGGAAGAAGAAGGTGGTGTTGGCTGAGCCGGCAATGGCCGCCAGCCGCTGCACGACGAAGCGGGCGGCCCAGCAGCCGGCATTGTATTCGACGCCGCCGATCGCTTCGAGAATCTTGCTGTCCCGCAGCGAGTAGTTGTAGCGCCCGACAGCGTACCACTGTTTGCTCAGGGGCCATTGGCCGGCGATGTCGATCTGGTCCACCGCCCCCTGGCCGGTCAGCGCATCCCGGCTGAAGCGGTAGCCGGCGCTCAGCACCTTGGCCAGTTCGGGCTGGTAGCGCCCGCCCAGGGAAAGGCGCTGGCTCTGGCTGCGGTGATAGTCGTATTCCCAGGCGGCGTCGACGTAGGTGCTGGGCAGGACGAGGCCGTTGAAGGCGGCGAGAAGATTGGAAAAACTCTTCTGCCGGGCGGTTTCGCCCGGGATGGTGGTGCGCTGCGGTTCAAAATAGTAGCGCTGCCCGATCATCGCCTTGAAGCGCTCGGCCCCCGTGTTGGCGTCGAGGAAACGGGTGGTGACTCCGGCCGTCAGCTGGTTGGCGTCGTTGACCCGGTCGAAGCCGGTGTAGCGGTTCTCGGTAAAGATCTGGGCGAAGTTGAAGTCCCCCAGGCCGGAATCGAAGACGGGAATGCGGCGCTGATCCCGGTAGGGGATATAAACGTAATAGAGCCGCGGCTCCAGGGTCTGGATGTGGTTGCGGCCGAACCACGCCGCCTCCCGCTCGAAGACCATCGAACTGTCCAGGGTGAAGGTGGGCACCACGCGGGTGAGGCTGGACGGCGTGCCGGCGGCCTGACGGTCGAGGGAATACTGGGTGGCGTGCAGGCCGAATTTGGGCACGACGATGAAGGCCGGATCGATATAGGGCAGCGCGAGCTGGGGATAGGCGACGAGCCGGCTGCCCTCGACCAAGTCGGGATGGACGAATTTGCTGAACTGGCCGTAGACGCTGAAATCGGCGTTGCGCCAATTGGGCAGGCGGCCGCTGAAGGCCAGTTGCGGTTCGATGAAATAGGGTCGGGCGACGGGGTGTTCGGGATCGGGGTTGAGGGTCTGGTAGCGCAGCACCTGCAGGCTGCTCGACCACCAGGAGCCGGGCGAGTAGCCGAGGACGAGCTGCTTGGGCAGCTGCTGCTGCGAGGTTTGGAGGAGCCGCGAGGAAAAATCCTGCCAGTAGCGATTGTCGGAGACCCCGTTCCAATTCACCGTCAGCGTCACGCCCTGGCCCAGGTTCTGGTTGTGCATCAGGTTGTAGGCATGGCGGGAACGGTTCTCGATATCGTCGTTGGGAAGGTATTCGAGCTTGGCCGAGCCGCGGTAGTTGTAGTCGACATATTGCCCGTCCACCCCGAGCTGGAAGCCGCGTTTGCTCATGTAGCGGGGATAGAGGGTGGCGTCGTAGTTGGGGGCGATGTTCCAGTAGTAGGGGACGCTCAGGTCGAGGCCGTTTTTGGTCGAGGCCGCGAAAGTCCCCGAAAGGAACCCCGATTTGCGCTGGTGGTTGAGGGAAAACGACCCCACCGGGGTGTAGAAGATCGGCACGTCCTTGAAATAGACTGCCGCGTTGGTCGCCTCGCCGCGCTCTCGATCGTAATCGAGCCGCATTTCGTCGGCCCGGGCGTACCAGTCGGTTTCTCCCGGCTTACAGGTCGAGTAGGTGGCGTTGGTGAGGCGGATCTGGTTTTCGCCTTCAAAATCGATGCGCTCGGCCTGCCCGTAGCCGTCCGACGGGCGCCGGGGCGGCGTCGACGTGGGCAGGCCGTAGCCCGTCGGCACGTTAATCATGAGGGGCGCGCCGCCGGTCTGGGTACTGGTGCTCACCGCGGTCGTCACCGCCAGGACCGGGCGGTAGAACTTGTTGGCCACTTCCTTGCGGAACTTGTATTCGGCCTTTTCGAAAAAGCCGATCTGGTCCGACAACTTCATCCGCAGATGGGGCCCGGTGATCTCGTCCTCGGCCTGCTGGTAGCGGACGTTGCCGATCGCCTCGACCTCGTCTTCGAGGGGCCAGTAGGTGAGTTTGTCGGCGAGGAGCAGGGTGCCGACCTTGCGCAACTCGGCCTCCCCCTCCGCCTCGGTGACTTCGTCGTTGCGCCCCTCGATCCGCTCGGCGCTGATAAAGGCCGGGTAGGCATCCTTGCCCTTGGCTTGGGTCGATTCGTCGAGATCGAGGCCCGGCACCGGCACCGGCCGATAGACGGTGGCCTGGACCGGCGTTTTCTTGGCCAGGAGATTGAATTTCTTCTCGAGCTTGAGGCGCACCGGCGTCGGGTCGCCCAGGGAAAAATCGGGAAGCGCCGCCGCCGGCGCCCGGGTCCGGCCTTCGCTGTCAGGCAGCGGCAGGCCGAGGCGCAAGGGGTCGAGCGCGGCGTGGCTGGCCTGCACCCCGGCGAACAGGCAACAGACAAGGACGGCGAGCGGTCGACGGGCGAAACCGGGCATGGAGGGAAGCGGATTGACGGCCCCGGGGGAAAGCGGGCGCAAATGTTAAAATCCCGGCATTTTACAACGAACCCCTCCCCGCCAGATGCCACGCGACCAACTCGTTAACAATTGGGTTTCCGCCCGTTTTCCCGGCCAATCCGTGCGCATCACGCCGGCCTCGGCCGATGCCAGCTTCCGCCGCTATTTCCGCCTGGGCTTCGCGGACGGGTCCACGGCCATCCTGATGGACGCCCCGCCCGACCGGGAAGACTGCCGCCCCTTCGTCAAGGTCGCCGGCTTGCTCGCCGACGCCGGCCTGGTCGCCCCGCGGGTCCTCGACCAGGATCTCGACCAGGGTCTCCTGCTCCTCACCGACCTCGGCCGCGTCGGCTACCTCGAGGCGTTCCAGGCCGAACCCGGCCTGGCCGACACCCTGATGCGTCCGCTCCTCGACGTTCTCGTCAAATGGCAACTGGCCTCCCGGCCCGGCGTCCTGCCGCCCTACGACCGGGCGCTGCTGCGCCGGGAACTCGATCTCTTTCCCGAATGGTTCGTCGGCCGCCACCTCGGCCGCAGCCTCAGCGACGACGAAACCGCCATCGTCGAAACCACCTTCCGCTTTCTCATCGACGCCGCCCTGGCCCAGCCCAAGGTTTTCGTGCACCGGGACTTCATGCCTCGCAACCTGATGGTGGTCGAAAGCGAAGCCAGCCTCACCCCCGGCGTCATCGATTTTCAGGACGCCGTCTATGGCCCCATCGCCTATGACGTCGTTTCGCTCTTCCGCGATGCCTTCATCTCCTGGGAAGAAGAGCAGGAAATCGACTGGGTCGTCCGCTACTGGGAAAAGGCCCGCGCCGCCGGTCTGCCGGTGCGGGCCGATTTCGGCGAGTTCTGGCGGGACTACGAACTGATGGGCCTGCAACGCCACCTGAAGGTGCTCGGCATCTTCTGCCGCCTAAAGTACCGCGACGGCAAGGAACGCTACATCGCCGACCTGCCCCGCTTCCTCGCCTACGCCCGCAAGGTGAGCGAACGCTACCTCGCCCTCAAGCCCTTCCTGAGCCTCCTCGACACCCTCGAAGGCAGAAGCGAAGAAGTCGGTTACACCTTCTGACCGCCCTCCATTGAACCCACCCGCCATCGCTTCCCGATGAAGGCCATGATTCTCGCCGCCGGCCGCGGCGAACGCATGCGGCCGCTCACCGACCACACCCCCAAGCCGCTGCTGCCGGCCGGCGGCAAGCCGCTCATCGTCTGGCACCTGGAAGCCCTGGCGGCGGCGGGATTTCGCGACATCGTCATCAACCACGCCCACCTGGGCGGGCAGATCGAAGCCGCCCTGGGCGACGGGGCGCGCTGGAATCTGGCCATCCGCTACTCGCCGGAACCGCCGGGCGCACTCGAAACCGCCGGCGGCATCGCCCAGGCGTTGCCGCTCCTCGGCGACGGCCCTTTCCTGGTGGTCAACGGCGACATCTGGTGCGACTGGGATTTCCGGCGCGCCCGCGACCTCACAAGCCGCAGCGCCCATCTCGTCCTGGTGGACAACCCCGCCCACCACGCCGGCGGCGACTTCGCCCTGGCCGGCGGTCAGGTCGTCCCTGCCGCCGCCGGCCCGACGCTCACCTACGCCGGCATCGGCGTTTTTTCCCCCGGCTTCTTCGCCCCCGTTCCCGCCGGCGCCGTGATGAAGCTGCGCCCCCTCCTCGATGCGGCCATCCGCGCCGCCACCCTCACCGGGGAACGCCACACCGGCCACTGGGTCGACGTCGGAACGCCGCAACGACTGGCTCAACTCGACGCCGATATCCGCCGGCAACCCAAGCCTTTTTCCGCATGACCTACACCAAACCCTGGATCAGCTACGCCGAACAGATCGATCAGCTGATCGCCCGCGGCATGGTGGTGGTGGATCGGGCACGGGCGCTCGATTGCCTGGAACGCATCGGCTATTACCGCCTGAGTGGCTATTGGTTCGCCTTTCGCGAACGCAGCGGCAAGCTGGTATTACTGGGAGAACATGGCCGCAAGCCGAAAAAGCTCAAGGTCGAAACCATGGCGCTGGAGCCATTCAAACCTGGAGCCACCTTCCAGAACGCAGTCGATCTTTACGTTTTCGACAAGCGGCTTCGTCTGCTGGTCATGGATGCCCTGGAGCGCATCGAGATCGCACTGAGGGTCGATATCTCCCATACACTGGGCAAACTTGATCCGTTCGCTTACCTGAACCCCGCCTTGTTCCACGTCGATTTCGCCAACAAGCTCGACCGTGACAGCGGCCTCTCCCGCCACCACGAATGGCTAGGCAAACACGCGCAACTGATCGGCCGGTCGAAGGAGGAATTCGTTCGCCATAACAAGAGCAAATACGGCCTGCCGCTCGCCATCTGGGTGGCGTGCGAAGTCTGGGATTTCGGCACCATGTCCACACTCTTCGGCGGCATGCGCGACACGGAACAGGACACCATCGCCGGCCAGTATGGCGTCAGCAACGGCCGCATCTTCGCCACCTGGCTGCGCAGCCTCAATTACCTGCGCAACGTCTGCGCCCACCACAGCCGCCTGTGGAACCGCAACATCGTGGAGCAACCGCGCTTGCCGGCCGCCTCGGAAATACCTTGGGTCAAACCGTTCGAGCCGAACGACCATGCCCGTGCCCGCTGTTTCATGCTGCTGCGCATTACCCACCATCTGATGCAGTCCATTAACCCCAGGTCCAGTTGGTCGGAACGAATGAAAGCCCACTTACTGACCTTCCCCGACGTCGCGCATCTCGGCCTGAATCTGGCCGGCATGGGCGCCCCGACGGATTGGGAGGCGCAGTGGTAAGCTGGAACCAGGGCAATAAAAAACCCCTCAGCAGCTTCCCCGCCGAAGCGGAGTCACCGAGAGGGGCCGTGTTGACCCAATGGTAGGTAAGCCTACACTTTCCGTCAACGTCCGTTGACGTCCGTATTTGTCGATTGCATTCCGATTGCGACCATTTACAACATGACCCACGCCCACTTCCTCGCCCGCCGCAAGCGCCTTCTGCAGACCATCGGTGACGGCATCGCCATCGTGCCGACGGCGCCCGAGGTCATCCGCAACCGGGACGCCCACCATCCCTACCGTTTCGACAGCTATTTCTGGTACCTCGCCGGTTTTCCCGAACCCGAAGCCGTCCTTGTCCTGGTCGGGGGGAAGGCTCCCAGGTCGATCCTCTTCTGCCGGGAAAAAAACGAGACGATGGAAATCTGGGACGGATTCCGCTACGGCCCCAAGGCCGCCAAGGCCGCCTTCGGCTTCGACGCCGCCTACCCCATCGACCAGTTCGACAAGCGGCTGCCCGATCTCCTCGCCGACCGTCCCGCCCTCTGGCACTCGGTGGGCCACGACGCCGCCTGGGACGCCCGCATCGCCAAGGCGCTCAACGCCGTGCGCGCCCAGTCCCGGGCCGGCAAACGGGCGCCCCGGGCGATCCACGACCTGCGGGCCGAACTCGACGCCATGCGCCTTATCAAGGATGGCGCCGAGGCCGGCCTCCTGCGCCGCAGCGCCGACATCGCCAGCGCCGGCCACGCCCGCGCCATGCGGGCCTGCCGCCCGGGGCTGGCGGAATACGAACTCGAAGCCGAGCTGACCTACGAGTTCAGGAAGCGCGGCGCCGACGCCCACGCCTACACACCCATCGTCGCCGGCGGCGCCAACGCCTGCGTCCTCCATTACGTGAGCAACAACAAGCTGCTGGCGGACAACACCCTGGTTCTCATCGACGCCGGCTGCGAGCTTGCCGGCTACGCGGCCGACATCACCCGCAGCTTTCCCGTCAATGGCCGTTTCAGCGCCGCCCAGCGGGAAGTGTACGAAATCGTACTGGCCGCCCAGGCCGCGGCCTTCGCCGCCATCGCCCCGGGCCGCCACTTCATGGAAGCCCATACGGCGGCCCTCGGCGTGCTGACCCGCGGCCTGGTCGATCTCAAGCTCCTCGCCGGCGACGTGGACAACCTGATCGAGCAGGAAGCCTACAAGCGCTTCTACATGCACCGCACCGGCCACTGGCTCGGGCTCGACGTGCACGATGCCGGCGACTACAAGGTCGGCGACGATTGGGCGCCCCTGGTTCCCGGCATGGCCCTGACCGTCGAACCCGGCCTCTACATCCGCCCCGCCGCCGACATCCCTCCGGCCTTGGCCGGCATCGGCATCCGCATCGAAGACGACGTCCTGGTCACCGCGACCGGTTGCGAGGTCTACACCACCGCCCCCAAGACGGTGGCCGAAATCGAGGAAGTCATGCGCCATGACTGAACCCCAATGTTCACCGCCGACGCCGGTCGAAACCGACGTATTGATCGTCGGCGCCGGCCCGGTCGGCATGACGCTGCAGCTGGCGCTCACCGCCGGCGGCCTGGCCGCCCTCGTGGCGGACCGCCGGCCCGCCGAGGCGCCGTCGACCGACCCCCGCGCCCTGGCGCTGTCCCACGGCGCCCGGGAACTCCTGGAGCAGATCGACGCCTGGCCCGCCCGGGCCGCCACGCCCATTGAAACCATCCACGTCTCCCAGCGCGGCGGCTTCGGCCGCACCGTCATCGACCGGGCCGACCACGGCCTGCCGGCGCTGGGCTACGTCGTCCGCTACCGCGACCTCGCCGCCGCCTTGGCCGCCCGCCTGCCCGCCGGCGCCCTGCTCGGCGGCAGCAGGATCGTGGCCATCGAACCCGGCGACGATCACCTCGACGTCACCCTCGGCCAGGACGACCGGCGGCTGACCGTCCGCACCCGCCTTCTGGTTCATGCCGAGGGCACTCCCGGCGACGATTCCGACGTCACGGTGAGCGACTACCAGCAACACGCCGTCGTTTGCGAAGTGACCCCCACCCCGGGCCACGGCCGGCGCGCCTGGGAACGCTTCACGCCCGACGGCCCCCTGGCCCTCTTGCCCCTGGGCCAGGAATACTCGGTGGTATTCACCTTGCCGCCGGCCAAGGCCGATGCCGTCATGGCCCTCGACGACGACGCCTTTGCCGCCGCCTTGCAGGATCAGTTCGGCCGCCGCCTGGGTTTCGCCAAACCCGGCCCGCGCCACCGCTTCCCCCTCGCCCGGCGGCTGCGCCGACAGTGCGTCAAGGAGCGCGAGGCCTGGATCGGCAACGCCGCCCAGACGCTGCACCCGGTTTCCGGCCAGGGGTTCAACCTCGGCCTGCGCGACGCCTGGCAACTGGCCGAAACCCTGCTCCAGCACGGGGCCACCCCGGCCAGCCTGGTCCGCTACGCGAGCGGCCGCCGCCTCGACCGCCAGGGCGGCGCCTGGTTCACCGACGGCATCGTGCGCGCCTTTTCCAACGACTTCGGCCCCCTCAAGTTGGCCCGGGGCCTGGGTTTGCTCGCCCTCGACCTCTTTCCGCCGGCCCGCCGCTTCGTCGCCAAGCGCATGATCTGGGGCGCCCGGGCGTGGCCGTGAGTTCCGGCATGCCGCACGACGGCGCCGCCCCGGCGCTTCCGCCGCGCCTCACCGCCTGGTTCCTGGCGCTGCGGCCGAAAACCCTGAGCGTTTCGCTTTCTCCCGTCGTCGTCGGCACCGCCGTCGCCTGGCACGACCACGGGGGACTGCTCTGGGCGCCCCTGCTGGCGGCCATCGCCGCGGCGGCCCTCATCCAGATCGGCACCAACCTCTTCAACGACGTCGGGGATTACCGGCGCGGCACCGACACCCCCGACCGCCTCGGCCCCCCCCGCGCCACCGCCCAGGGCTGGCTTTCTCCCGGCCAGGTCGAGACCGGTGCCTGGCTGGCCTTCGCCCTGGCCTTCGCCTGCGGCGTCTACCTCGCCTGGCACGGCGGCTGGCCCATCGTCGCCATCGGCCTGGCCTCCCTGGCCGCAGGCTGGGCCTATACCGGCGGCCCGGCTCCCATCGCCTATCGCCCCCTGGGCGAAATCTTCGTCTGGATCTTTTTCGGCCTCGTCGCCGTGGGAGGCAGCTACTACCTGCAGACCCTGACGCTTACGCCGACGGCCCTGCTGGCCGCCGCCCTGGTCGGCGTCCACGCCGCCGCCGTCATCACCGTGAACAACTATCGCGACCTCGACGGCGACGCCCGGAGCGGCAAGAACACCTTGGCCGTGCTCTGGGGCAGGCCGGCGACGCGGCGGCTCTACGCCGGCGAAATGCTGCTGCCCTTCGCCGGCCTCGCCGCCCTCGCCCCCGGCCTCGGCTGGCGGGCCGCCCTGCCGTTTCTGGCGCTCCCCCCGGCGCTCAGGCTGGTCCGCCGATTTCATCGCGAAGCCCCCGGGCCGGTGTTCAACGCCATCCTGGCGGCAACGGCCGGGCTGCAACTCGGCTTTGCCCTCCTGCTGGCCGGTGCCTTCGTACTTTGACCCGGCGGCGGCTTTTGTCGCCGCTTCTTAGCCAGATCAAAGCGGCACCGGGGTAATTGTGGCATCCTGCCTGCCCCACCGCCGCCCGATAGGACTCGCCATGAATATCTCCAGCTTCGACCAGCTTTTGCGCGCCGCCCGACAGCAGCCCGAACCCCAGCGCCTGCTCTTCGTCTTCGCCCGGGCCGAATTGCCGGAAGACGCCACCCCCGCCGACATCGAACGGTTCAAGGCCGGCCGCGGCGGAGCGCTGGCGCCGGTGATGTTCGTCGACAAGCGCTGCGACGAAATCGACAGCCTCGCCCAACTGGTGGCCGAATCGCGCCACACCGGGCAAGCCTGGGATCTCGTTTTCGCCGGCTGCCTCGGCGGCCTGGGCGGGCGCGAACCGGGGGACGACGAAACCCAGGCCGCCCTCGAACTGATGGTCAAGTCGATCCAGGGCGGCAGCGTCAGCCACCTCCTGGCCTACCGCGAAAATGGCGAGCAGTTGAGCTTCGCCGCCAACTGAACTGGTTCCGGCCGTCCCCCGGATGGGCCGGGAGCCGCGCCGGAACCCGGGTCTCTGACTATTTTTTAAGCGCCGCCTCAGGTAAAATCAGTCCTTTCCCCGCCTGCTTCACTCCCCCGCCCCTGCACGTCCATGGATTTCGTCGGTTTCAAGCTTCGCAACAACCTGTTCGTCGCGCCCATGGCCGGGGTCACCGACCGCCCCTTCCGCCAGTTGTGCAAGAAGATGGGGGCCGGGCTGGCCGTTTCGGAAATGGTCACCTCCAATTCGCTGCTCTACGGCAGCGCCAAGACCCTGCGCCGCGCCAACCACGACGGCGAGGTCGAACCGATTTCGGTCCAGATCGCCGGCGCCGACCCCAGGATGATGGCGGAGGCGGCCCGGCACAACGTCGACAACGGCGCCCAGATCATCGACATCAACATGGGCTGCCCGGCCAAGAAGGTCTGCAATGTCATGGCCGGCTCGGCCTTGATGCAGGACGAGCCGCTGGTGGGCCGCATCCTCGACGCGGTCGTCGCGGCGGTGCCCGACACCCCGGTCACGCTCAAGTTCCGCACCGGCTGGAATCTCGCCAACCGCAACGCCCCGGCCATCGCCCGCCTGGCCGAAAGTGCCGGTGTGCGGGCCGTCGCCATCCACGGCCGCACCCGGTGCCAGCAATACACCGGCGCCGCCGAATACGACACCATCGCTGCCGTCAAGGCCCTGGTCAGGATTCCGGTGATCGCCAACGGCGACATCACGACGCCGGAAAAGGCCCTGCACGTCCTCGCGGTAACCGGCGCCGACGGCCTAATGATCGGCCGCGCCGCTCAGGGCCGGCCCTGGCTCTTCCGGGAGATCGAGCACTACCTCAAAACCGGCGAGCATCTGCCGCCGGCCCGGGTCGGCGAAATCCACGCCATCCTCCAGGCCCACCTGGAGGATTTATACGAGTTCTACGGCCGGGAAACCGGCTTTCGCGTCGCCAGAAAGCATATCGCCTGGTACACGAAGGGTCTGGTAGGTTCAGCCGCCTTTCGCCATCACATGAACCAGTTGCCGAGCATCGAGCTGCAGCGGCAGGCCGTCAATGATTTCTTTTTCGGCCTGGCTGAACAGCACGAGCATCTGCAATACATCACCACCATAAAGGAGGAGTTGGCAGCATGAGCCAACATGACTTGGGTAAATGCGCCGTCAGCGCGCTGGAGCAGTATTTTCTCGACCTGGACGGAGAAAAACCGTCCGCGATCTATGACATGGTTATCAAGAGCGTCGAAAAACCGATGCTCGAAGTCGTTCTGGCCAAGGCCGGCGGCAACCAGACCCTGGCTGCCGACATGCTCGGCATCAACCGCAATACGCTCCGCAAGAAGCTCACCGAATATCAACTTCTGTAACTCGCCATGACAATCCAACAAGCGCTGATTTCCGTCTCCGACAAACGGGGTGTCCTCGAATTCGCCCAGGGCCTCGCCGCCCAGGGCGTCAAGCTCCTGTCCACCGGCGGCACCGCCAAGATGCTGCGGGACGCCGGCCTGGCGGTGAGCGAAATCGGCGACTACACGGGTTTTCCCGAAATGCTCGACGGCCGCGTCAAGACCCTGCACCCCAAGGTCCACGGCGGCATCCTGGCCCGCCGCGACCTGGCCGAGCACATGGCCACCATCGCAGCCCACGGCATCCCGACCATCGATCTGGTGTGCGTGAACCTCTACCCCTTCGCCGCCACCATCGCCAAGCCCGGCGTGACCCTGGAAGACGCCATCGAGAACATCGACATCGGCGGCCCGGCCATGGTCCGCTCCTCGGCCAAGAACTACGCCGGCGTCGCCATCGTCACCGATCCGGAAGACTACTCCGGCATCCTCGCCGAAATGAAGGCCAACGGTGGCGCCCTGCAACTGAGTACCCGCTTCAACCTGGCCAAGAAGGCCTTTACCCACACCGCCCGCTACGACAGCATGATCGCCAACTGGTTGACCGGCCTCGACGACGGCGCCGAAGCCAAGCCGGCTGAAGCCGCGCCCGTACCGGCCATCTTCCCGGCCAAGCTGCAACTGGCTTTCGACCGCACCGAGATCCTGCGTTACGGCGAGAATTCGCACCAGCAAGCCGCCTTCTACCGCGACACCACGCCGCTGGCCGGCAGTATCGCCGCCTACACCCAGTTGCAGGGCAAGGAGCTGTCCTACAACAACATCGCGGATTCGGACGCCGCCTGGGAATGCGTCAAGTCCTTCGACGCGCGTGTTGGTCAACTCGCCTGCGTCATCATCAAGCACGCCAATCCCTGCGGCGTCGCCATCGACGGCACCCTGCTCGGCGCCTACGAAAAGGCCTTCAAGACTGATTCCACCTCGGCCTTCGGCGGCATCATCGCCTTCAACGGCGAAGTCGGCCTCGAGGTGGTCAACGCCATGAACGAAAGGAAGCACTTCGTCGAAGTGCTCATCGCCCCGTCCTTCACCGCCGAAGCCAAGGCGGCGCTCGCGTCGAAGCAGAATCTGCGCGTGCTGGTCGTGCCGCTCGGCCGCGACCTCAACAAGCTCGAGTTGAAGCGTGTCGGCGGCGGCCTGCTGGTGCAGACGGCGGACGACTTCACAGCACAAGCCAGCGGCCTGAAGGTGGTAACCAAGGTAAAGCCGACCGCCCAGCAGATCGAAGACCTGCTCTTCGCCGAACGCGTCGCCAAGTTCGTCAAGTCCAACGCCATCGTCTTCTGCGGCGGCGGCATGACCCTCGGTGTCGGCGCCGGCCAGATGAGCCGGGTCGATTCGACCAAGATCGCCAGCATCAAGGCCCGGAACGCCGGCCTTGAACTCAAGGGGTCGGTGGTGGCGTCCGACGCCTTCTTCCCCTTCCGCGACGGCCTTGACGTCCTGGCCGAAGCCGGCGCCGCGGCGGTCATCCAGCCGGGCGGCTCGATGCGCGACGAGGAAGTCATCGCGGCGGCCGACGAGCACGGCATCGCCATGGTCTTCACCGGCGCCCGCCACTTCCGCCATTGATTTCGTTCCCGGCGCGCCCGTGACTTTGTCGACATCGCCCTGCCGTGCTCATCGCACCGTCTGCGGCTCATCTTCGCGTCACGGGCGCCCGGTCGACGAAATGGCGCCCAAGGAATAACCAGGAAACAGCCCCATGAAACTCCTCGTCATCGGTTCCGGCGGCCGCGAGCACGCCATTGCCTGGCGCCTCGCCCAGGCTCCCGGCCTGCAGAAAGTCTTCGTCGCCCCCGGCAACGCCGGCACGGCCCGGGAGCACGAGCTGCAGAACGTCAATATCACCGATCCGGCGGCCCTGGCCGATTTTGCCGAAAGGGAAAAAATCCACCTCACTGTGGTCGGCCCCGAGGCGCCCTTGGCAGCCGGCGTCGTCGATGTCTTCCGCGCCCGCGGCCTGAAGATCTTCGGCCCCACCCAGGAAGCCGCCCAGCTCGAATCGTCCAAGGATTTCGCCAAGCGCTTCATGGCCCGCCACGGCATCCCGACCGCCGCCTTCGCGACCTTCTCCGATGCCGCCGCCGCCCACGCCTACATCGACCAGCAAGGCGCCCCCATCGTCGTCAAGGCCGACGGCCTGGCCGCCGGCAAGGGCGTCGTCGTCGCCATGACCCTGGCCGAAGCCCACGCCGCGGTGGATCACATGCTGGCCGGCAACCAACTCGGCGAGGCCGGGGCCCGCGTCGTCATCGAAGAATTCCTCGACGGCGAGGAAGCCAGCTTCATCGTCATGGTCGATGGCAAGAACGTCCTGGCGCTGGCCTCCAGCCAGGACCACAAGCGCATCTTCGACGGCGACACCGGCCCCAACACCGGCGGCATGGGCGCCTACTCCCCGGCCCCGGTGGTGACGCCGGAAATCCACGCCAAGGCGATGCGCGAAATCATCCTGCCCACGGTGCGGG
>SSSZ01000042.1 GCA_009469675.1 Azonexaceae bacterium | reverse complement strand
GCGACAAACACACAAGTTACGCTTGGCGACCATAGCGTTTCGGACCCACCCCTTCCCTTCCCGAACAGGACCGTGAAACGAAACCGCGCCGATGATATTGCACACCCCGTGTGAGAAAGTAGGTCATCGCCAGGCTCCTATAAAGCAAAGCCCCTCCTGCCGTCGCAGCGAGGGGCTTTGTGCTTTGATGGGCGGGTTCCACCAGACTGCATGAAGCGGCTAAAATCGAAGGTCTTGGCATAGGCAGAAAAATCATGAAACAAGCCGCACTCGTAACATCGACTTTCGGCCCGGGGGCCGTCAGTCGTGCCCTAAACGTGGGTTGGGATCTATTTTGCGCCACGCGCTCGGTGAGCGTGACCTACGCCATGATTTTTGCGATTTTTGGCCTGATTACCATATTTACCGTCGAACACCTGGGGACGGCGCCGATGGCACTGCCTTTGGCTGGTGGCTTCATGCTCGTCGGGCCGATTCTCCTGGTCGGCTATTTTCGCGTGGCCGACATCGCGCTTGCCAACGGTTCCCCCCGCATGGGGGATACTCTTTCCGGGTTTCGTTCATCTCCGAGGGAGCTTTGGGCGGTGGCAGCGGTCTCCATGCTTTTTTATTTGATCTGGATTACCGATGCGGCCACACTTTACGGATTCATGGTGGGAAGTCTGCCGACTCCTATCGCCAAGTTGCTTCCGGCCGACCAGAGCGTCGTCAGTTTTGTCGTTTGGAGTTCGGTCATGGGGTCGGTGCTGGCGTTTATTATCTTTGCCACCACGGCTTTCACCGTGCCTTTGCTTTATTACCGCCGGGCGGGCCTGGTGCCCGCCATCATCACCAGTGTCAAAGCGGTATTCGCCAATTTCTTCGTGGCCATCGGCTGGGCGCTCCTGCTGGCCGTGGCGGTAATCGGGTCGATCCTGATTCTGCCCTTGTTCCTGGTGGTGTTTCCGGTAATGGCCTTCGCCAGCCATGCGCTTTATCGCGAACTATTTCCCGATGGTGCGGCCTCAGGCTCTTGAAAGGAGCGAAGACCATGGAGCAGGCGACCTTCGGCGGCGGGTGCTTTTGGTGTCTGGAGGCGGTGTTTGAGGGCCTTGAGGGCGTCAGTGGCGTCGTTTCAGGCTACTGCGGCGGCCACGTCGATAAACCGAGCTATCAACAGGTTTGCGACGGCCGGACCGGCCACGCCGAGGTGGTTCAGATCAGTTTCGACGCCAACCTGATCGATTACCGGACGCTTCTCGAGGTCTTCTTCGCCATCCACGATCCGACTACCTTGAACCGCCAGGGTAACGACCTGGGAACCCAGTACCGCTCGGTCATCTTCACCCATTCGCCGGGCCAGGAAACCACTGCCCGGGCAGTAATCGCCGAGTTGTCCGCCCAGGGGCTGTGGGGCGCGCCGGTCGTCACCCAAATCGCGCCGCTGCCGGTGTTTTACCCCGCCGAGGCGTATCACCAGCAGTATTTCCGCCGCAATCCCGGGCAGGGGTATTGCGCCTTCGTGGTCGGCCCGAAGCTGGCGAAATTCCGCAAACGCTACCTTGATCGGCTCAAGCCGGAGTTTCGCTAAGCATCGATGAAGTCGAGCAGGTCGCGAACGAAGCGTTCGCGCTGCCACTGATGGGGGGAATGATCGGTGCCTTCGTAGATATGGAGCAGGGCGTTGGGAATCCGATCGGCCACGTAGCGGGCGGTTTCGCTCCGGTAGAAGTTGCTTTCCCCGCCATAGACGAGCATCGCCGGGACATCGATGCGACCGAGAACGTCGCGGTAATCCGCCGCCGTCAGGCTACGCCAACAGGCGATCAAGGGCTCCGGTGCCTGCGCCCGGAGGGCGGCCCGGGAACGCTCCCAGCCCTTGGCGTTTTCCAGATATTTCTGCCGCGCCCGGTGGTTGAGGCCGAAGGCCGAAAGCTTGAGCACCCCTTCGGCAAAATCCTCCTCGAGATGGTGCAGCAACTGGCTCGCTTTGGCGGCGTCGAAGTCGCCGTAGATGCCGTGCTCCCACGCCGGATCGGTGAGCAGCTTGGGCGACTGGTCAATGAAGCAGACCTTGGCCAGATGCCCGGTGCCGTAGTCGCGGATGTATTGCCAGAGGGTCAGGGCGCCCATCGAATGGCCGACGGCGACGATCTTCTCCAGGCGATAGGCAGCGATCAGGTTGGCCAGGTCGCGGGCCATCCGTTCGGCCGTCGGCTGGGCCGGGCGACTCAGGGCATGGCCGCCGTGGCCACGGGCGTCCCAGCGGAACACGCGGTGCCGCGGCGTCAATTCGGCGAGAAAGGGAAACCACTCCTGGTGGCTGGCGGTCCAGCCGTGGAGCATGACGACGGGCGGGCCGTCGCCGGTGATTTTCAGGTGGATCTTTTCACCGTCGTCGGCAAGAAAATGGCTCATGGCAGTCGGGCCTAATTCCGGGGCGTGCAAGTATAATCCGCCCGCGCCAACCTGGAGAGTAGGAATGTTTGATTTCAGAGATTACGGAAACGGTATCTACGCCTTCGATGCCGGCTACCTGCGGCCGATCCTTGCCGCCATCCACATGGTCGTCGAGAACGGCCGGGTGGCCCTGGTCGACACGGGTACCAACGATTCGCTGGCCAACACGCGGGCTGCTCTTGAACGAATCGGCTTGGGTTCCGATGCGGTGGATTACGTCATCCTCACCCATATCCACCTGGATCATGCCGGCGGGGCAGGGACCATGATGCAGGCGTTCCCTGCCGCCCAACTCGTGGTCCATCCGCGGGGCGCCCGGCACATGGCCGAGCCGAGCAAGTTAATCGCCGGCGTCAGCGCGGTGTATGGTGCGGACTACGTGCGCCGGGTGTACGGCGACATCGTTCCCGTTCCCGCGGCCCGCATCGTTGAAGCAGTCGATGGGACGAAGCTTTCCCTGGCCGGTCGCCGGTTGACCTGCCTCGACACCCCCGGGCATGCCCGGCACCACATCTGCATCGTCGACGATCGAACCGGCGGCATCTTTACCGGCGACCTCTTCGGCTTGTCCTACCGCGAGATGGATGTCGGCGATCGCCCGTTCATATTTCCCACCACCACGCCCAGCCAGTTCGAACCCGAGGCCATGCGCCAGTCGATTGCCAGGCTCCTGGAGCGCCGGCCGGAAGCGATGTATCTCACGCACTACGGCCGGGTCGGCGGAGTCCAGGCGATGGGCGAAGCGCTACTGGGCCATTTGGCCGTTCACGAGAAACTTGCTCTGGGCGTAGCCTCTCTATCCGGCGACGAGCGCCACCAGCGGCTGAAGGCGGGCCTCACTCGGTATTTGCTCGACGAGTTGCGCCGCCATGGCTGTTCCCTGCCTGAGAGCCGGATCCTCGACCTGTGGGAAACCGACCTCGAACTCAACGCCCAGGGCCTCGAGGTATGGCTCGACGGCCGCCGGCCCTAAACGAAGCGTCGTCGCCAGAAGAGAGCGAGCATAAAAACCGCGATGGCGCCCATCAGCCCAAGGACGTAGGAGAATCCGGCGGGTTGGTCGAGCCAGGGCATGACCTTGAAGTTCATGCCAAAGATACCCGCCAGAAGGGTGGCCGGCATGAAGATGGTGGCCACCACCGTGAGGGTGCGCAATTCGAGATTGACCCGGTGGCTGACCGTGGACAGATAGACGTCGAGTAACCCCGTGGCTAGATCCCGAAGGTCTTCCAGCGACTCGAGGATATGCACGGCGTGGTCGTAGACATCGCGCAAATAGAGCTGGATTTCCGTGGTGAAGAAATCGCCGGCGTCGCGGTAGAGGGAACCCACCACCTCCCGTAGGGGATAGAGGTTGCGGCGCAGTCGGGAGACGCAGCGCTTCAGTTCGTGGATGCCTTCCAGCGCGGCCGGACGGGGCTTGCCGAGAATTTCCTCCTCCAGGACTTCGGCCCGTTCGTTGAGCTGCTCGATCACGCCGAAATAGCTATCCACCACCGAGTCGATCAGCGAATAAGCCAGGCTGTCGGCGGCGCCGCGCCGCAGCTTGCTGTGCTCGGCCCGCAGGCGCTGGCGGACCGGCTCGAAGGTCTTGGATTGCCTCTCCTGAAAGGTCAGGACGAGGTTGCGGCCGACCACGACGCTGATCTGGTCCTGGGCCAGATCGAGGGCGCCGGCCGCCAGCATGTAGCGATGCAGCACGACATAGAGGTAGTTGTCGTAGCGGTCGACCTTCTGGCGCTGGTCCGTATTGAGAATGTCTTCCAGGACCAGAGGATGGAGGCCGAACATTTCGCCCACCGCGGCCAGGATATGGGGTTCGTGCACGCCGTAGAGATTGATCCAGAGCACGTCGTTTTGCCGGTGGTAGTCCCGCAATTCGCTGATCTCGGCGAGCGTCGCCTCGTGCAGCTTGTCCGGCCCGAAATCGATGACCGTGATCGACGGGCGGGCCGTCTTGATTTCTCCGATGTGCACGAGGGAGCCCGGCGGCAGGCCGGCCTTGCGCGAACGCAGTTTGCGGGGGTTACTCATGGGTGGGCGATCCGGTTGATGACCTGGGCGGCCACCGCCAGGCCGAAAGCGGCGGTGACGCAGACCGATGAGCCGAAACCGGCGCAGTTGAGACCGGCCGGGCCGTTCCCCGGGTCGCAGCTGGCATCGGCCGCCGGATAGCGCAGGGCCTCGGTGGAAAACACCGCCGTGACGCCGAATTTCTTCTTGCCGTCGCGGGGAAAGCCGTAGTCCCGGCGCAGCACCGAGCGCAGCCTGGCGAGCAGCGGATCCTGGGTCGTCCGCGCCAGATCGGCGGCGGCGATCTGGGTGGGATCGATCTGCCCGCCGGCGGCCCCTGCCGTCACGATAGGAATCGATTGGTCCCGGCAATGCGCGATCATCGCTGCTTTGGCGCGGACCTGGTCGATGGCGTCGATTACCGCCGCATGGCCCCCATGGAGCAGCGCAGCGACGTTTTCCGGGGTGACGAAATCCTCGATGGGGGTCACCGCGCACCAGGGATTGATCGCCCGGATGCGTTCGGCCATGGCGTCGACCTTGGCCTGCCCGTAGACTTCGCCGAGGGCTTGAATCTGCCGATTGGTGTTGGATTCCGCCACCATGTCGAGGTCGATCAGGGTGATGGCGCCGACGCCGGTGCGGGCCAGCGCTTCGGCCGCCCAGGAACCCACCCCGCCGATGCCGACGACGGCGACATGGGCGTCCGCCAGCCGGGCTGCGCCGGCCGCCCCGTAGAGACGGGCGACGCCGCCGAACCGGCGCCCGAGATCAGCGGCCATCAAGCTTCGATGGTCTTGCGGATGACCGCGTTGAAGGGTGCGATCCACTCGGGGGCGAACTGGTTGTCGCAGGCATTGACCTCGGCGATGGCGCGGAGCACCGAGCGGTTCTTGCCGCGATGGATGTGTTTGAGCATCACCGCTTCGAAGGCGTCGACGATGGAGAGGATTTTCGCCCCGGTGCAGATTTGCGGGCCGACCAGCTGGTTGGGGTAACCGCCGCCGTCGGGGGCCTCGTGGTGCTGGGCCACCATTTCGGCAGCCGCCTGCCACCCCGGGATGCGCTGCAGCAAGCCGGCGGCGTAGCCCGGATGGTTGCGCAAAGCGGCGCGGTCTTCGTCGGTCATGCGGCCGACCTTGAGCCAGGTCGATTCCGGCAGCAACATCATGCCGATGTCGTGGAGGTAGACGGCCGCCTCAAGCTGTACGGCATCCACCGGCGAACCGGCGGTCTTGTTGGTTTCCAGGGCGAGCCGCAGTACCCGCATGGTGCGGCCCTTGAAGAGGGGCGAGCGGCTCTCGAACTGCAGGGCCAGGGAACGGAAAAACTGCAGGTCGGCCGGGGCGGCCTGCTGATCGGCCGGAGGCGCCTTGGTCTTGGGGGCCTTGGACGACAGCGTGGCGATGACGGGCGGAAAACCGGTGACGGCTTCGATCAGATCACGGCAAAGCCCATCGATCTCGTCTTCCTTGGCGATGGCGAGGCGGTCCAGGCCGTTGACCAGGGGCAGCAGGCGCAGGTTGTCCAGGGCTTTGCCGCCGAGCAATCCGTCGGTCGCCAGTTCCAGGCGGTCGATGGCGAGCAGGACGCATTCGGCGAGCAGTTCGGAAAAGCCGATTTCGCCCTCGCGAAAGCGCGAGAGCAGGGACTCGATGGGGTGGGCGATGGCGACCGCCAGGTCGAATTTGCAGAGGGCGGCGTCGCCCTTGATGTTGTGGATGGCGCGGAACAGCCCGGCGATCAGTTCGCTATCCTCGGGCGCCTTCCGCAGGCGCGTCACATCGCGCTCGATCTGGGGTGCCCGATCGCTCAACACGTCGGCGAATTCCTCCAGCGCATCGCGGTCGTGGATCGTCGGTGCGATGATAGTCCGCACATCCATATTGTTCTCCCTGGGCCTGATACCGATCGTTGAAGTTTAGCCCAAAGGCGGCACCAATAAGAAGCGCCTGGCCGGTTTACCTTGACGCTACACCCCATGCCGCCTAACATCTCGCGCTTCACCTTCAGCCAATCTGCCGTGACTCTGGACCAGCTTTATGCCTTGATCGGGCCTGACATGAAGGCCGTCGATGCGGTCATTCGTGCCCGTCTTCATTCCGATGTGGTGCTGGTCCGGCAGGTGGCCGAATACATCATCAGCAGCGGCGGCAAGCGCCTGCGTCCCGCCCTGGTTCTTCTCGCCGCCGGTGCTATGGGCTACCAGGGGCGCCATCACCATGAACTTGCGGCGGTGGTCGAATTCATCCACACGGCTACCCTCCTGCACGACGACGTGGTCGACGAATCCGAGCTGCGCCGCGGCCGCGATACGGCCAACGCCATGTTCGGCAACGCCGCCAGCGTCCTGGTGGGCGATTTCCTCTACTCCCGGGCCTTCCAGATGATGGTGGAAGTCGACGACATGCGGGTCATGCGCGTTCTGTCCGACGCCACCAACGTCATCGCCGAAGGCGAGGTTCTCCAGTTGATGAACTGCCACGATGCCGACGTGGACGAAGCCCGCTATCTTCAGGTTATCCGCTACAAGACGGCCAAGCTCTTCGAGGCGGCGGCGCAGTTGGGGGCCATCATCGGGGGTTCGTCGGGCGAGGTGGAAGCGGCGCTTGCCGACTACGGCATGCACCTGGGAACGGCGTTTCAACTGGTCGACGACGTGCTCGACTACTCCGGCCAGGAGGCCGACACCGGTAAACATCTCGGCGACGACCTGGCGGAAGGCAAGCCGACCCTGCCCTTGATCTACGTCCTGCAGCACGGTACGCCGGAACAATCGGCCTGCGTTCGGCGGGCCATCGAGAACGGCGGGCGCGAGGATTTCCCCGCGGTGCTTGAAGCGATTCGCGCCACCGGCGCACTGGAACACGCACGACTGCGGGCTCGGGAAGAGGCCGAGCTCGCCAGGGGCGCCCTGGAGTGCGTCGGGCATTCAAATTATCGCGAAGCTCTGCTACAATTGACGCTCTTTGCCGTTGAGAGGAATCACTGATCTTCTCGGGGCTTGTCGGAGTGTAGCTCAGCCTGGTAGAGCACTGCGTTCGGGACGCAGGGGTCGCATGTTCGAATCATGTCACTCCGACCACTCGTCTAAAAGCCTGAATATGTCAGGCTTTTTTCATTGGTGGCCGATCACCACCCATCCCCGGCGGCTGGCGCTCTCCGGTCCTTCCAGCTTCCGAGTCGGGAACAGGCAGTGTTCCGGGCGGTGGGCCGGGGCGGATGGGGCGCCGGTTGGCGTAGCGTTTTTTTTGGAGTCCGCATGCTCCGCATTCTGATGGTTTGCATGGGCAACATCTGCCGCTCGCCGATGGCTGAAGAGGTGACTCGTGTCGCCCTGGCGCGGGCCGGCCTGGCCGGTGACGTCGTGGTCGATTCGGCGGGAACCCACGGCTACCATGCCGGTGAGCCGCCCGACGAACGGGCCCGGCAAGTGGCTGCCAAGCGGGGTTACGATCTTTCCCGGCTGCGGGCGAGAAAAGTGGTCGACGAGGACTTCCAGCGGTTCGATTTGCTCCTGGCCATGGATCGGGACAATCTTGCCAGCCTCGAGCGCCGTGGCCCGGCCGATGCGATCGAGCGGGTGCGGTTGTTCTTGGATTTTGCCGGCGGGGAGACCCTGGAGGTTCCCGATCCTTACTACGGCAACCTGGCGGGCTTCGAGCGCGTGCTCGATCTCTGCGAAGCCGGCGCCGACGGATTGGTGCGCGCCATCCGCGCCGGCATCCTCAAATCGGGCGGCTAGATGTGATCTCTCTGTAGGTTGTTCACTCGGGGTGTCTCCCCGGAGAATTGGAGGCACCAACCATACAAGCCTCCGAGGCCCCGAATGAACATCCATAAAAATGCCCGATTAACGCCGCACGGTCGAGCCCTACTT
>SSSZ01000041.1 GCA_009469675.1 Azonexaceae bacterium | reverse complement strand
GCGACAAACACACAAGTTACGCTTGGCGACCATAGCGTTTCGGACCCACCCCTTCCCTTCCCGAACAGGACCGTGAAACGAAACCGCGCCGATGATATTGCACACCCCGTGTGAGAAAGTAGGTCATCGCCAGGCTCCTATCCAGAAACCCCTGTTAGCCGATGCTAATGGGGGTTTCGCTTTTTCAGCGGCCCGGGTTTCGCTGTGTTAGAATCCCCGGCGGCGGGTCTCCCCGCATTGCAGGGTGGTGAACCTGGTCAGGTCCGGAAGGAAGCAGCCACAGCCATTGACTGCAAGTGCCGGGGGTTAGGCTCGCCATTTCCTTTTCTTGTGCTATTTCTGTTTTGATCAGGGGGCCATGAGTTATCAGGTTCTCGCCCGCAAGTGGCGGCCGCGCAATTTCGCTACCCTGGTCGGACAGGAGCATGTCGTACGGGCGCTGACCCATGCGCTTTCCGAAAAACGCCTCCATCACGCCTACCTGTTCACCGGCACCCGTGGCGTCGGGAAGACGACCCTGGCCCGCATTCTCGCCAAGTCGCTGAACTGCGAGACCGGCGTTACGCCGACGCCCTGCGGCGTCTGTTCGGCGTGCCAGGAAATCGACGCCGGGCGTTTCGTCGATCTTCTCGAGGTCGACGCGGCGACCAACACCAAGGTCGACGAGATGCGTCAGCTTCTCGAAAACGCCGTCTACGCGCCGACCCGGGGCCGCTTCAAGGTCTATGTCATCGACGAAGTCCATATGCTTTCCAACTCGGCTTTCAACGCCATGTTGAAGACGTTGGAGGAGCCGCCGGACCACGTCAAATTCATTCTTGCCACCACCGACCCGCAGAAGATCCCGGTGACCGTCCTGTCCCGCTGCCTGCAGTTCAACTTGAAACAGATGCCGCCCCAGGCGATTTCGGGACACCTGGCGCGGATTCTCGAAGCGGAGGGTGTGCGGCACGATGCTCCGGCGATCCAGTTGATCGCCCGTTCGGCGGCTGGCAGCATGCGCGATGCGCTGTCCTTGCTCGACCAGGCCATCGCCCACGGCGCGGGCGCGGTGGAGGAGAGCCAGGTGCGGGAAATGCTGGGGACGGTGGACCTCGACTACTTGTTGCTCGTCCTCGAAGCCATGCGTGACGGCGATGCCGCCGGGCTGATGCGCATCGCCGACGACATGGCCTTGCGCAGTCTTTCTTTTGGCGCCGCATTGCAGGAACTGGGGGGGCTGCTGACGCGTCTCCAGATCGCCCAATGCGCGCCGTCGGCCCTGGCCGACGACGAACCGGAGCGCCCCCGCCTGCTGGCGCTTGCCGCCGAGCTGTCGCCTGAATTCGTGCAACTCGCGTACCAGATCGTCCTCCACGGGCGGCAGGAAATGCCTCTGGCGCCTGACGAATACGCGGGCTTTGCCATGACCCTGCTGCGCCTCCACGCCTTCCGTCCGGAAACGCCGCGGGAACAGATCGAAGCGGTGGCCCAGGCGACCCGGCGTACGCCGCCGCCGGCCCCCCGGCCCAGTCTCCCGCCCCCTTCTTCCCCCTGCGAACCGCTTGGCGAAAACTCGGCCCAGGCCGCCCTGGCGGCGACGCCGGCCCTTCCCGACAACTGGCACGCCCTGGTGGAGCGCCTGCAGTTGACCGGCATGGCGCGGGAACTGGCGCAGCACTGCGAACTGCGGGAGCTGGCCGAAGGGAGCTGCCTGCTCCGACTGGGGCCTGCCCATCGGCATCTGCTGATGAAGCCGGCCCAGGACAAGCTGCAGCAGGCCCTGGCCGAGCTGGTCGGCCGGCCGCTGGCCTTGCGTATCGAACTCGCCGCAATCGAGTCGGCGACTCCGGCCGCCACGGCGCAGCGCGAGCGCCAGGAAAAACACGAGCGCGCCATTGCCGCCATCGAACAGGATCCCTTTGTTCGCGACGTCATCGAAACCTTCGATGCCGCGCTGATCGAATCTTCAATCAAACCCCTCATCTGACGGAGAAGTGACATGATGAAAGGTGGAATCGCTGGGCTGATGAAACAGGCCCAGATGATGCAGGAAAACATGAAAAAGGCGCAGGAGCAGCTGGCCCAGACCGAAGTCGAAGGCCAGGCCGGCGCCGGCATGGTCAAGGTGGTGATGACCTGCGCCCATGCCGTGCGGCGGGTCAGCATCGATCCCTCGGTGATGGACGACCGGGAAATGCTCGAAGACCTCGTCGCCGCCGCGCTCAACGACGCCGTCCGCCGGGGCGAGGCGCTGTCCCAGGAAAAAATGGCCGGCTTTACCGCCGGACTGAACCTTCCCCCCGGATTCAAGCTGCCCTTCTGAGCCAAGTGTCGACTCCGACGAGCCTGGAAGCGCTCATCGAGGCCCTGCGCTGTCTGCCCGGGGTCGGCCCCAAATCGGCCCAGCGCATGGCCTACCACCTGCTTCAGCACGATCGTTCGGGGGCCGCCCGGCTGGGCGAGGCTGTGGGGCGGGCCCTGCAGGCTTTGCAGCACTGCCAGCGCTGCAACAACTTTGCCGAAAGCGAAATCTGCGAGCGCTGCGCCTCGCCGCGGCGTGATCCCACGGTGCTCTGCGTGGTCGAAAGCCCGGTCGACATGAACATGATGGAACAGACCCACGCCTTCCAGGGTCTCTACTACGTGTTGATGGGGCGGATATCGCCCCTCGACGGCTGCGGCCCGCGGGAGCTCGGTCTGGAGCGCCTGCTGGCGAGGGCGCAGGATGGGGTGGTCAAGGAAGTGGTCCTGGCGACCAATTTCACCAACGAGGGCGAGGCCACCGCGCACTACATCACGGCCCTCTTGAAGCCTTCGGGCGTGAGCGTCACCCGCATCGCCCGGGGCGTGCCGGTGGGCGGCGAACTGGAGTACGTCGATAGTGGTACGCTAGCGCAAGCCCTGCGCGAGCGGCGCGTTTGTCAGACATGAGGAGAACGGCGGGGCGGCTTCTATCGGGTCGCCGCTTCGCGTATAATTATAAGTTTGATTCAATCCCAACTACTTAATCCGTTTAGGGGTCTGCCATATGAGCAATGAAGGAAAAATGGACTGCGGAAGACGGCGTCTCGTCGTCGCCACCGCGGCCGTGGGCGGGGCCGGAGCTGTTGCGGCGCTCGTTCCGTTCGTGTCCAGCCTGTTGCCGTCAGAACGTGCCAAGGCGGCCGGCGCACCGGTCGAGGTCGACATCAGCAAGCTCGAACCGGGCCAGATGATGACCGTCGAATGGCGCGGCAAACCGGTGTGGATCATCAATCGCAACAAGGACATGCTGGAAACGCTGCCCAAGCTTGCCGACGCCGTCGCCGATCCCAAGTCCGACAAAAAGATGCAGCCCGAGTACTGCAAGAACGACACCCGCTCGATCAAACCGGAGATCATGGTGGTGGTCGGCATCTGTACCCACCTCGGCTGTTCCCCCTCCTCCAAGTTCAAAAAGGGCGCGGAAGAGGGCATGGGCGGCGACTGGATGGGCGGCTTCCTCTGCCCCTGCCACGGTTCCACCTTCGACTTCGCCGGCCGCGTCTATAAGAACAAGCCGGCTCCGGACAACCTCGAAGTCCCGCCGCACGTGTATCTCACCGATACCCGTATCCTGATCGGCGAAGACAAGAAGGGAGCATAAGAAATGGCTGCTGGCAATTTCGAAAAATACAAATCCGACGGTTCCCTGGGCGGCAATCTGCTGGAGTGGGTCGATGCCCGCTTCCCGGCGACTTCCATGTGGAAGGGCCACCTCTCGGAATACTACGCCCCCAAGAATTTCAATTTCTGGTACTTCTTCGGCTCCCTGGCCCTGCTCGTGCTGGTCATCCAGATCGTCACCGGCATCTTCCTGGTCATGCACTACAAGCCGGATGCAGCGCTCAACGCCAACGGCGTGCCGGTGGCCTTCGCCAGCGTCGAGTACATCATGCGCGACGTGCCGGGCGGCTGGCTCATCCGCTATATGCATTCGACCGGTGCGTCGGCCTTCTTCATCGTCGTCTACCTGCACATTTTCCGCGGCCTGCTCTACGGTTCCTACCGCAAGCCCCGTGAATTGACCTGGCTGTTCGGCGTCGGCATCTTCCTCTGCCTGATGGGCGAAGCCTTCTTCGGCTACCTGCTGCCCTGGGGCCAGATGTCCTTCTGGGGCGCCCAGGTCATCGTCAACCTGTTCTCGGCCATTCCCTTGGTCGGTCAGGATCTGTCGATCATCATCCGCGGCGACTTCGTGGTCGGCGACGCCACCTTGAACCGCTTCTTCGCCTTCCACGTCATCGCCTTCCCGCTGGTGCTGCTCGGTCTCGTCGCCGCCCACGTCCTGGCGCTGCATGAAACCGGCTCCAACAACCCGGATGGCGTCGAGATCAAGGCGAACAAGGACGAGAACGGCATTCCCCGCGACGGCATCCCCTTCCATCCGTACTACACGGTGAAGGACATCGTCGGCGTGGTGGTCTTCCTCATCGTCTTCTCGGCAGTGATGTTCTTCGCCCCCGAGGGCGGCGGCTACTTCCTGGAATACAACAACTTCTTCCCGGCCGACCCGCTCAAGACACCGCCCCACATCGCCCCGGTCTGGTACTTCACGCCCTACTACTCGGTGCTGCGCGCCATGGTCTGGAACTTCTTCGGCCTCGAAGCCAAGTTCTGGGGTGTGGTCGGCATGGGCGCCTCGGTTGTGATCTTCGCCTTCTTGCCCTGGCTCGACCGCAGCCCGGTCAAGTCGATCCGCTACCGCGGCCCGATCTACAAGACCATGCTCACCATTTTCGTGATCTGCTTCTTCATCCTCGGCTACCTCGGAACCCAACCCCCGTCCTTCTGGGGCGAGAAGATTTCCCAGGTGTGCACGCTGTTCTACTTCGGCTTCTTCCTGGCTATGCCTTGGTGGTCCCGCATGGACAAATTCAAGGCCGTGCCCGATCGCGTGACGATGAAATGAGGATCGAGAAAATGAAAAAATTCCTGACGGCATTGCTTTTTGCGCCACTCATGGCGTTTGCCAGCGGCGGGGTGCACCTGGATACCTGGCCGGGATCGGTGAGCGACAAGGCGGGGCTGCAAAATGGCGCCAAGCTTTTCGTGAATTACTGCCTGAACTGTCACGGCGCGTCCTACATGCGCTACAAGAACCTGACCGAACTCGGCCTCTCCGAGCAACAGGTCAAGGACAACCTGATGTTCACGGCCGACAAGATCGGCGAGTTGATGCGGGTGGCCGCCCGCACCGACGAGCAGAAGGCCTGGTTCGGCGCCGCACCTCCGGACCTCACCGTGATCGCCCGGGCTCGGGCCTCGGAAATGGGTTCCGGTGCCGATTGGCTCTACACCTACCTGCGCACCTTCTACAAGGATGACAAGCGGCCGACCGGCTGGAACAACGTTGCGTTCGACAACGTCGGCATGCCGCACATCCTGTGGGAACTGCAGGGCACCCAGGTGATGGGTGAGGATCACAAGCTGAAGCTCGAAGTCCCCGGCAAGCTGTCGCCGGCCGACTACGACAAGGCGGTTTCCGATCTGGTCGGCTTCCTCGTCTGGATGGCCGAGCCCCAGCAGGAATTCCGCAAGACCCTGGGTTACGGTGTCATCGCTTTCCTGGCACTGCTCTTCGTCGTGGCCTACGCCCTGAAGAAGGAATACTGGAAAGACATTCACTGATCCGTTTCCGGATTGGAATGCGGCATCGGGCGCCTTTTCGGCTCCCGGTGCCGAATCGTTTTTTGAAGGTTAAAGCCAATGATGAACCTCTATTCGGGCACCACCTGCCCCTTTTCCCATCGCTGCCGCATCGTCCTTTACGAGAAGGGCATGGATTTCCAGGTCATCGATGTCGACATGTTCAACAAGCCGGAGGATCTGGCCGTCATCAACCCGCACAACCGCGTGCCGGTGCTGGTGGAACGGGATCTCATCCTCTTCGAGCCGAACATCATCAATGAATATATCGACGAGCGCTTTCCCCATCCGCAGCTCATGCCCGCCGACCCCATCATGCGGGCCCGGGCCCGGCAGCTTCTGGTCGGCATGGAGCGCGAAATCTTTGCCCATATCGAGCCGATCGAGAAGAACCTCAAGGCTGCCGACAAGGCCCGCCAGGAAATCCGCGCCCGCCTGACCGAAATCGTGCCCATCTTCAGCAAGCAGAAATTCATGCTGGGGGACGAATTCTCCATGCTCGACGTGGCCATCGCGCCGCTCCTCTGGCGTCTCGACCACTACAACATCGACCTGGGCAAGGCCGCAGCGCCGCTCATGAAGTACGCCGAGCGCATCTTCACCCGCCAGGGCTTCATCGATGCCCTGACGCCTTCCGAAAAGGCCATGCGCAAGTAAGGCGATGGATCTCCCGTCCACCAAACCCTACCTTCTGCGCGCCATCTGGGAATGGTGCTGCGACAACGGCTTCACGCCCTACCTGGCCGTTGTCGTCGACGGGCGCACCCGCGTCCCCAGGGAATTCGTGCGGGACGGCCAGATCGTCCTCAACGTCGGCCCCGACGCCACCAACAAACTCGCCATCGGCAACGAACTGGTCGAGTTCCAGGCCCGTTTCGGCGGCGTCGCCCGGGAGCTCTCGGTGCCCATCGAGCAGGTCGCCGCCATCTACGCCCGGGAAAACGGCGCCGGCATGGCCTTCGAAGTCGGTTCCGACGGCGCCTTGCCCGCCCAGCCGGGGCACGAACCGGTGCCCGTCCTCGACCGCCCGGCACCGCAAGGTGACGAGCCGCCGGAATCGCCCCGCCCCGACGGCGGGCGCCCCAAGCTGCAACGCATCAAGTAGGCGCCGGATGCCGCCTCCGGCGCACCGTGCTGGTGCGCCGGAGGCGGCGGCGGCCGAAAATATTTCCCTAAGTTATTGATTCGTCGTGATGGCACGCCCGTTGCTGAAAGCAGGGTGGAGAAAAAGCCATGGCACGAGAAACCCCAACTACCTGCTGTTACTGCGGCGTCGGCTGCGGCGTCATCGTCACCAGCGACGGTGGCCGCATCACCGGCGTGCGCGGCGATCCGGACCACCCCGCCAACTTCGGCCGGCTGTGCACCAAGGGCGCCACCTTGCACCTGACGGCGCGCCCCGATCAACGCCTGCTTTATCCGGAACTGCGGACTCCCCGCGGCCGACCCGGCCGGCAACTGCCCTGGAACGACGCCCTGGACCACGCCGCCGGCCGTTTTGCCGAAATCATCCGCGCCCACGGCCCGGATTCCGTCGCCTTCTACCTTTCCGGCCAACTGCTGAGTGAGGACTACTACGTCTTCAACAAGCTGGCCAAGGGCCTGATCGGCACCAACAACGTCGACACCAACTCGCGGCTCTGCATGTCCTCGGCCGTCGCCGGCTACAAGCGGACCCTCGGTGCCGACGCTCCACCCTGTTGCTATGCCGACCTCGATTGCGCCAGCCTCATCCTGATCGCCGGCGCCAACCCGGCCGTCGCCCACCCCATCGTCTTTCGCCGCATCGAGGACGCCCGGGCCAGGAACCCGGATTTGAAGATCGTCGTCATCGACCCCCGGCGCAGCGAAACCGCCGCCATCGCCGACCTTCACCTGCCCCTGCGGCCCGGCACCGACATCGCGTTGTACAACGCGATGTTGCACGTCCTGCTCGGCGAAAATCGGGTGGATCGGGACTACATCGCCGCCCATACCAGCGGCTTCGAGGACCTGGCCGCCGTCGTCGGCGCTTTCACCCCCGCCGCGGCCGCCGAGATATGCGGCCTGCCCGCCGCCGATATCGTCACGGCCGCCCGCTGGTTCGGCACCGCCGCGGCGCCCCTGTCCCTCTACTGCCAGGGCCTCAACCAGTCGGTCCAGGGGAGCGACAACAACGCCGCGCTGATCCACCTGCACCTCGCCACCGGCCAGATCGGCAAGCCTGGTGCTGGGCCGTTTTCCCTCACCGGCCAGCCCAACGCCATGGGCGGGCGGGAGGTCGGTGGCCTGGCCAATCTCCTGTCGGCCCACCGGGATCTGGCCGATCCCGCCGACCGCGCCGAAATGGCCCGCTTCTGGGGGGTTCCCTTCGTACCGGCGCGGCCGGGCCGGCCGGCGGTGGAGTTGTTCCAGGCCCTGGCCAGCGGTGAAATCAAGGCCGTGTGGATCGCCTGCACCAATCCCGCCCATTCGCTTCCCCACCAAGGCGAAGTGCGGGCTGCCCTCAACGCCGCCGAATTCGTCGTCCTCCAGGAGGCCGTGGGCAATACCGAGACGGCGGCCTACGCCGATCTCCTGCTGCCGGCAACCACCTGGGGCGAAAAAGACGGTACGGTGACCAATTCCGAACGGCGCATCTCCCGCGTCCGCGCCGCCATTCCGGCCCCCGGTGAAGCCCGCCCCGACTGGCGCATCGCCGTGGACTTCGCCCACCGGCTGGGGGTCGCCCTCGGCCACGACGGCGCCGGGCGGCTTTTTCCCTACGCCGAACCCGCCGCCATCTTCGCCGAACACCGGGAAAGCACCCGCGGCCGCGATCTCGACATCACCGGCCTGTCCTACGACCGCCTCGACCAGGCCGGACCGCAGCAATGGCCGTATCCCGCGGGGGCCAGCGCCGGCCGCCAGCGTCTCTACGCCGACGGGGTCTTCGCCACTGCCGACGGCCGGGCTCGTTTCGTCCCCGTCGTCCATCGCGGCAGCGCCGACCAGACCGACGTCTCCCGCCCCATCAGCCTGCTCACCGGCCGCCTGCGCGATCACTGGCACGGCATGAGCCGGACCGGGCTGGTGCCGCGGCTGTTCAACCTCGACGACCAGGCGACCATCGCCATGCACCCCTGCGACCTGCGCCATCGCGGCCTGGAAAGCGGCGACATCGTGCGCGTCGTCAACGGGCGCGGCGAAATCTTCCTGCCCGCCGTCGAGACGGCCGGCCTCAAGCGGGGCCGAGCCTGGCTGCCCATGCACTGGGGCAGCCGCTTCTTGAGCAGTCCCGGCGCCAACGCCCTGATGCCCGCCGCCTGCGACCCGCTTTCCGCCCAGCCCGAACTCAAACACGCCGCCGTGCAGGTGGAAAAGGCCGATCTGCCCTATCCCCTCGCCGTCGTCCGCCGCTGCGCCGACGTCGAGGCCGCCCTGGCTCTGCAGGAACGCGCCCGCCCCCTGCTCGATGCCTTTCCCTACGCCGCCCTGGGCCTCTACGGCCGATCCAGCCCCCTCGTCGTGTTTCGCGCCGCCACCACCTGGCCGCTGCCGGAAGCCGGCAGTCTGGCCGCCATCGACCACCTCTTCGGCCTCGACGGCGAGGCCGGCGCCATCGTCTTCGCCGATCCCAAGCGCGGCATCGCCAAGAAGGCCATTGCCGAAAACGGCCGCCTGCTGGGCGTCCGCCTCGCCGGCGAATGCCTGGCCCTGGCTTGGCTCAAGGAGGCCATGGCAGAAGACGAACTCGACGCCAGCCTCATCCGCTACGCCCTCGCCCCCAGCGCCACGCCGCCGGTCGGCGTGGCGCCCCGGGAGATCGTCTGCAAATGCGCCGACGTAAGTCTTGCGCAGATCAAAGCGGAACTCGACGCCGGGAGTACACTCACCGCCATGCAAGACAAACTCAAATGCGGAACCTATTGCGGTTCCTGCCTTCCCGACATCAAGCGACTGGCTGCACGAGAAGCCGCGGGCGAAGCCCAGGCGGCGTGACACCGGCACCGAGGAGACCCCAATGAATTTCGCCCCCTTCATCAAGGAAATCGGCCGCGGCGCCGAAGGCTCCCGCGACCTTTCCCGCGAAGACGCGGCCCAGCTCTACGCCGCCATGCTCGACGGCGGCGTTCCCGACCTCGAACTCGGCGCCATCCTCATCGGCCTGCGCGTCAAGGGCGAATCCGCCGACGAGATGGGCGGCTTCCTCGCCGCCACCCACGAACGAACCAACGCCCTCGAGGCCCGCCACGGCCGCTTCCGGCCGGTCATCCTGCCGAGCTACAACGGCGCCCGCAAGGAAGCCAATCTGACGCCGCTGCTGGCGCTTCTTCTCAAGCGCTTCGGCGTCCCTGTCCTGGTCCACGGCCCCCTGGAGGGTTTCGGCCGGGTCACCAGCGGCCACATCTTCCGCGAACTCGGCATCATGCCCAGCGCCTCGGCCACCCAGGCCCAGGCCGCCCTCGACGAGCGCGGCCTGGCCTTCATGCCCATCGGTGGCCTCTGCCCCGGGCTGGCCAACCTCCTGGCCCTGCGGGGACGCCTGGGCGTGCGCAACAGCGCCCACAGCCTGGTCAAGATGCTCGATCCCTTCCGCGGCGAAGGCGTCGTCATGGCCCCCGCCACCCACCCTGCTTTCCTCGACCTGATGCGCCAGGTGCTTGCCGAAGGCGGCGGCCGGGCGCTTCTCTTCCGGGGCACCGAAGGCGAACCCTTCGCCAATCCGAAACGCCGCCCGCGCCTCGACTACATCCACGACGGCACCTGCGACACCCTCTTCGAAGCCGAGCGCGACAGCCTCAAAGCCCTGCCCAGCCTGCCCGAGGCCGCCGACGCGGCGACCACCGCCAACTGGACCCGGCGCGTCCTCGACAACCATCTCCCCCTGCCGCAACCCATCGCCAACCAGCTCGCCTGCTGTCTCTACGCCAGCGGCTACGCCGACGACTTCAACCAGGCCAAGGCCATCGTCGCCGTCGAAGGCAACGGCCTGGCCGTGGCGACGGCCTGAGGCCCGGCGGCTCCCCGGCGCCCGGGGCCGGAGACGGGTTCCGGGAATACGCCGGCAGATAACCGCCGGCCCCGTACCCCTTCTGCAGAGTGTCTTGCCGTGCCTTAACCCGGCCAGCCCCGGGATAAGCGCTTTGGCCCGCCGGTTTGCGCCGGTGTCTGCATACCGATTCGCTTTCGAACCGATCGGTTGTCGACTTCGCCTTGCCGTGTTCCAGCACTATTTTCGGCTTGTTTTCGCGTCTCGATTTGCCGGCGAATTGGTATCAGCCCTTCCCGCCCTGCCCGCCCGCGCCGGCAGGGCCGGGCAAGGGCCGGGCAAGGGCCGCAGGCCCGTTTCCGGCGCGGCCTCGGGGCGGTAGCGACCGGCCTCGGCCCGCCTGCCCACGGTTCTGACCGCACCGCCTTTGTTCGCCATGCACCCCCGTGGTGCGGTGCACCACGGGGTGCCGAAAAAAAATACCTTGACGAACAAACGGTTAGCTTGCTGGCACGGCGGTTGCAATACAACCGTCGACAGCGAAGGCCGCCAACGGCGGTGGCCTGGGCCGCAAGGCTTGTCGTGGCAACGAAGTCATGCGCTGAACGAATTTTGTTCCGCCCTTCGGGCGTTTGCATCGATGGAGTCGCCAAATGAAAAAGCCCCGTCTCGTCATGGTCGGCAACGGCATGGCCGGTGTCCGCACCGTTGAGGAATTGTTGAAGATCGCCCCGGATCATTACGAAATCGCGATCTTCGGCGCCGAGCCCCACCCCAACTACAACCGCATCCTGCTCTCGCCGGTGCTGGCCGGCGAAATGACCGTCCAGGAGATCGTCCTCAACGATCTCGACTGGTACTCCGGCCACGGCATCCGGCTCCATGTCGGCAAGAAGGTGGCTCGCCTCGACCGGGTCCGGCGCCAGGTGGTGGCCGAAGACGGAACGGTGGAAGATTACGATCGCCTCCTCCTGGCCACCGGGTCGACCCCCTTCGTCCTGCCGGTTCCCGGCAACGACCTGCCCGGTGTCATCGGCTACCGCGACATCAAGGACACCGACGAGATGATCGAGGCGGCCCGTCGGCACAAGCACGCCGTGGTCATCGGCGGCGGCCTCCTCGGGCTGGAGGCGGCCAACGGACTGAAGCTGCGCGGCATGGACGTGACCGTGGTGCACCTGGCGCCCTGGCTCCTGGAGCGCCAGTTGGACGAGGTGGCCGGCAAGATGCTGCAGAAGTCCCTGGAAGACCGGGGCCTCAAGTTTCTTCTGGAAAAGCAGACGGAAGCGCTGACCCGGGGCGAATCGGGGCGCGTCGCGGCGGTGCGTTTCAAGGACGGCATGCAGATTCCCGCCGACCTGGTGGTGATGGCCGCCGGCATCCGCCCCAACACCGGTCTTGCCGAAGCGGCGGGTATCTACTGCCAGCGGGGCATCGTGGTCAACGACACGATGCAGACCTACGACCCCAAAATCTACGCCGTCGGCGAATGCGTCAGCCACCGCGGCACCGCCTACGGCCTGGTGGCGCCGCTCTTCGAGCAGGCCAAGGTGGCCGCCAACCACCTGGCCAATTTCGGCATCGGCCGCTACACCGGCTCGGTGACTTCGACCAAGCTCAAGGTCACCGGCATCGACCTCTTTTCCGCCGGCGACTTCATGGGCGGCAAGGGGAGCGAGGAAATCGTCCTCAACGATCCGGCCGGCGGGGTGTACAAGAAACTGGTCATCAAGGACAACAAGCTGGTGGGCGGCGTGCTCTATGGCGATACCGCCGACGGCGCCTGGTACTACCAGCTCTTGAAGGAAGGCCGCGACATCCACCCGCTGCGCGACCACCTTCTCTTCGGCCAGACCTCGGGCGGCGACGCCGGCCACCAGGGCCAGAACAAGGCCGCCCTTATGGCCGACAGCGCCGAGGTCTGCGGCTGCAACGGCGTGACCAAGGGGGTCATCGTCCGGGCCATCAAGGAAAAGGGGCTGTTTACCCTGGACGACGTCAAGAAGCACACCAAGGCGGCGTCTTCCTGCGGCTCCTGCGCCGGGCTGGTGGAACAGATCCTGGCTTCCACCATCGGCGGCGCCTATACGCCGGCGGCGTCGGTCAAGAAGCCGGTCTGTCCCTGCACCGACCACAGCCACGACGAAGTCCGCAAGGCCATCCGCGAGCAGGGCCTGACCTCGATCCCGGAAACCATGGCCTTCCTCGAATGGAAGTCGCCCAACGGCTGCGACAAATGCCGTCCGGCGCTCAATTACTACCTCATCTCGACCTGGCCCCACGTCGCCAAGGACGACTCCCAGTCGCGTTTCATCAACGAGCGGGTGCACGCCAACATCCAGAAGGACGGCACCTTCTCGGTGGTGCCGCGGCTGTGGGGCGGGCTCACCACGCCGGCGGAACTGCGGGCCATCGCCGATGCCGCCGAAAAGTACCGGGTGCCTACGGTCAAGGTCACCGGCGGCCAGCGGATCGACCTCCTGGGCGTGAACAAGGAAGACCTGCCCCGGATGTGGGCCGACCTCAACCGGGCCGGGTTGGTATCCGGCCACGCCTATGGCAAGTCGATCCGCACCGTCAAGACCTGCGTTGGCGCCGAGCACTGCCGCTTCGGCACCCAATTGGCCATGGCCATGGGGGTCAAGCTGGAGAAGATGCTCTTCGACATGTACGCCCCCCACAAGGTCAAGCTCGCCGTTTCGGGCTGCCCGCGCAACTGCGCCGAGGCCGGGATCAAGGATGTCGGCGTGATCGGTGTTGATTCCGGCTACGAGATCTATGTCGCCGGCAATGGCGGTATCAAGACCGAGGTCGCCCAGTTCCTGGTCAAGGTCGGGAGCGACGACGAGGTTCTCGAATACGCCGGCGCCTTCCTCCAGCTCTACCGCGAGGAGGGCCACTACCTCGACCGCACCTGCCACTACGTCGGACGGGTCGGCCTCGACTACGTCAAGGGCCGCATCGTCGAGGACGAAGACGGACGCAAGGCCCTCTATGCCCGCCTGCGCGACGCCCTCAAGGACGCCCGGGATCCCTGGGCCGAGCGCGTCGCCGGCAAGCAGAAGCACGAATTCGAAATCTTGGAAGCCTAAGGAGAACACCATGAGCGACTGGCAAGCCGTGTGCAATCTCGACGATATACCCCGCCTCGGTTCCCGCGTCGTCCGCCGGCGGTCGGGTGGGGAAGGGGAGGACGACATCGCCCTCTTTCGCACCCAGGGCGAGGTCTTCGCCCTCAAGAACAAATGCCCCCACAAGGGCGGTCCGTTGTCCGAAGGCATCGTCCACGGCAAAGCGGTGACCTGCCCCCTGCACGGCTGGAAACTCCGCCTGGAAAGCGGCGAAGCCGTGGCCCCGGACGTCGGTTGCGCTCGCCGCCATCCGGTCAAGGTGGAAAACGGCGTCGTGTACCTCCAGTTCTGAGTCCTCCGGGAGACCATCATGGACAAGCAGTCCTTCCTCAAGGCCGGCCACGCCCCGACGCTGTTCGCCGCCTTCCTCTACTTCGATCTGGCCTTCATGGTCTGGGTTCTGCTCGGCCCCCTGGGGGTATCGATCGCCCGGGATCTCGGCCTTTCCCACGGGCAGAAGGGCCTCATGGTGGCGACCCCGGTCCTCGCCGGGGCGCTGCTGCGCTTCGCCATGGGCGTCCTGGTGGACCGCCTTTCTCCCAAGAAGGCGGCCATCATCGGCCAGGTCATCGTCATCGCCACCCTGGCCTATGCCTGGCTGGCCGGCATCCATTCCTACGGCGAACTGCTCGGTCTCGGGATCTTCCTCGGGGTTGCCGGGTCGTCCTTCGCCGCCGCCTTGCCCCTGGCTTCGCGCTGGTATCCTCCGGAACACCAGGGCACGGCCATGGGTATCGCTGGCGCCGGCAACTCGGGTACCGCCCTGGCGGCGCTCTTCGCCCCCGGTCTGGCCGCCGCCTTCGGCTGGGTCAACGTCTTCGGCCTGGCGCTCATCCCCTTGAGCATCGCCCTGGCGGCCTTCGTCGTTCTGGCCAAGGACGCCCCCGACGCGCCGCCGCCCAAGTCCGTGGCCGAATACCTCAAGGTGTTGCGCGACCGGGATGCCTGGTGGTTCATGTTCTTCTACGCCGTGACCTTCGGCGGCTTCGTCGGGCTGGCCTCGTCCCTGGTCATCTACTTCAACACCCAGTACGGGCTGGATCCGAAGACGGCGGGCTTCTTCACCGCCGGCTGCGTCTTCGCCGGCTCGCTGGTGCGGCCCATCGGCGGCAACGTCGCCGACCGCATCGGCGGCGTCAAGTCCCTGACCGCGATGTACGTCTTCGCCGCCATCTTCCTCGCCATCGTCAGCTTCGGCCTGCCCGAAGCCTGGATGGCGCTCGCCGTCTTCGTCGGCGCCATGCTCGCCCTGGGCATGGGCAACGGTGCCGTCTTCCAGCTGGTGCCCCAGCGCTTCAAGAAGGAAATCGGCGTCATGACCGGCCTGGTCGGCATGGCCGGCGGCGTCGGGGGCTTCTACCTGGCCTCCAGCCTGGGTTACGCCAAGCAGGTGACGGGCAGCTACCAGTTGGGTTTTCTCGTCTTCGCCGGCCTCGCCGTCCTGGCGCTGGCCGGGCTGACCGGGGTCAAGAGCCGCTGGCGTACGACCTGGGGCGCCGCCCACCTGACGGCGGCGCGAATCTGAAGCCGGGTCATCGGCGTATCCTGAGCGTCTCGATGCCAAGGGGCCAAGGAACCGGGCAAGGCCGCACTCCCGCCCCTGTGGCGGGCCGGCCGCGGGGGGCCGCCTTGCTCGGCCGGCCGATTTATACCAATTCGCTTGCCAATCGAGACCCAAAAAACGAGCCGAAGACCGTGCTGGAGCACTCCAAGGCGAAGTGGACAAAGGATCGGTCTGAAAGCCAATTGGAATTAGAACCCCATCCCGGATAACGCCATGCCTTTACAAGTCGCCGTCGGCTACGCCTCTCTCACCGGCCCCCGGGAACGCAACGAGGATTACTGCGGGGTCGTCACGCCGGACGGCATCGACCGCGAGAACAAGGGCGTTCTCGCGGCGGTGGCCGACGGCATCGGCGGCCACCGGGGTGGGCGCGAGGCGGCCGAATACACGGTGCGCGGGCTTCTCGCCGACTACTACGCGACCCCCGATACCTGGAGCATCCCCCGGGCTCTGGAAACGGTGACCACGGCGCTCAACCGCTGGGTCATCGCCGAGGCCAACCGCAACGCCGACCTGGCCGGCATGGCGACGACCCTTTCCGCCCTGGTCCTGCGCGGCCGGCGCTACCACCTGGGCCACATCGGCGACAGCCGCATCTACCGGCTGCGGGACGGGGAACTGCTGGCCCTGACCATCGACCACACCTGGGACCATCCCGAACTCAACAACGTCCTGTCCCGCGCCATCGGCCTCGACCCGCGGGTGCTGATGGATTTCGCCGACGGCGAACTGGCCCTCGGCGACCGCTTCCTGCTGGTTTCCGACGGCGTCTGGGGGGTGTTGCCCGCGGCGCTGCTGGCCGACGTCCTGCTCGACCACCCCGAACCCCAGGGGGCGTCCGCCGCCCTCACCAGCCTGGCCCTCGCCCAGGGGGGCGACGACAATGCCACGGCGGTGGTCGTCGATATCCTCGCCCTGCCGCCGCCCAACCTGCGCGACAGCCTGGAAAGCGACGCCCGCCTGCCGCTGCCGTCCCGTTTGAAGCCAGGCCACGAAGTGGACGGCCTGGTGGTCGAGGCGCTTCTTCACGACGCCCGGGAAACCCTCGTCTACAAAGTGCGCGACGCCCGTACCGGCCAGGCCCTCGTCCTCAAGACCCTGCAACCCGCACTGGCCGGGGATGCGGCGGCCACCGCCGCCCTGCTCATGGAAGAATGGCGGGCCCGGCGGGTGGTTTCTGCCGCTTTCCCCCAGGTTGTTCCCCGGGAGCACAAGAGCTGCCTCTACTATCTGATGAGTTGGCATCTCGGTGCCACCCTGCAGGAACGCCTCGATGCCGGCCAGCATTTTCCCGTCGCCGAGGTGGTGCGCCTGGGGGTGGCCCTTCTCAAGGCGGTGGCGGTCCTCCACCGGCTCGACATCGTCCATCGCGACATCAAGCCGGCCAACATCCATCTCGGCGAGGCAGGGGCGCTGCGCCTCCTCGATCTCGGAGTCGCCGTCTGCCATGCCGAAACCCAGCCCGGTGGGACGCCCGGGCCGGCCGGTACGCCCTCGTTCATGGCCCCCGAACTGTTTGCCGGCGCTTCACCCGCTCCGGGTTTCGACCTCTATGCCGTCGGTGTCAGCCTTTATCACCTGCTGACCCGGCGCTACCCCTACGGCGAGATCGAACCCTTTCAGACTCCGCGTTTCGGCGAGCCGGCCCGGCCCACCCGCTGGCGGCCGGAAATCCCCGGCTGGCTGGAAAATATTCTGCTCAAGGCGGTGGCGCGGGAAGGCGGGGAGCGCTTCGAAACCGGCGAGGAATTCCTCCTCGCCCTGGAACGGGGCGCCAGCCGGCCCCTGGCCGCCCCGGGCCGGCAGCCTCTGGCCCGGAAAAACCCCCTGCTTCTGTGGAAAATCGTCGCCGCCGTCTGCTTCGCCATCAATCTGGTTCTGCTTGTCGCCCTCTTGCGCTAGACTCACCGCCATGAGCCAAGCCCTCGTCCTTTTCGCCCATGGCGCCCGCGATCCCGCGTGGGCCGAACCCCTGCGCCGGGTGCAGGCGGCGATCGGCGCCGCCCGGCCCGGCACCCGGGTCGAACTCGCCTTCCTCGAACTGATGGCCCCCGATCTTCCCGCCTGCGTCGCCCGCCTGGCCGGCGAGGGCGTCGGGCGTATCGTCGTCCTGCCCATGTTCATCGCCCAGGGAGGGCATCTCAAGCGCGACCTGCCCGCCATCCTCTCGACCCTGCAGGGCCGTTTTCCCGAGGTCGAGCTGCAACTGGCCGGGGCCGTCGGCGAAAACGACAGGGTCATCGCCGCGATGGCCGCGGCGGCGGCGGAATTGCTTGCCTAGACAGGGAAGCCGATAATCGGGGTTCCACGGCTTTCCGGAACGCCATGAACGCACCGCCCCTTTCCGTCGAGCGCATCGACGAAACCTTCCGCCAGCTTTTTCAGGCCGAACTGCCGGAGCGCTCGGTTCTTCTCGAGCAGTCGCTCGCCGCCTGGCTGGCGTCCCCTGGCGACGACCGGTTCAACGGCCTCTACCGGGCCGTCCACAACCTTAAGGGCAACGCCGCCACCTTCGGCTTTCATGCCATCGTCGCCATCTGCCACAGCCTTGAGGATTTGCTCAAAAGCACGCCGGAGAAAGCCCGGGACCAGGGTTTTCGCGACCGTTGCCTGGGGCTGATCGACCTCCTGGCGGACGCGGCCGGGGAAGGGGACGATGTCCTGCAGCGTATCGAGGGCCGTCTGGCCGCCCTCAAGGCGGGCATCGGGACGGGCTCCCGGCGGGCGCTTCTGATCGGCGATTCGCGGGCGACCTTGCTGCTGTGCCGCGAAGTACTGGCCGCCGAAGGCTTTGCCGTAGTCCACGCCAGCGACGGCTACATGGGACTGCACCGGGCGCTCACCGAGCCCTTCGAGCTCATCGTCACCACCGGCCAGACCCGGCTCGTCAAGGGCGAGGCCCTGGTTGCCGCCCTGCGCCTTTCCGACAGTGCCAACCGCGACGCCGTCACCGTCGTCCTGACCTCGGGTCCGGGCCGCCCGCGGCAACGCAAGCGCCACATCGACCCCGACCATATCCTGGCCCGGGACGAGCGCCTGGCCGGCCAGCTGCGCCTCATCGCGGCGGGAATCAAGCGCTGATGGCGCTGGTCCGCAAGGTCTTCCTCCTCGAAACTGACGACGCCGTAGCCGCCGAGGTGGCGGCGGTCGTCGACTCCACCGGGTTCATCCTCAAGCGGGTCGAGTCCTTGGCGGCGGTGGACCGGCAAGCCGACCCGGCGGCGGGCGACGTGCTCATCGCCAGCCTCGACGGCCCCGACCCGGCGGCGCTTCTGGCGGCCCTTTCCGCTTCACCCCTGGTCGGCCGGTCCTTCGCCCTGGCCAGCCGGCCCGGCTTCGCCCTGCGCCTGGCCGCGGGGCGCGCCGGCGTCGCCCACCTGATCGACAAGCCGGTGGATGCGGTTCGCCTGCTGACCCTCTTCGAACGCCTGGACCGGCCATCCGCGGCCGCCCCCCTGCGGGTGCTCATCGTCGGTGACGACGCCCTGGCCAACAACTACCACGCCGCCCTGCTCCAGGCCGGCGGACTTGACGCCGCCGTCGCCGACGGCGCCGAAGCCGGCCTCGAACGGGCCGCCGCCTTCGATCCGGAAGTCCTGCTCGTGGACTACTATCTGGCCGAATGCACCGGCCCCGAGCTGGTTCTCATGCTGCGCGACGACGAACGCTTCACCCAGCTGCCGGTGGTCTTCCTCTCGGCCCGCGACCCGGCCGCCCTGGCGAGCGAAGTGGTCGACAAGCTGGGGGAGGAATTCCTCGCCAAACCGGTGGAACCCCAGGCCTTCATCAGCCAGGTGCGGGCCCGCGCCCGCCGGGCCCGCCGGGCGCGGGCGCTGGTGGACGAATTGCGCGGCGCCCAGCGCGCCTCCCGCAACCTGCGCCAGGCCCTCGATGCCCACGCCATCGTCAGCATCACCGACCCGGTGGGCGACATCATCTACGTCAACGACAGGTTCTGCCGGACCAACGGCTACCGCCGGGAAGAGCTGCTCGGGCGAAATTTCAGCCTCCTGCGCTCGGGGGTCCATTCCGAGGCCTACTACGCCAATATCTGGCAAACCGTGATCGGCGGCCGGATCTGGCAGGGCGAATTGTGCAATCGCGACCGCCGGGGCGATTTCTATTGGGTCCAATGCACCATCTACCCCTGCGTCGACGAGGCCGGGCTGCCGTACCAGTTCGTGTCGGTGAGCACCGACGTTTCGCTGCGTAAGGAAGTCGAGTCCCGCCTCGTCGGCTTGCTCAACACCGCCAACGTCGGCCTGGCCTGGGCGACGCCCGAGGGGCGGCTGGTCGACTGCAACGACACCTATCTCGCCATGCTCGGCTATGGCCGGGGCGAACTGCTGGGCCGGAACGTTCTCGACATCACCCATCCCGACGACGTCGCCGCCACCCGGGCCGAAGCCGACCGCCTGCTGGCCGGCGCCCGCATGGTGCGCTTCCACAAGCGCTACGTGAAGAAGGACGGCCGGCTGATCTGGGCCGACGTCGTCCTGTCGCGCCTGGACAATCACCTGGGCGAGGTGAGCGGCTTTACCTGCTCGATTATCGACATCACCTCCCAGAAGGTGGCGGAGAACCGCCTGCGCCTGGTCGTCCGCGGCTCCCTCGACGGCATCTGGGACTGGAATCCGCGCACCCACGCCGTCTATTACTCGGCGCGCTTTCGCGAACTGCTCGGCTTCGGGCGCGACGAGGGCGAAGCCTTCGCGGCCTATTTCCACCTGCGCCGGGTCATCCATCCCGACGACACCCGGCGGGTTTTCGCCGCCCTGGTGGCCCACGTCCGCCGCCGGGGCGCCCGGGTCTTCGATTGCGAACTGCGCTTTCTCCACCGCAACGGCGGCTATCGCTGGTTCCGGGCCCGCGGCCAGGCGGTCTGGGACGAGCGGGGCAAGGTCGAGCGCTTTGCCGGTTCCTTCACCGATTTTTCCGCCCTCAAGGACGCCGAGGATCAACTGCGCCAGGCCAAGGAGGCCGCCGAACTGGCCAGCCGGGCCAAGACCGAATTCCTGTCGCGCATGACCCACGAACTGCGCACGCCGCTCAACGCCGTGCTCGGTTTCGCCCAGCTCCTCGAAAGCGACCCCCGCCATCCCCCCAGCCCGGCCCAGCGCGAAAGCCTCGGGCAAATCCAGCGGGCCGGCTGGCATCTCCTCGAGGTTATCAACGAAGTCCTCGACCTTGCCCGCATCGAAGCCGGCGGCCTCGAACTGGCGATGGCCGAAGTCGAGGTCGGGCCGCTCGTGGAAGAAAGCCTGACCCTGATCTCGCCCCTGGCTTCCCGCCACCGGGTGACGGTGGTCAACCGGCTGGGGGCCGGCCGGCGCATCGTCGTCCGGGCCGACGCCATGCGTCTGCGGCAGGTCGTGCTCAACCTCCTGTCCAACGCCGTCAAATACAACCGGGAAGGCGGACTGGCCGCCGTCGCCGCCGTCGAGGCCGACGACGCCTGGCGGCTGGAAGTCGCCGACGGCGGCATCGGCTTGCGGCCGGACCAGGTGGATGCCCTTTTCCAGCCTTTTACCCGCTTCGCCGCCGATGCCCGCATCGAGGGTACCGGCATCGGCCTGGCCATCACCAAGCGCCTGGTCGAGGCCATGGGCGGCCGGCTTGGCGTCGAGAGCGCCGCCGGGTTGGGCAGCACCTTCAGCGTCACCTTGGCCCGGGCCGATGGCGGTGCCGCGGCGCCCCCCGCCGGCGTGCCGCTTCCGCCGCCGGCCGATTTTGTCGCGGCCCGGCCCTTGGCCGTACTCTACATCGAGGACGATCCGGTCAGCCGCGAACTGATGGTCCAGATTCTCGGCCGCTGCCGCGGCGTCACCCTGGCCTGCGGCGACAACGCCGCCCAGGGCCTGGCCCTGGCCCGGCAAACCCGGCCCGACCTGATCCTCCTCGATATCGACCTGCCTGACCTCGACGGCTTCATCCTGAAAGACCTCCTGGCGGCCGAAACAAGCCTCGCCGATGTTCCCGTGGTGGCCGTTTCGGCGACCCATTTCGCCGGCCAACTGGAGCGCAGCCGCCAGGCCGGGTTTGCCGATTACCTGGCCAAGCCGGTCAAGGTCGGCGAGGTGCTGGCCTGGATCGAGCGCCTGGCCGGCGGGGCGAGCGAGCGCGGCTGATCCGGCTGGCCCCGGCCCTGGCCCCGGAATTGCTTTTTCCCGGGTATGCTCCGCCTCCTCGTCGTCGATCTCGCGTCTTTCAACCCCGCCGCCACCCGGGCCGCCCTCCTTGGCGCCGGCTGCGACGTTGCGGCCGTCCTGACCGACGGCGCAGGCCTGGCGGCGGCCGCCGCGGACTGCCGCCCCGATCTTGTGCTGGTCGATGCCGAACGTCCCGACGCCGCCCTGCTCGCCCAACTGGCGGCGTTGCACCGGGACGAGCCGCGGCCCGTCGTCCTGTTTACCCGGGACGACGCCCCGGAAACCATTCGCGAAGCCCTGCGTTCGGGGGTTTGCGCCTACGTCGTCGAGGCGCTGGAAGGGCGGCGGGTCAAGGCGGCCATCGCGGTGGCGCGGGCCCGTTTTGAAGACTACCAGGCGCTGCGCCGCGAACTCGACGAATTTTCCCGCAAGCTGGCCGAGCGCAAGCTCCTGGAAAAAGCCAAGGGCCTCTTGATGAAAGCCCGGGGGTTGGACGAGGAGGGGGCCTACCACGCCCTGAGACGACTTGCCATGGAACGCAGCCAACCCATGGCCGCCGTGGCCCAGGACGTCATCGCCATGGCCCGGCTCCTGCTGTGACGCCGGCCCACCCCGTTTCGGTGCGCCTCGGGGCGGCGAGGCACCGCGGGGGTGCGGGAGCCGGCCGGGCGGTGTTTATCCGGCGAGGGTTTTTTCGCTTTCCGGCTGGCGCACCGGCAGCTGAACACGGAAGGTCGTGCCAACCCCTACCGTGCTCTCGACTTCGATGCGGCCGCGGTGCTTGGCGACGATGCCGTAGGCCAGGGAGAGGCCGAGGCCGGTGCCCTTGCCCACCGGCTTGGTGGTGAAGAAGGGGTCGAAGATACGCGACAGATTTGCTTCCGGGATGCCGCAGCCGTTGTCGCTCATTTCGATCCACACCGTTTCGTCGCCGCTTCGGCCGGTACGGACGCGAATCGTGCCGCGGCCTTCGGCCGGCATGGCGTGGGCGGCATTGACCAGGAGGTTCATGAAAACCTGGTTGAGCTGCGAGGGCAGGCATTCGATGGCGGGAATGTCGCCGTATTCCTTGACCACGTCGGCCTTGTACTTGATTTCGTTGCGCACGATGTTGAGGGTCGAATCGAGGCCGGCGTGGATATTGGCCCAGTTGAAGCTGCCCTCGTCTACATGGGAGAAGTCCTTGAGATCCTGGACGATTTTCTTGACCCGGTCGATTCCTTCCTGGGATTCCTTGAGGATGGCGACGACGTCGGTCTTGAGAAAATCGATGTCGAGCTTTTCGCGCAGCTTGGCCAGGCCGGTGCGGCGTTCCGCCGGCAGGGCGTCGGCCGCCGCCTCGTAGGCGTCGAGGAGTTCAAGGATGTCGCCGATGAAGGCGTCGAGGGATTTGAGGTTGGAATTGACGTAACCCACCGGATTGTTGATCTCGTGGGCGACGCCGGCGGCCAGTTGCCCGATCGAGGCCATTTTCTCTGACTGCAGCAACTGGTTGTGGGCATCTTCCAGGCGCTTGGCCAGCGCCGCCAGCTCGTCTCGCTCGCGGCGCAGGGTGTCACTCCGTTCGTTGAGTTCCTGCGACATTTCGGCGAGGGCGCGGGAAACCGAGACACGATCCGCCTCGGCCTGGGCGTAGTCGGCGGCGACGTCGGCGAACAGGGTTTGCAAACCGGCGGGAACGGCGTCCACCGAGCCAAAGTGCTGGGCCAGACGGCGGGTCAAGGCTGGATGCATGCTTTTTCCTCAAACAAGATCGAGCGGAAGTTTCCGGGTGGGGCGCCTTGATCGGCGTTGCCGGCATGGGGCGATGGGCGGTTCATGGACAGTCGTCTCCCGATTGCGGACCCAGGACGCGCAGGATTTCCTCCAGGGTGGTGGCGCCTTCGGCGACCCGCTCAACGGCATGGCCGGCGATGCCGCGCAGCCCCTTCTGGCGCACCAGGCGGCGGATTTCGAGGACGCTGGCGCCGCTGCCGATGCGGTCGCGCAGATCGTCGTCGAGGGTCAGGACTTCGTAGACGCCGACCCTGCCGCGATAGCCGCTGCCCTGGCAGTTCGGGCAACCGCGGCCGCGGCAGGTTTTTTCCAGTCCGGCGAAGCTGCGGCCCAGGCGTGCGGCCAGGGCGGTATCGACCGGGATTTCCTCGCGGCAGTCGGGGCACAGGCGGCGCACCAGGCGCTGGGCGATGATGCCTTCCAGGGCGGTGGCGACGACGTAGGGTTTGAGTCCCAGGTCGAACAGCCGGGCGATGGTGGCGACGGCCGAATTGGTGTGCAGGGTCGAGAAGACGAGGTGGCCGGTGAGGGCGGCGTGGAAGGCGACTTCGGCGGTCTCGAAGTCGCGGATTTCGCCCAGCAGAATGACGTCCGGATCCTGCCGCAGAAGGGCGCGCAGGATCGCCGGAAAGGTCAGGCCGATCTTTTCCCGGACCAGCACCTGGCCGGCCGCATCCATGTAGTACTCGACCGGATCTTCGATGGTGACGTAGTTCTTGTCCGGCGTCGCGTCGTGTTGCAGCAGGGAGTAGAGGGTGGTGGTCTTGCCGCTGCCGGTGGGGCCGGTGGCGAGAATGATGCCCTGGGGCCGGGCCACCATGTCGGCGACCCGCGGCAGGTCAACGGGGGAAAAACCGAGGCCGTCCAGGCGGTGGACGGCGGAATTGCGGTCCAGGATGCGCAGCACGACCTTTTCGCCGTTGATGGTGGGCAAGGTGGATATGCGCAGGTCCACCATGCGCATCGGGGTCTTGACGGTGATCCGCCCGTCCTGGGGCCGGCGGCGTTCGGAGATGTCGAGTTCCGCCATGATCTTGAGGCGGGACACCAGCGACTGGTGCAGGTGGTGGGGAATCTGGATCTTGTCGCTGAGTACGCCGTCGATGCGGTAGCGCACGACGACGCTCTTGGTGCGCGGCTGGATATGGACGTCCGAGGCGCCGAGGCGGATGGCTTCGAGGATGACGGCGTTGGCCAGGCGGATGGCGGGCGGTGCCTCGGTATCCCGCAGCAGGTCTTCGAGGCAGGCGGTATCGCTGTCTTCGATGACCACCTCGATGCCTTCGTAGGGGTCGGGGGAGGCGACCAGGGTCTCCAGTTCCTTGAAGTCGATCTCCCCGTCGGCGCCGTAGAGCTCGTTGATCTTTTTGCGGATGGCGCCGATGTCGGCGGTGACTACCTTGAGGTCGAGGCCGGCAGTGAAGCGGACTTCGTCAATCAATCCTTCGTCGAGGGGGTCGGCCATGGCCAGCATCAGGCGTTTGCCCTCCAGCTTGAGCGGCACCACCAGCTGCCGGGAACAGAAGCTGTGGGGGATCAGTTCGCCGAGGACGGGATCGATGCGGATTTCCGGCAGCTGAACTTCCTCGATCAGCATGTCGTTCTTCAGCAACTCCCGGATGCGCCGTTCGGGCACCCAGTCCTTCTCGAGCAGCAGGACGATCAGCGGTTCCTTGCGGCGTTCCTGCAGGAAGGTCAGCTCCTGCAGCTGGGCGGCGCTGAGCAGGTTCTTCTTGTGCAGCATGATGCCCAGCCGGCTGCGGTGGGTCGCCGCCAGCTTGGAGAGGGCCGAAATCTCCTTGGTTTTTTTCTCGTTTTCGCTTTTGAGCTGGCGGTTGCGGGCCACCAGGTCGAACTGTTCCAGGGCCAGGGCGACGGTGACCCGCAGGTCGTCGTCGTTCCAGGGTTTGAGGATGAACTTGTAGACCGCGCCGTCGTTGATCGCCCCCATCACGGCGTCGGTGTTGGCGTGGCCGGTGAGCATGATGCGGATGGTGTCGGGGAAGCGGTTTTTGACTTCGCGCAGGAACTCGGCGCCGTTCATGCCGGGCATCATGAAATCGCTGATGACCAGTTGGACCGGCCCTTCGGCCAGGCGCAGGAGGCCTTCCTGGCCGCTGCCGGCGGCGACCACGTCGTAGTTTTCCTGGCGGAAGACCCGGGTCAGCGCCTTGACGATGCCCGGTTCGTCATCGACCAGGAGCAGGCGGTAGCGGGGTGGGGTAAGATGGCTTGCCGGGGCCTGGGGGGCGGCGGTCTTGCCGGTGAAGAGGGCGGCGTAGTCGGTCATTTCGGCGTCGGGAAAAAGAGGGTGACGGTGGTGCCGACGTCCGGCGTGCTTTCCAGGCCGATGCGGCCGCTGTGGGCGAGGACGATGTTGCGGGCGGTGGCCAGCCCCAGGCCGGCGCCGGCTCCGACCGAGCGGGTGGTGTAGAAGGGCTCGAAGGCCCGGTCGAGCTGCTCGCTCGCCATGCCGACCCCGTTGTCGTGGATGCGGATGGTGATGCCGTCGTCGCCCGCCGCGCTGCTTACCCGTACCTCGCCGGACCGGCCGGAATCCCGGACGGCCTGGATGCCGTTCTGGATGAGGCTGAAAAACACCTGGTTGAGATGGCCCGGCAGACACACCATGCCGGGCACCGGCAGCAGGTCCAGGCGCAGCTCGACGCCGGCCGGAAGCTGCCCGGCCATGACCCCGGCGACGTGCTGCAGGCAGCTATTGACGTCGGTGAATTCCTCGCTCGCCCGGTCTACGTTGGAAAAGCTCTTGAGGTCGCTGACGATGCGGGCGATCCGGTCGATACCCTTGAGGCTTTCGGCCAGCAGATCGCGGCCGTCCTCGACGATGAACGGGAGGTCCAGATCCTGCCAGGCCGCTTCGCCTTCGCCGAGGCGTCCCCCGAGTTTGGCGACGGCCTCGAGGTAGGTCTGGAAAGTCGACAGGTTGCTGCGCAGGAAACCGAGGGGATTGTTGATCTCGTGGGCCATGCCCGCCGCCAGTTGCCCCACCGAGGCGAGCTTCTCCGCCTGGTAGAGCATCTGCTGGCGTTCTTCCAACTGCGCCACCTGGCTTTTGACGCGTTTTTCGAGTTCGGCGGAGAGCTGCTTGTAGCGGTGTTCCGATTCCGCCAGGCGGGCGTGGTTGCGCTTCAAGGTTTCGAAGTCTTCGGCAACCGCTTCCAGATGCAGGGTCGAGGCCATCTTGTAGCGAATCTGGGCGCGCAGGACGGCGGTCAGCAAGCGGGCGGCACCGGCCAGAGCGGCGGGCCCGGCATCGGCGCTGGCGACGAAGCCGATCGGTTCGAGTTCGACGACCAAGGGCTCCTGCCGGGCCTGGGGAGGAGCCACGCCCCACAGCACCTTGCCCTGCCCATCGACGATGGCGGTGGCGCCGCCCAGGAGGTCGGCCAGGCCGGACCCCAGCCGGTCCAGGCTGGCGGCGTCGAGCAGGTCAGCGAGTTGCCACTCGCGGTCGAAGCCGGGTTCGCTCATGGCCGCCCCAGGGCTCCCGCCACGAAGGCCGCCTCGGTCAGCCCGTGTTTGCCGGCCAGTTCCAGGGATTCGGCGTGGCGCCGGTAGACGGCGCGCAGCAGCGTCTCGAAGGTGGCTTCGACGCCGGCGCCGCGCAGGGCGACGGCAAAAACCAGAGGCCAGGGAACCGCCGACCAGCGCTCGCGAATTTCGGCTTCCGGCACGGCGCTGGGCAGGTCGCACTTGTTGAACTGGACGACCAGCGGCAAGCGCTCGAAGTCGATCCCCACCCGCTGGCAGTTCTCCGCCAGGCCCTGGAAGGATTCGCCGTTGTTGGTTTCCTGGGAGCGGTCGGAATCGGCCACGAAAACCACGCCGTCGCTGCGCGAGAGTACGGCCTTGCGGGTGCCGTCGTGGGCGACCTGGCCGGGGACGGTGAACAGCCGGAACTTGATTAACAGGCCGGAGGGCGCCCGAAAGCCCAGGGGCAGGAGATCGAAGAACAGCGTCCGGTCGTCCTGGGTTTCCATGGTCATGATCTCGCCCTTGAGCTGGGGCGAGAGCAGGTCGTGCAGGCGCAGCAGGTTGGTGGTCTTGCCGCTCTGGGCCGGGCCGTAGTAGACCAGCTTGAAGCTCAGTTGCCGTTCGTCGTAGTCGGGCATGATTTCAGTCGTCGCGCTGGAACTCCGGGTCCAGGCGGACGGAACCGTCGGGGCCCCAGTTGACTTCGGTGATGCCGGGTTCGATCGCCTCCAGCCGTTCGGCCTCGACCTGCTCCGGGGTTTTGTCGCCCATTTCGACCCGCACCAGGTTGGCGAGCTGGCGGTTTTCCAGCAGCAGTTCCCGGTGGGCCAGGGCCTGGGCGATGGCCGACGTGAGGTCGTAGTCGTTCCAGGGTTTGCCGACGAAACGGTCGATCCCCACTTCGTTGACGGCCCGCACCAGGGCGTTGAGGTCGGCGTAGCCGGAAAGGATGAGCCGCGCCGCGTCGGGCTGGATGGTCTTGACCGCCTTGAGGAACTCGACGCCGTCCATGCCGGGCATGCGGTAGTCGCTGATGAAGAGGTCGAAAGCCTCGTGGCGGGCTTGTTCCAGGGCGGCGACGGGGGAGTTGAAAGCACTGATTTCCAGGCTGAAGACACGGTTGCCGTAGGCGCAGGGGGCGAGGCGCAGAATGCGTTTAAGCGCCTTGAGGATGGCTTCCTCGTCGTCGACGATCATGATGCGGCTCATTTTTCCTCCTGGCGGATATAGAGGGTCAGCGGCTGTTGCTCGTTCTGTTCGAGAACATGGAGCCGGCCGATGATTTCGGCAGTCAGGGTGGCGCCCTTGGCGAGCAGCAGATAGCTGTCGCGGTGGGTGAGATCCCGGCTGAGCACCATGCCCGGTTTGAGGCCGGAGACCCGCAGCGGCATTTCGCTGATGCGGCGCTTGTGGGATTCGGCAAGTTGGTGAAGGAAGGCCTCGACCACCTGGGGGTCGTAGCGCTTGCCCCGATTGTCGGCCAGGAAGGCTTGCGCTTCAGCGGCTTTCAGGGGGCGCTGGACGAGGGTGCCGATCTGCAGGGCATCGTAGTCGTTGGCGACGGCGAGTATGCGACTGCCCATGGGGATGGCGGTCCCGGCCAAGCGGTCGGGGAAACCCGAGCCGTCGAAACATTCGTGGTGGTGGCGGACGAGTTGAGCCACGTCCTTGAAACGCTCGACGGCCATCAGGATGTTCTGGCCGATCACCGGGTGTTTCATCACCAGTGCCCGGTGGTCCTGGGAGAGGAGGTTGAAGGGTTTGCCCAGCAGATCGTCGGGCAGGCCGAGCTTGCCGATGTCGTGGAGCAGCCCGGCCAGCATGATGGTCTGGATTTCGCCATCGGCCAGTCCCAGACGCTGAGCCAGACCGCGTGCCAGGTCGGCGACCCGGCGCCCGTGGCCGGCGAGCGGGCTGCCGGCTCCGCCGGTACGCAGTTCGGCCAGGCTGGAAAAGACCTGGACGCTGGCGAGGAAGGATTTTTTCAGTTCGCCATGGGCCTGCTCGACAAACCCCAGGGCCTGCTGCAGTTCGGCGGTGCGCTCGGCGACCTTTTGTTCGAGGCCGGCGTTGAGATCCTTGAGTTCCTCGTTCTGGGCCTGGATAAGGGCGGCAAGGCGCCGGTTCTCGCTTTCCAGACGCTGGCGTTCGAGGGTGTCGCGGACGATGCCGACGATTTCGTCGTCGTCCCAGGGTTTGGAGATATAGCGGGAGATTTCCCCTTCGTTGATCGCCGCCACGGTGGAGGTGATATCGGCGTAGCCGGTGAGCAGGATGCGCGCCGTGTTCGGCCAGCGCTCCCGGACCTGCTTGAGGAAGGCAGCACCGTCCATTTCGGGCATGCGCATGTCGGAAATCACCAGATCGACGGGTGTCTTTTCCAGTTCGGCCAGGCCGGCCGCCCCGCTTTCGGCAAGGAGGAGCTGATAGCCGTGGGGCCGGAAGAGGCGCCGTAGGGCCGAGAGGATGCCCGGTTCGTCGTCAACCAGGAGCAGGGTGGCAGAAGCGGAGGTCTCGCTCATGACGCTGACTCGTTAAGTGATGCAGCCGATCGACTGCCTTGCTGGTCGACCGGAAGGGTGATGCGGAAGGTGGTGCCTTGCCCGACGGCGCTTTCCACGTCGATCGTACCATGGTGGGTCTGGATAATGCCGTAGGCAAGGGAGAGGCCGAGGCCGGTGCCTTTGCCCACCGGCTTGGTGGTGAAAAAGGGGTCGAAAATCCTGTCGCGGATGTCGTCCGGAATGCCGCAGCCGTTGTCGGCAAACTCCAGGCAGACCGTTTCGCCCAGGGTCCGGGTGCGGATGGTGATGGTGCCGCGCTCGCGGCCCATGGCGTGGGCGGCATTGACCAGGAGATTCATGAAAACCTGGTTGAGCTGCGAGGCCAGGCACTCGACCTCGGGGATGTCGCCGTAGTCCTTGACCACGTCGGCCTTGTATTTGATCTCGTTGGCGACGATGTTGATGGTCGAATCGATGCCCTGGTGGAGGTTGGCCCAATGCCACTCCTGGGTGGTGTCGACACGGGAGAAATCCTTCAAGTCCTGGACGATTTTTTTGACGCGGCTGATGCCTTCCTTCGATTCGCCCATCAGGACGGGGATGTCTTCCTTGAGAAAGGAAATGTCGAGCTGGCGGCGCAGCGCTTCGATCTGGCTCCGCTGTTGCGGATCGGCGATCGATGTCTCGGCCGCTTCGTAGGCATCGAGCATGCGGAAGAGGTCGACGAGGTATTTTTCCAGGGCGCCGATGTTGGAATGGACGTAGCCGATGGGGTTGTTGATCTCGTGGGCGACCCCGGCCGCCAATTGGCCGATGGAGGCGAGTTTTTCCGACTGCACGAGTTGGTTTTGGGTTTCCGCGAGGCGGATGTTGAGTTCGGTCAGTTCGGTATAGCGCCGCAGCAGTTCGGCCTCGGCAGATTCCCGCTTGGCGATGTCCTGGGCAAGTTGGCGGTTGGCGGCGCCAAGTTCCCCGGTCCGTTGTTCCACCAGTTCTTCGAGTTGGGACTGGTAGTTCTCCAGGTCGGCCACGGCCTTGCGGCGTTCGGTGACATCCTGCAGGGTTTCGATGGCCCCGAGAATGCGCCCTTCGGCATCGCGGATCGGTGCGGCGGTAAAGGCCAGCCAGCAGCCCTCGGTGCCGAGGTGGGGAAAGAAATCCTCGGCTTCGAAGGCGCCATCGATCAGCTTGGACGGTCGATACTTGCCGTGATAGAGGGCTTCTATTCCGGCGGTCGCGGAATTGATAATGAGGTCGGCCATGATTGGCCGTTCGCTGGGGTAGAAAGGCGCCCATTGACGATTGGTTCCGACCACCGCGCTGGCCGGGACGCCGGTGATGGCGGCACAGGCCTTGTTCCAGTGCGTGATCTTGTGGTCGGCATCGATGACCAGAGTGGGAACCGGGTCGCCATCGACGATCTGGGCAAGCACCTGGTACATATAGCGGCGGGCGTCTATGGTTCGTTGCCGCTCGGATTCGAGGAGGCGTTGTTGGGTTTGCTCGACGGCGCTCAGGGCGGCTTTGAGTTCCGATTGCTCGGCGAGCAGGCGGGTGTTGGCCTCGGTCAATGCGTGCGTGCGCTCGGTGACCAGGTTTTCAAGCCGCTGGTTGAGGTCGACCAGGGCCTGGTTGCGCGACGCGATGACCCGGTAGAGGGAATTGAGCGCGTCCAGCAGGCTGGCCGTGGCCGGGTCGCCTACGGCCTCGCGATCCCGTTCGAAGGCCTGGGCCGGGGTCGCGCCCTCGCGAATGGCCTTGACCTGGCGCGTCATCGATTGGTCGATGCCGAGGATGTGGTAGGCCAGCCAGTTGGTCAAGAACCGCAGCAGGAACTCGGTGTCGGCCGCGCCAGTGCTGACTTGGCGCATGGTCGCGATCTGTTGCGTGAAGTCCCGGTGGATGGTGAGGTGAAGGCTGGTGTGCCGGGGGTCGCAGCCGGTTTCTGCCATGAGTTGGGCTTCGTGGGCGAAGTGCATCGCCGCGTAATCGATCAGTTGTTCCAGGACGCGCTCGAATTCGCTCGCCCTTTCGGGCTCGGCCTGGAGTTGGCCAACCCAATTGATGATGCGTACCAACTCCCGGTGTTCGTTATCGACCACCGGTTCGCCGGTAAGAAAGCGGTCGTTCCAGACGAAGGTATCCATGGCCGGTTTCGCGTTCAAGTGAGGGAGAGCATGTCGCAAAGGGCGTTGAACCCCTGCTCGACTTCGGAAAATATCGCCTGGCTCTCGGCCCAGGAAAGTCCGGCCGCGTTCCAGCAGGGAGGGTAGATCCGGGGAACGAGTTCCGCTTCCCGGCCGGCCAAGTCCAGAGCGTGGGTAATGGCGTCGGCCAGATGGACCAGCGAGGCGAGGGAACTGGCATCAAGGCGCTCCGGGTCGTGGTGACCGCCGACGGCGTCGCTGAGGGCCGGCGGGAAGCCCCAGGACATGGTGAGGGCTTCGCCAAGGCGCCCGTGGTCGGTGCCGAGAACGGCCCACTCGGCCTCATTGGTCTGGCAGTCGAAGCGTTTCTGGTAGTCCGATACTGCCGCCATGTGTTGGGGAAAGCAGGTGGACAGCACGAGTTGACCGATATCGTGGATGAGTCCTGCGGCAAAGGCGTTTTCCCGGGAGCAGCGGAACTTGGTCGCCAGCGCCCGGGCGCACAGGGCGACGCCGACGCTGTGCCGCCAGTAGGCGGTGAAGTCGAAGGCGCCTTCCTTGCTGCGCTGTCCAAGCGTGTCGGAAAGCGCCGCGGTGAGCGCGAGGTTGCGCACGCTCGACAGTCCGAGTACGAACATGGCGTCGGGAATCGACACCACCTTGCGCTGCAGGCCGTAAAACGACGAGTTGGCCAGGCGCAGCAGGCGGGCGACGAGGGCTTGGTCGCCGGAAATCTTGGCGGCAAGCAGTTCGCTCGAAACCGAGTCATCTTCCATCGATTGCAGCAAATCGAGGACGATGGCGGGCAATGAGGGGAGCCTGCCGATGCTGCGGGCAATGGTTTCCGGGTCGAGCAGCAGATGCGAGGTAGGGTCGCTCATGGCTTGGCGGTCAGGCGGTAGGCGGCGAGTTGGCGCTGCAAATCCAAGGCCGGCGGATTGCCGGCGGATTTGCGAAACAGCTGGCGCAGCCGCGCCAGTGCTGCCGATTCGGGTTGATCTGCCGAGGCTGCGGGCGCCTCCAGGGAAACGGTGGCGATACCGGAACGCCGGAGTTGGTCGATTGCTTCTGGTGTGAGCGGGGTGCCGGCTGCGAGAATGATCCGGCCGTCGGCGCCGTTGACGGTGGCGGCGAGCCGGGCGTCGGGGGGGATCAGGTCGAGCGGGCAGGGGGATTGGGGATCAGGCATCATCGCTCCCGGTGGGAACCAGCGTCACGAGCGTGCCGCTGGCCTGGCCTCCCATGGGCCGGCAATGGACAACATACGGGACGCCGCCGGTGTGCCAGAGGAGGGATTCGCCCCGGGGGCGGGAGAGCAGGCCGGCCAGCGGAGGAGGCATGCATTCGCTGGCAAAGCTGCCCAGTAGGGGGCGGCCGTCGGCCAGGACGGTGCTGGCGTCTCCGTTGGCGAAAACGATCATGCCGGCATCGTCGATGCCGACGATGGGAATCGGTACCTGATAGAGCACCGCCTGCACGACTCCGAGCATGGTTTCGTCGCGCACCATGCGGGCCTGGTTGGCATCGAGGAGTTCCTGGAGTTGCTGGTTGGAGCGGGCCAGTTCGACGTTGGCGACCTGCAGCTGATGGCCGAGGCGCCGGTTTTCGTCGCCCAGCTCCTTGTAGCGGAAGGCCTCCTCGATGTTGGCCCGGAGCTGGTCGTCATCCCAGGGTTTGGTGAGAAACTTGTAGATCGCCCCTTCGTTGATGGCGTCGGTGATCGATTGCAGTTCGGTGTATCCCGAGAGGACGATACGGACGGTGTCGGGGTGGATGGTCTTGACCCGGCGCAGGAATTCGACTCCGGTCATGGTCGGCATGCGCTGGTCCGAGACAATCACGTCCACCGCGTTTTTGGCCAGGAGCTCAAGGCCTTCGGCGCCCCCCGAGGCGGCCAGGATGCGATAGCCGTCGCGGCGCAGCAGGCGGCGTAAAGACGACAGGATGTTCTCTTCGTCGTCCACCAGCAGAATGGTGCGCTCCCGGTTGCCGGGGCGGAGAAGTTCCGGAGCCAGGCCCCGCTTCTCCCGAATCATGGTTTCCAGTTCATCGGGGGGGACAGGGCGGCTAAAGAAGAAGCCCTGGATTTCGTCGCATTGGTTGGCGACGAGCAAAGCCACCTGACCCTCGGTTTCGACTCCTTCGGCGACGACCCGCAGTTTCAATTGGTGGGCCATGGTAATCACCGCCCGGGTGATCGAGGCGTCGTCCGGGTCCGCGGTGATGTCCTGGACGAAGGAGCGGTCCACTTTCACGGCATCGAGGGGGAATTGCTTGAGGTAGGACAGGCTCGAATAGCCCGTGCCGAAATCATCCACCGAAAGTTTGACTCCCAGTTGCCGCAGTTCGGCGAGAAGCGGGACGATTTCGTCCACGTTTCGCATCAGGTGGCTTTCGGTCAACTCCAGTTCCAGGCGGTCCGGACGTAGGCCATTGCTGTCGAGGGCGTGGCGAACCGTGGCCAGAAGGCGGTTGCCGTCGAGTTGCCGTGCCGAAAGGTTGACCGCGACAGTCGGCGCTTCGATTCCCTTTTCCTGCCAGCGGGCGATCTGCCGGCAGGTTTCTCCGATGACCCACGTCCCAACTTCGTCGATCAGGTTGAGCTCTTCCAGGATGGGAATGAATTCCGCCGGCGAAACCAGCCCACGCACCGGGTGGCGCCAGCGGATCAGGGCTTCGGCGCCGACGATGGCGCCGCTGGTGCAACTGAGTTTGGGTTGGTAGAAGAGCGTGAATTCTCCCCGGGCCAGCGCTTGCCGCAATTCGTTGTCGAAGCGCAGACGCAGCGAGGCGTGCTCGTCCATGGCCGGGGTGAAGAAGCGATAGCCGTTGCGTCCGGCTTCCTTCGCCCGGTACATGGCGCTTTCAGCGTGCCGGACCAGGTTTTCACAGTCCGTGGCGTCGTCCGGGTAGATGGACAGGCCCAGGCTGGCGGAGGCAAACACCTCCCGGTCCTCGACCTGGAAGGAGGGCTTCAGGGTGGCGATCAGCTTGCGGGCGACAACTCCGGCTTCTTCTTCGTTTTTTAGGCCGGGCAGGGCGAGAACGAAGGCATCCCCATCAAGGCGGCCGAGGGCGTCGCTTTTGCGCAGGCCGGAGGCCAGGCGCAGGGCAAACTGGCGCAGCAGGCCGTCGCCGGTGCCGTGGCCCAGGGTGTCATTGATAAGCTTGAAGCGGTCGAGGTCGGCGTAAATAACCGCCAGCTTTTCGCCCAGGCGTTGGGCTCGCGCCATTGCCTGCTGCAAGCGGTCGAGGAAGAGAAGGCGGTTGGGGAGACCGGTGAGGGGGTCGAAATGGGCGAGTTCGTAGAGCTGTCGTTCGACACGGGTGGTCTCCGTGGCGTCCAGATGCATGACCAGTGCGGTATGGGGCGGGCTGGCGGTAAGCCGGGAGAAGTGGGTGCGGAACCAGCGTTTAGGCTCAGCGGCGACCTCGGGGTGGGAAAAGGATACGGCCTGGCGGGTGCCGGCCAGAATCTCACCGAGCCAGCTCGCCGCATCGCCGTGGGCGGCAAAGCCCTCCGGGTGCAAATTCCGGCAGATCGCCAAGTAATCCGAGCCGATGCCGTAGGGCGGGATTTCCGCGGAAGTCCAGATCGCGGTCCAGCCGTTGTTGGTTGCCGCAATAAGGCCCGCGCCGTCGATAAGCGCCGCACCCCCGGGAATGGCATCGAGCATGGCTTGCGTTCCGGGGGCTAGATGTGATCTCTCTGTAGGTTGTTCACTCGGGGTGTCTCCCCGGAGAATTGGAGGCACCAACCATACAAGCCTCCGAGGCCCCGAATGAACATCCATAAAAATGCCCGATTAACGCCGCACGGTCGAGCCCTACTT
>SSSZ01000040.1 GCA_009469675.1 Azonexaceae bacterium | reverse complement strand
GCGACGCCGAAGAGCTGCGCACCAACGAGGACGTCAAGGAGTTCTACCTCGGCCTGTCGTCGGCCGGGCGCAAGTCGTTCAAGGACGTCAAGCACTACCGCCGCCGCAAGCGCTGGCTGTCGTAGGCCGCCGGGCGGCGCACCGGGGCTTCGCGGTCGGAGGCCTGGTTGGCCGGCGGCACGGCGGCCGCCTCCGCCTCCCCGGTGTGCGCGCTTGGCGACTTGCGGTGCCGCGAAAGGTGCGTATACCGGCCTTTGCCTTGCCCGATCCACCTACTTTGCGACCTTGCCGCAGTGCGGGGCGCTGCGAAAAATCCGGAGAACCCATGAGCTACTACGACCCCCTCGAAACCCGCGATCCCGAAGAGCGCGAACAGGATCTTCTGGACAAGCTGGTGCGCCAGCTGGCCCACGCCAAGGAAAGTTCGTCCTACTACTTTCAGTTGCTGGCCGGCATCAACCCCTTCGATGTGGCGAGCCGGGAGGCACTGGCCAAGCTGCCACTGACGCGCAAACGCGACCTGCTCGACTTGCAGAAGAAGCATCCGCCGTTCGGTGGCATCAATTCTCTGGCCCGCAGCAGCGCCAAGCGGGTGTTTTCGTCTCCGGGGCCGATCTACGAACTGCAGGGCAAGGAAATCGACCCCTGGCGCATGGCCCGGGTGTTCTACGCTGCCGGCTTCCGGGCCGGCGACCTGGTGCATAACTGCTTCTCCTACCATTTTTCTCCGGGCGCCTACATCTTCGAAGGCGGCGCCCGCAAGCTCGGTTGCTCGGTTTTCCCCGGCGGCACCGGGCAGACCGAGCAGCAGATCCAGGCCATGGTCGATCTGCGTCCCGAGGGTTACGCCGGGACGCCGTCCTTCCTCAAGATCATCGTCGACAAGGCGGACGAGATGGGCGTTGACATCTCCTCCCTCAAGAAAGCCACGGTTTCTGGCGAAGCGGTCCATCCTACGGTGCGCCAGGTGATGCGGGAGCGCGGCATCTCCATCCGCCAGTGCTACGCCACCGCCGACATCGGCGCCATCGCCTATGAAACCGACGGCGAGGAAGGCCTGGTCGTCGAGGAGGACATCCTCCTCGAAATCGTCCGCCCCGGCACCGGTGATCCGGTCGCGCCGGGGGAGGTGGGCGAGGTCGTGGTCACCACCTTCAATCCCGACTACCCCCTCATCCGTTTCGCCACCGGCGACCTTTCAGCAGTGATGGCCGGGCGCTCGCCCTGTGGCCGGAGCAATACGCGCATCCGCGGCTGGCTCGGGCGGGCCGACCAGACCACCAAGGTCAAGGGGCTTTTCGTCCATCCCGAGCAGGTGGCGGAAATCGCCCGCCGCCATCCGGAAATCCGTCGCCTGCGGCTGGTCGTCGACAACCCCGACGGCCAGGACCGCATGGTCCTCCACTGCGAGATCGAAGCCGGCGGCGAGACCTTGGATCAGGCGGTGGTCGACAGCATCCGCCAGGTCACCAAATTGCGCGGCGAAGCCGCTTTCTGCGCCCCCGGGGTCTTGCCTAACGACGGGAAAGTGATCGAAGATAGCCGCAGCTATTGACCATGCGGCGCCTACTCCCCATCTCCCTGCTCCTGCTGGCCGGCGCGGCCGTCGCCGACGAGCCTGCCCTGCGCCCGTCGGCCCGCCTGCTGTTTGCCCAGCCCGAGCTGCAACAACCCGGCGCCTGCGTCATGTACCGGGAGGGCGGGGCGGGCTGGGTGGTCACCGAGCCGGTGTTTTGGCTCAAGGGTACGGTTCTCGCCAGCGAAATCCGCAGCCGCCGTTTCGAGGTCTGCCCCGAGGTGCCGGGCAAGACCGTCGAACGCTACACGCGGGAGGAGTTCAACCGCCTGGCCGCTGCCCGGCCCTGCGTCAGCCGGGCCGACCTGGTGCGGGAAGAAGCGGTCGGCGTGGTGCGTCTCCGGGTCGATCGGTGGGAAACCCCTTGGGGCAAGCGGGCGGCCAACGCTTACCGCCTCTACCAGGGGCATTTTCTCGATAAAAAACTGAGTCAGGGCCTCGAACTCGAAATCGAGGCCGATCTTCTCGGAGCCTGCCGCTCATGACCGCACGACGCCCGCCTCTCGATGGCATCCGCGTCCTCGACCTCACCCGGCTGCTGCCGGGGCCGGTGGCGACGCTCCATCTGGCCGACCTCGGCGCCGACATCGTCAAAATCGAGGATCCCCAGGTCGGCGACTACGCCCGTACCCTGGGCACCGGCCAGGGCGACGACAGCGCCTATTTCCGCATGATTAACCGCAACAAGCGCGGCCTGCTCCTCGACCTCAAGAAACCCGAGGCGGTGGCCGTCTTCCTGCGGCTCGCCGCCCGGGCCGACGTCGTGGTCGAGAGCTTCCGGCCGGGGGTGGTCGACAAACTGGGGATCGGCTACGCGGCGGTCGCCGCCGTCAATCCCCGCATTGCCTACTGCTCGATCAGCGGTTACGGTCAGGACGGGCCCTACGCCCACCTCGCCGGCCATGACCTCAACTACCTGGGTTACGCCGGCGTCCTGGAACAGATCGGACTCGAAGGCAGCGATCCGGCCATCCCCAACTTTCAGATCGCCGACCTCCTGGGCGGCGCGCTGACCGGCATCATGGGCATCCTCGCGGCGGTGGTCGACGCCCAGCGCACCGGCCAGGGCCGCTACATCGACGTCGCCATGACCGACAGCGTCCTCGCCCACACCTACTTCACCATGCTGCGCCTGGCCGATGCCGGCCGGTCGGCGCCCCGCGGCACCGATCTCCTCTCCGGCGGCCTGCCGTGCTACGCCGTTTACCGCTGCGCCGACGGGCGCTACATGGCGGTGGGCGCCCTCGAGGGCAAATTCTGGCAGGCCTGCTGCCGCCTGCTCGAGCGGCCCGACTGGATACCCCGGCAGTGGGATCCGGCCCTGCGGGGCGAAGTCGCCGCCTGCTTCGCCGCCTGCCCCCGGGACGAATGGGCCGCCCGTTTCGCTGCCGCCGATTGTTGCGTCACGCCGGTCCTGACCCCGGAGGAAGCCCTGGTCAACGAACAGTTCGCCGCCCGCGGCATGGTCCGCCAGGACGGCGGACTGACCCAGTTTGCGCCGCCCCTGCAGATGTCGGAGTACGCCTTCGCCGTCGAGCGGGAGGCGCCGAAGGCCGGGCAGCACAATCTTGAAATCCTGCGCGACGCCGGCTACTCGGCAGACGAAGTGGCCGCCCTGCAGGCTGCCGGTGCCTTCGGCTGAGGCGGCCTGGTTCGCCGGGGCGGCAGTGACCGCAAGGGGCGCAGGCCCTAGAATGGGCGGATGCAAACCGCCCTCCTGCTCCTCCCCGACTTTGCCCTCATCCTGCTCGGGACGGCAATCCGGCGCTGGATGCATTTGGGCGACCATTTCTGGAACGGTGTCGAGAAACTCGTCTATTTCATTCTGTTCCCGGCCCTCCTCGTCAACGCCATCGTCCGCACCAAGCTCGATCTGGCGAGCGCCGCACCGCTCCTCGGCACGGCCCTCGCCACCATGGCCGCGGGCATGGCCCTGGCCTGGCTACCGCGTTATTTGGTGGATCGGCCGCCCCTCGTCTTCGCCTCGGTTTTCCAGTGCGGCTACCGCTTCAATTCCTACATCGCCCTGGCGGTGGCGGGCATGTTGTACGGCTCGCCGGGTATCGCCACCATGGGCCTGGTGGTGGGCGCCGCCGTACCCTTGGCCAATCTGGTCTCGGTCTGGGCTCTGGCCCGCCACGGAGAAGTCGGCCTGGGGCGGGAGGTGGCGCGCAATCCCCTGATCTGGGGCACGGCCTGCGGCTTTCTGCTCAACCTCGCCGGTTTCGTCCCACCGCCGCCGCTCCAGGCCTTTCTCGGGCGCCTGGCCGACGCCTCCATCGCCCTCGGGCTGATTGCCGTGGGGGCCGCCCTGCGCCTGGGGGGGCAGGGCGCCGGCAACGGCCTCGCCCTGTGGCTGGTGGCAGTCAAACTGGTCGCCTTGCCGGTTGTGGCCATCGCCCTGGCTGGCTGGGCGGGGTTGAGCGGGTTGAATTACCAGGTGGCGGTACTCTTCGCCGCCTTGCCGACGGCCTCGTCGGCCTACATCCTGGCGATGCGCATGGGCGGCGACGGGAGGAGCGTGGCCTGGCTGATTTCCGCCACCACCTTGGGGTCCATGCTCACTCTGCCCGGCTGGGCGGCCTGGATCGGGGGGTGATCGGCCTCGCCCGGCCGCTGCCGGGGCGGTGCGTCAGCTCTTGCGGGGCTTGCGGCCAGTTGCCTTGGGGGCCGGAGAATCTGGGGCAGCATTGCGGATCGCCTCGGCCTGCTGCTGCAGTTGCTCCTGCATCTGCTGCATCATGTTCCAGGGCCACAGGGCGGCCTGGGAAATGGAGCCGGCGGCGTCCGGGGGGGCGGCTTCGGTGGCCTCGCTTTGGGGCAGGCTTGCCATGGTGCCCATGGCCTTGACCGCTGAGAGCGTCGCTTTCTGCATTTCCAGGCCCTGGATGGTCATCTGCAGCATCGACAGGTTCATGCGCAGCCAGCCCTCGACGGCCTTGAGGTCGGTGATGCGTTTTTCCAGTTCGTCCACGTCGAAGGTCGGGGTCACCATGCCGGGCAGCGAGAAGCCCATGTTTCCCCACATGCTGCGTACGAATTCCAGCGGGTCGCTGACGTTGGCTTGTTCTTTTGACATGGCGCGGTCTCCGGGGTTGGTGTACGGGAAATCTTAAACCAACTTGGCTGTCATGGATGGGGAGAAAATGATAAATTATGAAAAAACAAAGGCTAGAGGACGGTTCCATGTTGAAACTGCTGGTGGTAGAGGATCATGCTCTGGTCCGGGAGGGTTTGGCGCGGCTGCTCCTGCAGCTCGAGGAGGGGGTTTCGGTCACCGAGCGGGCCGATTTCGAATCGGCCCTCAATCTCCTCGACAGCGAACAGGATTTCGACCTCGTCCTGCTCGACCTTGCGCTTCCCGGGATCGACGGCTTTGCCGGCCTCGACATTCTGCGCAAGCGTTATCCCGCCATTCCCGTGGCGGTGGTTTCGGCCTACGACGATGTTCCCACCATCACCCGGGTCATGAACCACGGCGCCTCCGGCTTCATTCCCAAGGCCTTTACCGGCGACGCCCTACTCAATGCGGTGCGGGAGATTCTCGCCGGCAACATCTTCCGGCCCGGCGGTTCGCCGTCACCGGCCAAACTCGATGACGCCCAGCCGGCGCCGCCGCAGAAGAAAGGCGGCGTCAAGCCTTCGGAGATCGGCCTCACCGATCGCCAGGCGCAGGTACTGGCGCTCATGGTGCGCGGCCATTCCAACCGGGACATCGCGCAGCAGCTCGATCTCTCCGAAGGCACCGTCAAGATTCACGCCACCGCCGTCTTCAAGGCTCTGGGCGTGGCCAGTCGGACCCAGGCCTTGGTCGCTGTGGCGCGTTACGGCGTCGACTTCGATTCGGTTTTCTGAAGCTGCTCGAGAAGCGCCCGCAGTTTGGCCGGGCGGATCGGGTGGACGAGGGCGAAGCTCCCCTCGGGAGCGGTTTCCTGGCCTTCGGTGAGGACGATCAACCGGCAGGAGCGGGGGAGCAGTCCGGTAATTCGGTTCGCCGCTTCCCGGTCGGCGACCACGACGCTGGCCTGGCCCAGGGCGGCCGCGTCGAGACCGGCGGCGCTGCCCAGGCGGTGGGTTTGCCATCCCCAGTTTTGCGCCATTCCGCCTACCGTATCGTGGGCTGCGCTGCCGCCCACGAGTAGAAGTGAGGCCGAAGGGAGGCTGACTGCCGCGGGCGCCGGCGGGGCGATGGGTTGGCAGGCCGGGAGGGCGACGCCGAAGGTGGTGCCGACGCCGGGCTGCGAGCGCAGATAAATGGGCGCGCCGAGGGCAAAGGCCAGGCGGTCGACGATGGAAAGCCCGAGGCCGAGACCCTTGTTCTGTTCCCGCGCCATGTTCCCGACCTGGTAGAACTCGGCGAAAATCGCCGCCTGATGTTCCGGCGCGATGCCGATGCCGCTGTCGCGCACCTCGATGCGCACATGGTCCCCCTGGCGGCGGGCCACGACGAGGACACGGCCCCCCTCGGGGGTATAGCGCACGGCGTTGGAGATGAGGTTGGCGAGGAGCCGCTCGACCAGGGTGATGTCGGAAAGTATGTATTTGTCGGTGGCGAGAAAGCGCAACATCAGCTGTTTGGCCTGGGCGGGCCGGCGGTACGAGGCGGCCAGGCGGTCGAAGACGGTTTGCACGGGAAAGGGCCGGATGTCGGTCTTGATGCCGGCGACGTCGAGGCGTGAGACGTCGAGGAGCGAATCGAGCAGTTCGCCGAGGACGCTGGTGGAGGCCGTGATCTGCTCGGAAAGCCGGGGCAGGTCGGCGACGTTGCCCGATTTGACCTGGCGCTGGAGGTCGGCGGCAAACAGCGACAAGGCGTGCAGGGGCTGGCGCAAGTCGTGGCTGGCCGCGGCCAGGAAACGGCTCTTGGCGGTGCTGGCCCGTTCCGCCTCTTCCTTCTTGTAGGCCAGTTCGGCGGTGGCGTCGCGCACCCGCTCTTCCAGGTGCTTGCGGTTTTCGTCAAGGGCGGCGGTGACTTCCGAGAGTTCCGCCACTTGCCGCCGCACCAGCCAGCCGCCGGCGAGCAGCACGGCGATGACCAGGGCCGCGAACAGGCCGAACTCGGTGGCCCGCCGGGTCCAGGCGGCGAGGCTGGCGTCCTGGGGGAGCAGGGCGAGAACCCGCAGATCGGGATAATTGGGCACCGGCGCCACCGCCACCATGATGCCGTTGACCAGGGAAAGCCCGGCCTCCGGCACCTGGTCCTTGAGCCGGCCGGCGGCCAGGGTCTCGCCTACCGGGGAGCCGAGGATCGAAGCCTGCTGAGTGAGGTCGACGGGACGGCAGGAGGCGACGATCTGCCCGCGGGCGTTGATGAGTACGGCCTCGAAATCGTCGGCGATGCGGTTGGCCCAGCAGAAATCGGGAAAATACCCGGGTTCGATGGTGGCGTAGGCGACGCCCGAAAAGCGGCTCAAACCGTCCTGGATGCGCCGGGCCAGGCCGTAGGTGTAGCGGTCCGAATTGCGCCCGACGTAGGGGCCGAAGCTGGCGGTTTCGGCGCCGCGCTCCAGGGCCATGAAGTAAGGGCGGTCGCGCAGGGAAATGCGCGGTGCGGGGAAATACGTGGAAATGAAGCGCTGGTTGCCCTCCTGGTCGATCAGGACCAGTTCCCGCAACTGCGGCAGCGACCGGGAGTGGCGTTGGGAGATGTAATCCCAGCCTTCGCCCGCGTCCCATTGGCGCCACTGCCGGTGGTTGTTGGTGAGGTCGGAGACGATGTCGCGCAGCACCACGTCGACCGCCTCGAAGCTCCGGGAAGTATGGTCGGCGACCACGGTGGCGACGTGCTGCAGACGTTGCTGCCCGTCTTCCAGGTCGCGCTGGCGCGACAGCATGAGGTCCACGAGGAAGGCGACGAGGACCGCCAAGGAGCCGAAGAGGGCGACCAGGAGGGCGAGGGTGTCGGGGCGGCGGACCGTCATGGCGGCTTAGCCGGCGGCGATTTCGTAGAGATAGAGCCGGCGCGGCGGCGTGCCCGGGATTTCGACGACGCGGCCGGGAGCGGCGTCGGGAACGGCGAAGCTGTTGCTGATGAACAGCGTCCCCGGCCGCATTTCGGCCCGCACTTTGTCCCACAAGGCGGCCATCGGGGCCGGCGAAAGGAAGGCATAGACGACGCCGTAGCCGGCCAGGTCGGCGTGCCAGAGATCACCCCAGCGCCAGGCCAGGTTGCCCTGGCCCAGGCTGCGCAGGCGGCCGGCCAGCCAGGTCAGAGGGGCGTTTTCGACGCCGGCGAAAGACCATCCGGGAAGGCTCCTGGCCAGCGGCACGACGGTGCTGCCCAGGCCGGCGCCGAGGTCGAGGAAGGCCGAAGGCGGGCGGTCGGCGAGCAGTTGGGCGAGGGCGGCGACGGTGGCGCGGTTGGTCAGGTAGAGAGGCACCTGTTCGGTGACCGCGCCGCGGTAGACGAGAAGCAGGAGGAAAAAGGCCAGGAGGAACCACCCGGGGTCGATGGCCAGTTGGGAAACCACCCAGCCCAGGGGCACGAACGCGGCATGCATGACCCGCCACCACCAGGGCTGGCGGGTCAGGGTGGCCAACAGTCCGGCGACGCCGCCGATGACCAGGCTGGTTTCCCACCAGGGCAGGGCCTCGGCCTTGAGGCCGTAGTACGGCCAGGCCAGCGAGAGGACGAGGATGGCGGCGGCGGCCTGAAGGGTGAGTTGACGCAGGGGCGAAGCGGACACGGGCGGGGCGGGCAGGGGCAAAGACGCCATTCTAAGCCTGCCCCGCCCTGGTGTCCCGGTCAGCTCGCCGCTCCCAGGGCGCGCCGGGCGGCGCCGCGGCGCAGCCGGGCGGCGGCGAGCGCCTGTGCCTTGACCGGGCCGAAACCCCGCACCGGGTCGGGCCATTCGGCCAGGGCCAGGGCGGCGGCGGGGTCGCTCCCCGCGGCCTGGGCAAGCAGGGCAAGGTCGGCCTCGTAGTCGGCGATCAGGCGGCGTTCCTCCTGCCTTTCGGCGCTGCGGCCGAACAAGTCGAAGGCCGTGCCGCGCAGGCCGCGCAGCCGGGCCAGCCAACCGAAGACGGTGAGCATCCAGGGACCGAAGCGCCGCTTGGCCGGCCGGCCGTCGGGGCCTGGGCGGGTCAGTCCCGGGGGCGCCAGATGGAAGCTCAGGCGGAAGTCGCCGGCGAAGGTGGCGGCGAGTTTTTCCCGGAACTCGGGCTGGCTGTAGAGCCGCGCCACCTCGTATTCGTCCTTGATCGCCAGAAGCTTGGCGTAATTGCGGGCAACCGCCAGGGAGAGGGCGTTGTCGCCCCGGGCCAGGACGGGTTCCAGGCGCTGCCGGTAGCGCCCGGCCAGGGCCGCGTCCTGGTAGGCGGTGAGGTGGTCGCTCCGCTGGGCGATGAGTTCGGCGAGGCTGGGTGCGGCCGCTTCGGCGGCGGGGGCGGGGCCGGCCAGGCGGGCGACTGCGTCCGGGTGGGCGGCGGCCCGGCGACCCCAGGCGAAGGCCTGGCGGTTGGCTTCGACGGCGGCGCCGTTGAGTTCGATAGCCCGGTCGAGGGCTTGCCGCGACACGGGCACCAGGCCCTTTTGCCAGGCGTAACCGAGGAGGAGCATGTTGGTGAACAGGGCATCGCCCATGAGGCAGGTGGCGAGGTGCTGGGCGTCGAGGAAATCGGCGTTGCCCGTGCCGACCGCGTCGCCGATGCGCTTTTCCATGGCCGCCTGGGGAAAGAGCCAGTCGGGGTTGCGCGTGAAGTCGGCGGTCGGGGTTTCGGTACGGCTGAACACGGCCCGGGTGCGGCCTTCGAGCATCTTGGCCAGCGCTTCCGGCCCGGCGCTCACCACCAGATCGCCCCCCAGGACGGCGTGGGCTTCGCCGGTGGCGATGCGGGCGGCGTGGATGTCCTCGGGTCGGTCGGCGAAACGCAGATGAGAATAGACGGCGCCGTATTTCTGGGCCAGGCCGGTCATGTCGAGGACCGAGACGCCCTTGCCGTCGAGGTGGGCGGCCATGCCGACGAGGGCGCCGAGGGTGATGACGCCCATACCGCCGACGCCGGTGATGAGGAGATTGTAGGGCGTGGCGGTGGCTGGAAGTTGCGCTTCGGGCAGCGGCGGCAGGCCGGCGTCGCCGGTTTCGCGGGCCTTGCCGCGGCGCAGTTCCCCGCCTTCGACGGTGACGAAACTGGGGCAGAAGCCCTTGAGGCAGGAGAAATCCTGGTTGCAGGCCGACTGGTCGATAGCCCGCTTGCGCCCGAAGGGCGTCTCCACCGGCACCACGGCGAGGCAGTTGGATTGGGTCGAGCAGTCGCCGCAGCCTTCGCACACCGCCTCGTTGATGAAGACCCGCTGCGTCACCGCCGGCAGCTTGCCCCGCTTCCGGCGGCGCCGGGCCTCGGTGGCGCAGGTCTGGTCGTAGATGAGGACCGAGACGCCGGGCCGCTCCCGCAGCTCGCGCTGGATGCGGTCGAGGTGGTCGCGGTGGTGGATGGGCACGCCGGGGGCGAGGTCGGCGACGGTGGCGTATTTCTCGGGGTCGTCGGTGACGATGACCATGGTTTCCACGCCTTCGGCCGCCAACTGGCGCGTCAGCTGCGCCACCGACAGTTGGCCGTCCACGGCCTGGCCGCCGGTCATGGCGACGGCGTCGTTGTAGAGAATCTTGTAGGTGATGCCGGGGGCGTCCGGGCCGGCGTTTTCCCGCGGCGCCCCGCTTGAGGGGTTGAAGGCGCTGATCGCCTGGCGGATGGCGAGCAAGCCGGAATGGAAATAGGTGCCGTCGCCGAGATTGGCGAAGACGTGCCGTTCGCTGGTGAACGGCGCTTGGCCGACCCAGGGGACGCCTTCGCCGCCCATGTGGGTGAAGGTCGCGGTGCGGCGGTCCATCCAGGTCGCCATGTAGTGGCAGCCGATGCCGGCGACGGCGCGGGAGCCTTCGGGCACGACGGTGGAGGTGTTGTGAGGGCAGCCGGAACAGAAATGGGGCTTGCGTTCGGCCAGCAGAACCGGCGTGTGGCGCGGCGACTGCTTGGCTTCGATGATCCGCAGACGGTTTTCGATGGCCGGCGAGGTGAAGAAGCGGCCAATGCGCTGCGCGATGGCCCGGGCGATGGTGGCCACCGGCAGCTCGCCTGCCGCGTTGAGCAGCCAGTCGCCGTGCTGGAGGTGGCCGCGGCTGTCGGGGACGAGGGCCCACTCGCCCTTTTCGTCGAACTTGCCGATGACCCGGGGGCGGACGTCCTCGCGCCAGTTGTAGAGCTCTTCCTTCAATTGGTATTCGAGGAGCTGGCGCTTTTCCTCGACCACCAGGATTTCCTCCAGCCCTTCGGCGAAGCGGCGCACGCCGTCGGCCTCGAGGGGCCAGACCATGCCGACCTTGTAGAGGCGGATGCCGATCTCGGCGGCGAGATTGTCGTCGATGCCGAGTTCGTCGAGGGCCTGGCGGACATCCAGGTAGGATTTTCCGGCGGTGAGGATGCCCAGGCGCGGCGCCGGGCTGTCGATCATCACCCGGTTGAGGCGGTTGGCCCGGGCGTAGGCCAGGGCGGCGTAGAGCTTGACGTTGAGGAGCCGCGCTTCCTGGACCAGGGGCGGGTCGGGCCAGCGGATGTTGAGGCCGTCGGGGGGGAGTTCGAAGTCGGTGGGCAGGACGATGGGCAGGGCCAGCGGGTCCACCCGCACCGAGGCCGAGGTCTCCACCGTGTCGGCCAGGGCCTTGAAGGCTACCCAGCAGCCCGAATAGCGGCTCATGGCCCAGCCGTGCAGGCCGTAGTCGAGGTATTCCTGGACATTGGACGGGTAGAGCACCGGCATCATCACTGCCTTGAAGACGTGCTCGGTCTGGTGGGGCAGGGTAGACGACTTGGCGGCGTGGTCGTCGCCGGCGATGACGATGACGCCGCCGTGCCTGGCGGTACCGGCGGCGTTGGCGTGGCGGAAGACGTCGCCGCTGCGGTCGACTCCCGGCCCCTTGCCGTACCACAGGCCGAAGACGCCGTCGTAGCGGGCGCCGGGAAAGAGGTCGAGCTGCTGGCTGCCCCAGACGGCGCTGGCGGCCAGGTCTTCGTTGATGCCGGGCTGGAAGACGATGTGGTTGTCGGCCAGATGCCGCTTGGCCTTCCACAGGGCCTGGTCGAGGCCCCCCAGGGGACTGCCGCGGTAGCCGGAAACGAAGCCGGCGGTGTTGAGTCCGGCGGCGGCGTCGCGCAGGCGCTGCAACATGGGCAGGCGGACCAGGGCCTGGGTGCCGGTGAGATAGACGCGGCCGGAAAGGGTGGTGTATTTGTCGTCCAGGGAAACCGGATCGACGGGGCGTGCCAGGGCTGCCGCGATGGCGGGATCACTCATGGTTGTCTCCGTGTGGTTCGTGCCTTGTGGGCGCGATTTTTTCAGGCCGTCCGCCGCGGGTAGCGGCGACGGTGCTTTCGCGGGTTGGATTCTGGCGGAGATTTAGCGTTCCGGCAATATCTTGCCGGGATTGAGCAAATTGCCCGGGTCGAGGGCGGCCTTCAGGCTGCGCATCACGGCGACCGCTTCGGCGCCGTGTTCGGCCGCGAGGTATTGGCGCTTGCCCAGGCCGACGCCGTGTTCTCCCGTGCAGGTGCCGCCCATCGCCAGCGCCCGCTCGACTAGCCGGCCCCTCAGCCATGCGGCCTGTTCCTGTTCGTCCGGGCGATCCGGCAGGATCGGGATGACCAGGTGGAAATTGCCGTCGCCTACGTGGCCGAGGATGGGGACGGGAAGCTCGGTCTGGGCGATGTCTTTGGCCGTGGCCGCGATGCAGTCGGCGAGCCGGGAAATGGGCACGCAGACGTCGGTGGACACGCAGCGGCACCCCGGACGCAGTTGCAGGCAGGCGAAATACGCATCGTGGCGGGCCTGCCAGAGCCGGCTGCGATCCTCGGGCCGGGTGGCCCAGGCGAAATCGAGGCCGCCCTGGTCGCCGGCGATGGCCTGCACTGTACGGGCCTGTTCCTCGACGCTCGCCGGGCTGCCGTGGAATTCGAAAAAGAGCGTCGGCGCCACCGCCAGGCTGGTCTTGCTGTAGGCGTTGATGGCAGTGATGGTGAGGGCGTCGACGAGTTCGATGCGGGCGACGGGGACACCCAACTGGATGGTCTGGATGCTCGTCCGGACCGCGGCATCGATGCTGGGAAAGGCGCAGACGGCGGCCGATACCGCCTCGGGCAGGGGGTAGAGGCGCACCGTCAGTTCGGTGATGATGGCCAGCGTGCCTTCGGAACCGACCAGAAGGCGGGTCAGGTCGTAGCCGGCGGAGGATTTGCGCGCCCGGCTGCCGGTTCGGATGATGCGGCCGTCGGCGAGCACCGCCGTGGTGGCCATGACGTTGTCGCGCATCGTGCCGTAGCGCACGGCGTTGGTACCGGAGGCCCGGGTGGCGGCCATGCCGCCCAGGGTGGCGTCGGCCCCGGGGTCGATGGGGAAGAAGAGGCCGCTGCCCTTTAAGGCGTCGTTGAGCTGTTTCCGCGTGACGCCGGCTTCCACCGTGGCGTCGCCGTCTTCGGCATGGATTTCCAATACCCGGTTCATGCCCGAAAGGTCAAGGCTCACTCCGCCGTGCGGGGCCAGAACGTGGCCTTCGACCGAACTGCCGACGCCGTAGGGAATGACCGGGACGCCATGGGCGGCGCAGAGGGTCATGGCGGCGGCGACTTCCGCTGTGCTTGCGGCGAAGACTACGGCGTCGGGGGGGAGGGGGCCGTGGGGGGATTCGTCGCGGCCGTGCTGGAGACGGACCGAATCGCCGCGGGAAAAGCGGCTGCCGAAGCGTTGGTGCAGGGCGTCCGCCAGTTCCGGCGGCAGGGTGCTGGGAGTCATGGTCGGGCGATGGGCTGCGGGAACCGGCAGTTTACGCCCAAATGCCTCGCTTGCGCCCGGCGGCGCCGGCTAGCGGCTCTGGTGCAGGAAGGCGGTGGCGTTGTCGAGGTCGCCGTGGGTGCTGCCGGCGTAGAGGGCGGTGACGAACTTGCGCCAGATGAGGTCCGGTTCGCCGAGTTTGAAGCCGTAGAAGCCGTTGCCGCGGTCGCGTACGGCCAGGGCCTTGATGATCGAGGTTTCGTCGCGCCCCAGGTGAATTTTGGCTTCCCCCCAGACGTCCAGGGGCAGGGGGTCGCGGGTGCGGGCCTGGAAGCCGTAGCTCGAAACCTGGACGACCTCGAGGCCGACTTTTTCCGGCTCGCCGTTGGCGCCGGTAAAGATGATGCGGCCCGGGCAGCGCACCGAGAAGCGTTCGTGCCGGCGGATTTCGACGCCTTCTTCGTGGGGTGGTTCGGGCGGCAGGACGGCACGGTAGCCCGCCAGGTCGTAGATCGAATGGAGAAGCGTTTTCTTCCGGTCGCTGAGGGAGGCGAAAACCCGGGTGCGCTGGTTGAAGAAGTAATCCAGCAGTTCCGGTGTCAACACCGGATCGTTGGTGGTGTAGAAACGCCGGTGCGGCATCTGGATGTTGGCCAGCTTGGTTTCCAGGAAGTAGGCGTGAAGGTTGCGGCGCGCCGGTTTGTTGGCGTAGGCGCGGCGGAAGGTTTCAGGGGCGGCCCGCAGGTCCAGGGTGGCGCCCACCGCCGGGGCGCCATTGACGAAATCGTAGTTTTCCACAACGTTGGCCGACAGGCGCTGGAAAAAGAGCAGCGATTCGTACATCTCGATGTGCCGGGGATTGACCGCGATCACCAGGTGGCGGGTGTCGAAGAAGGTCGTGCAGTACTCGTACATGAACTTCATCAGCGGAAAGAGGATGCTGCCGCCGGTGCGGCGGAACTTGGGGTGCACCGCGAGGGCCGAGACTTCGGCGATATTGCCTTCCTTGGCCCGCACCGCCGTCAGGTCGAAGATGCGCTGCAGGGGAAAACCCAGGGCGCTTTCGCGGATGAGCGAAATGGTACCGACCACCCGGTCGTCGATCTTGGCGCAGAGCGTGGTCGTGGTGGGCAGGGCGTGGTAGATGGTGACCCGCATGCCGGACGGGTCCGGCGTCATGAAGCCGCTATCGACGTAGGCGTCGTGCAGGAGGGTGAAGCAGGCTTCGAGTTCTTCGCGGGTCTCGGCGATCTTCAGCACCAGGCGTTCGCTGGGGGCGGGGTCGCAATCGACGAAGGAGCGGAAAACCTCGAAGCGGCGGCCGCGGGGAAGCATGGCGATGCCCCGCCGGGTCAGATTGTGGACCGTCTGCCGCAGATACGACGTGAGCTTGCGAAACATTGGAACCCCCTCCAACCAGTTTTTCCCACTGGCATATCGCTTCTAGTCTAGCACTGTCGCCGGGAGATAGGGCCAGCATTGTACGGCCTCGCAAGCCAAGACTGTCATTGACAGTTCACCGCCCCATGGCGAGAATCGCCAGCTTATCCCTACTCGATTGCTCAGGAGTGTCCCGTATGCGATTTGTTCCCCTCAAGCTGTCGCTTTCCGCCCTTGCCGTCTGCTCGGCCTTCGCCCTGACTGCCTGCGGCCAGAAGGAAGAACCCAAGGCCGCCGCTCCCGCCGCTGCCCCGGCGCCGGCCGCCAAGCCCGAGATTACGGTCAAGATCGGCCACGCGGCGCCGATGACCGGACCCCAGGCCCACCTCGGCAAGGACAACGAGAACGGCGCCCGCCTGGCGATCGAAGACCTCAACGCCAAGGGGCTGGAAATCGGCGGCGCCAAGGTCAAGTTCGAACTGCTCGGCGAAGACGACCAGGCCGATCCCAAGCAGGGCACCATCGTCGCCCAGAAGCTGATCGACGCCAAGGTCAACGGCGTCATCGGCCACCTCAATTCGGGAACCACCATCCCCGCCTCCAAGCTGTACGCCGACGCGGGCATTCCCCAGATTTCCGGTTCCGCCACCAATCCCAAGTACACCCAGCAAGGCTTCGCCACCGCCTTCCGGGTCATGGCCAACGACGTGCAGCAGGGCAAGGCGCTGGGCGAATTCGCCAGCAAGCAAGGGGTCAAGACGGTGGCCATCGTCGACGACCGCACCGCTTACGGCCAGGGGCTGGCCGACGAATTCCGCAAATCCGCCGAAGCGGCGGGCCTCAAGGTGGTGGCGAGCGAATACACCAACGACAAGGCCACCGACTTCAAGGCCATTCTGACCAAGATCAAATCGACCAAGGCCGACCTCGTCTTCTACGGCGGCATGGACGCCCAGGGCGGCCCCATGGTCAAGCAGATGAAGGAACTCGGCATCAAGGCCAGGTTCCTCGGCGGCGACGGCGTGTGTACGCCGGAATTCATGAAGCTGGGCGGCGACGCCTCGGAAGGCAATTTCTGCTCCCTGCCGGGCATGCCCCTGGAGAAGCTGGCCAAGGGGCCGGGCTTCAAGGAAGCCTTCAGCAAGAAGTTCAATGCCGAGATCCAACTCTACGCGCCCTACCTCTACGATGCCGTGATGGTCATGGCCGAGGCCATGAAGCGTGCCAACTCCGTCGAACCGGCCAAGTACCTGCCCGAAGTCGGCAAGACCAAACACGACGGCGTCACCGCCCTCATCGAATTCGACGAGAAGGGCGACCTGAAGAGCGGCGCCATTTCGCTCTACCAGTACAAGGGTGGCAAGCTCGACTACGTCGAAACCCTGGGCGGCGGCGCCGTGGCGACCGCCAAGGCCGAAGTCAAGGAAGCCGTGGCCGAGGTCAAGGAAGCCGCCAAGGCGGTCGGCGAGGCGGCCAAGGAAGTCGCCAAGGAAGGCGTGAAGGCCGGCGCCGAGGCGGTCAAGGCGGGTGCCGAAGCGGCCAAGGAAGGCGTCAAGTCGGGCGCCGAGGCCGTCAAGGGGGCGGCCGACGCCGCCAAAGCGGCGGTCGACAAGAAGTAAGCCTCTTTCGAGGTGGCAGGAACGGCGCCGCAAGGCGCCGTTTCCCTATCCTCGCTCCCCGCCCGCGGCATGGAAATCCTCCTCCAGCAACTCATCAACGGTCTTGTCCAGGGCAGCATCTACGCCCTGGTCGCCCTCGGCTACACCATGGTCTATGGCATCATGGGCCTCATCAACTTCGCCCACGGCGAAGTGGTGATGATCGGCACCCTGGTCACCATTTCGGTGGCGGGGCTGCTGCTCAAACTGGGGCTGCCCGTCGCCCTGGCCGGGGGCGCCGGCCTGCTGGCGGCGGTGGCGGTGTGTATGGCCCTGGGCTGGGGGCTGGAGCGCATCGCCTACCGCCCCTTGCGCAACGCGCCGCGGCTCACCCCCCTGATTACCGCCATCGGCATGTCCATCGTGCTGCAGAACGTGGCGATGCTCGTCTGGGGGCGCAACTACCTGACTTTCCCGGCGATCGCCCCGAAGGCCCAGTTCGAATTCGCCGGGGCCAGTTTCACCGCCGTCCAGGTCATGATCGTCCTGGTTTCGGCGCTGACCATGGCCGGCCTCCTCGTCCTCATCTACCGCACCCGCCTCGGCATGGCCATGCGGGCGACTTCCCAGAATCCGCAGGTGGCGAGCCTGATGGGAGTCAACGTCAACCGGGTGATCGCCGCCGCCTTCGTCATCGGCTCGGCCCTCGGCGCGGTGGCCGGGGTGATGGTCGGTTCCTACTACGAAATCGCCCACTACCAGATGGGCTTCATGCTCGGTTTGAAGGCCTTCACCGCCGCCGTCCTCGGGGGTATCGGCAATCTCGCCGGCGCCATGGCCGGGGGGGTTCTCCTCGGCATCATCGAGGCCCTCGGCGCGGGCTACATCGGCGATCTTACCGGCGGCTTCCTGGGCAGCCACTACCAGGACATCTTCGCCTTCATCGTGCTGATCGGCGTGCTGATGTTCCGCCCGTCCGGCCTGTTCGGCGAAAAGACGGGGGACCGGGCATGACGCATTTTTCCCGGCAGTGCCGCCCGGGCCGGGAGGGGCACCGTGGCTAAGTGGCTCAATCCCCGGTCGGCTTTGGGCCTGGCCCTCATCGCCGCGGTCCTGGTGGCGCTGCCCTTTGTCGCTGCCCTGGGCGGCCAGGCCTGGGTGCGCATCGTCAATTTCGCCATCCTCTACGTCTTTCTGGCCCTCGGCCTCAACATCGTGGTCGGCTTCGCCGGCCTCCTCGACCTCGGTTACATCGCCTTCTACGCCGTCGGGGCCTACGTCTATGCCCTGCTCGCCAGCCCCCATTTCGGGCTGCACCTGCCTTTCTGGGCCATCCTCCCGATCGGCGCCGTGCTCGCCTGCGGCTTTGGCGTCGCTCTCGGTTCGCCCACCCTCAAGCTGCGGGGCGACTACCTGGCCATCGTCACCCTCGGCTTCGGCGAAATCATCCGCATCTTCCTCAACAACCTCAACGCCCCGGTCAATATCACCAACGGCGCCCAGGGCGTCACCCTGATCGACCCCATCGCCGTCGGCGGCTTCAAGTTCAGCGCCGCCAGCCAGATTTTCGGCCTCACCGTCAGCGGGCCGCAGAAGTATTACTTCTTCCTGGTCGCCCTTGCGCTCCTCGTCATCGTCATCAACCTGCGCCTGCAGCATTCCCGCATCGGGCGGGCCTGGCAGGCCATCCGCGAAGACGAGATCGCGGCCAAGGCGATCGGCATCAACACCCGCAACATCAAGCTCCTGGCCTTCGCCATGGGGGCCAGCTTCGGCGGCATCGCCGGGGGCATCTTCTCGGCCATGCAGGGCTTCGTCTCGCCGGAGAGCTTTTCCCTCATCGAATCGGTCATGGTGCTGGCCATGGTGGTGCTGGGCGGCATGGGGCACATTCCCGGGGTCATCCTCGGCGCCGTCTTGCTCACCGTCCTGCCGGAGGTGCTGCGGTACGGCGTCGGGCCGATCCAGCAGGTGGTTTTCGGCAAGGTGCTGGTGGACCCGGAAAGTCTGCGTATGCTGATTTTCGGCCTTGCCCTCGTTCTCGTCATGCGCTGGAAGCCAGCCGGGCTCTGGCCTTCGCCCGAACGCCGCCGCGAACTGGCCGAAACCAGGGCGGAGAAGCTCTGATGGCCGAAGTTCTGCTACGGGCCGCCGGCGTCGGCAAACATTTCGGCGGGGTCAAGGCCCTGCGCGACGTTTCGCTGACCATCGGCCTGGGCGAGGTCTATGGCCTGATCGGCCCGAACGGCGCCGGCAAGACCACCTTCTTCAACTGCCTCACTGGCCTTTATGTTCCCGACGGCGGCGCCTTCGACTTCGCCGGCCGGCCCCTCAAAGCCGATGCCCCTCACCAGGCGGCCGAACGGGGAATTGCCCGCACCTTCCAGAACATCCGCCTGTTCGGCAACATGTCGGCCGTCGAAAACGTCATGGTCGGGCGCCATGTCCGCACCGGCGCCGGTGTTTTCGGCGCCATGTTCCGCGACGCCCGTACCCGCGCCGAAGAGGCGGCGATCCGCCGGCGGGCCGCCGAACTCCTCCACTACGTCGGCATCGCCGACCGCGCCGACGACCTCGCCAAGAACCTTTCCTACGGCGACCAGCGCCGTCTGGAGATCGCCCGCGCCCTGGCCACCGAACCCCAGCTCCTCTGCCTCGACGAGCCGGCCGCCGGCATGAACGCCACCGAAACCGAAGAGCTGCGGCTCCTCATCGAAGGCATCCGCCGCGACGGCACGACCATTCTTCTCATCGAACACGACGTCAAGCTCGTCATGGGCCTGTGCGACCGGGTGGCGGTTCTCGACTACGGCGAAAAAATCTGCGAAGACGTGCCCGCCGTGGTGCAAAAGGACAGCCGCGTCATCGAAGCCTATCTGGGAGGTTCCGTTGCTTGAAGTGACCGGCCTTTCGGTGGCCTACGGCGGCATCCAGGCGGTGCGCAGCATCACCTTCCACGTCAACGAAGGCGAATTGGTCGCCCTGGTGGGCGCCAACGGCGCCGGCAAGACCAGCACCCTCAAGGCCCTGGCCCGCATGCTCGACACCGCCGGCGGCGACGTCCATTTCCTCGGCCGCGACATCACCGCCATCGCCCCCCACCGCCTGATCCGCGAGGGCATCGCCCTGGTCCCCGAGGGGCGCGGCGTCTTTCCCCGCCTGGCCGTGGCCGAAAACCTCGCCATGGGCGCCTTTGTCCGCCGCGACAAGGCCGCCATCGCCGCCGACCTCGACCACGTCTATAGCCTCTTCCCCCGCCTCAAGGAACGCGCCGGCCAGCTCGCCGGCACCCTGTCCGGCGGCGAGCAGCAGATGCTGGCCATCGGCCGCGCCCTGATGAGCCGCCCCAAGCTGCTGCTCCTCGACGAACCCTCGATGGGCCTGGCGCCCATCATGGTGCAGAAGATTTTTTCCGTCATTCGCACCGTTGCCGAAGCCGGCATGACCATCCTCCTCGTCGAACAAAACGCCAAGCTCGCCCTGGAAGCCAGCCAGCGGGCCTACGTCATGGAAAGCGGCGAGATCACCCTGTCCGGCAATGCCGCCGACCTCCTCGGCGACCCCAAGGTGCGGCAGGCCTACCTGGGCGAATAGGCGGCCCGGAGGGGAAGTCGATGGATTCCTATCGGGAGCGGGAGCGATCGCCGGGTGCGGTAGGGTCGCCAAGATGAGGTTTTTCCAACTGCATCAAACCCCGCCGCCCGGTTTCGCGAGACAATGGCCGCCGTTTCTTTTTTCCTAGTCCGCGGAGAATCATGAAAGCCCAATTTGCTGCCTTGACCATCCTGGCGGTGCTTGCTTTTGGCGCCGTCGCCGAAGAAGCCAAGCCGGTCGACACGACGCCCAAGCTGGCCACCGGGCTGCTCATGAAGCAGGGCGACAAGCTGGTTTTCGCCCCCTGCCGGGACCGCAGCTACGCCGTCGTCGACGACGTGTCGAGCGGCGCCGCGGTGACGGGCGCCCTCAAGAGTGTTGGCCTGGAGGCGGGCAAGAAGCTTTACGTCGAGTTGTTCGGCGTCCTCGAAGGCATCGCCCTCAAGGCGTCGGGTCTCAATTTCGCCCGCGCCGACGGCCGTTGCCAGCCTTCCGGCGGGCCTGACGAGGCCTGGCGGGCGAGCGGCGAGCCGGGGTGGACCCTGGCCGCCGGCGGCGAACATCTGGTGGTCAAGCGGCCGGGCAAGCCCGACGCCAAGTTCGCCTTCGGCGCGGTGAAGACCGAAGGCGGCGTGACGACCTACGAAACCAGCCGGGAGGCCAATCAGCTGGCCTTGCGCATTGAGCGCGGCGTCTGCCGCGACAAGTCGGCGGCGGACGCGGTTTTCGGCTGGTCGGCGACGGTGAATGTCAACGGCGAAAGCCTCAAGGGGTGCGCCTGGCAGCGCTGAGCGCCGCCGCCTTCAGCTGGCCGAGTAGGTGAAGGAGTCGGCGTAGTAGGCGTCTTCGGGCAGGCGGCAGAGGCCGGTGAAATCGCGCTTGGCCGCTTCGATCATGGCGGGGGCGCCGCAGGCATAGACCTCGTGCCCGGAAAGATCGGGAAAATCCGCCATCACGGCCTGGTGCACGAGGCCGGTGCGGCCGCTCCAGGCGTCACCCGCGGCCGGTTCGGAAAGGACCGGCACGTAGCGGATGTGGGGGTGGGCGGCGGCCCATTGCGCGGGCAGATCCGGCAGGTAGAGGTCGGCCTTGGCGCGGGCGCCCCAGTAGATCGTCATGGGCCGGGTGGAGCCTTCGTAGAGGGCGTGTTCGACCAGGGATTTGATGGGGGCGAAGCCGGTGCCGCCGGCCACCAGGACCATCGGCTTGGCCAACTTTTCCCGCAGGTAGAAGCTGCCGTGGGGGCCGTTGAGGCGCAGGATGTCGCGGACCTTGAGGCTGTTGAAGACCTGGTCGGTGAACAGGCCGCCGGGAACGTGTCGGATGTGGAGTTGGATGAAGGTGTCGTCGTGGGGGGCGTTGGCCATCGAGAAGCTGCGCCGCTTGCCGTCCTTCAAGAGAATATCGACGTATTGCCCGGCGAGGAACTGGAGGCGGTCGGTGGCGGGCAGCCGCAGGTGGAGTTCGATGACGTCGGCGGCGCGCCGTTCGAGCTTTTCGATGCGGGCGGGCAGGGTCTTGACCGGGATTTCGTTGGCGGCGCGGACCTCCTTGCACTCCAGGCTGAGGTCGGCGGTCGGCTTGGCGCAGCAAAAAAGCGCCAGCCCGGCGGCCTTGTCGGCGTCGGTCAGGGCCTGGGCTTTGCCGTAGTCCACCGTGCCGTCGAGGATCTTGCCCTTGCAGGCGCCGCAGGCGCCGTCGCGGCAGCCGTAGGGCAGGGTCAGGCCGTGGTGCAGCGCTGCGTCGAGGATGGTTTCATCGGCGGCAGCCTCGAAAGTCTGGCCGCTCGGCAAGACGGTGATCCGGTAGCTCATCTGTTCCCCTTCGTTGTCGGCTAGAATGCCGCGGTGCAAAAAGTCCTTCTTGTCGGCTGCGGCGATGTGGCCCGCCGCACGCTCCCTTTCCTGGTCGGGCGGTATCGCGTCTATGCCTTGCTGCGCGATCCCTCCCAGGCCGCCGTCTGGCGCGCCGCCGGGGCGACGCCGGTGGCGGGCGATCTCGACCGGGCGGCCGGTCTTGCCCGCCTGGCCGGCTTGTCCGACGTCGTCCTGCACCTGGCGCCGCCGCCCAACGGGGGCACGACCGACACCCGTACCCGCCACCTGGTGGCGGCCCTGGCAAAGGGCAAAAGTCTACCACGCTGCATTGTCTACGTAAGCACCACGGGGGTTTACGGCGATTGCGGCGGGGCCGTCATCGACGAGACCCGCCGCCTCAATCCCGAGAGCGCCCGGGCCGGCCGCCGCGTCGATGCCGAGGTCGTGCTGCGCCGCTTTGCGCGGCGTACCGGGGTGCGGCTGGTGATTCTGCGCGCCCCGGGAATCTATGCCGCCGAGCGCCTGCCGGTCGAGCGCCTGCGGGCCGGAACGCCTGCCCTGGCGGCAAGCGACGATCCCTACACCAACCACATCCACGCCGACGATCTGGCCGCCGCCTGCATCGCCGCCTGGCGGCGGGGCGGCGCCAACCGCGTCTACAACGCGGTCGACGACAGCGACCTCACCATGGGCGAGTATTTCGACCGCGTCGCCGCCGCCTTCGGCCTGCCCAAGCCGCCCCGTCTGGGGCGGGACGAGGCGGCCGAGCGGCTCTCGCCGCTGCAGATGTCCTTCATGCGCGAATCGCGGCGCATCGGCAACCGGCGCCTGCGGGGCGAACTGAAGCTGCGCCTCGCCTATCCCACCGTCGATGACGGCCTGCGCGCCGCTGCTTCCCAGCCGCCGGCCGCCCCGGCGCCGGGGCGGGCGCGTCCGGCGGCGTTTCCCCCGTCGAAAGGAAGCCACTGATGCTGGTCGTCAAAGCCCTTCATATTTCCCTGGTCGTGGCCTGGTTCGCCGGGCTTTTCTACCTGCCGCGCATCTACGTCAATCTGGCCATGGTTCCGGCCGCCAGCGTCGCCGAGCGCGAACGCCTGCTCCTCATGGCCGGCAAGCTCTACCGCTTCATGACGCCCCTCGGGGGGCTGGCTCTGGCCTTCGGCGTGTGGCTCTGGCTGGGCTACGGGTTTTCCGGCGGCTGGCTCCACGCCAAGCTGGCCCTGGTCGGTCTGCTGGTCGCCTACCATTGGCATTGCGGCGTGCTGCTCCGGGCCTTTCGCGCCGGAACCGACGGTCGCAGCCACGTCTGGTTCCGCTTCTATAACGAGATGCCGGTGCTGGTGCTCTTTGCCGTCGTCTTCCTCGTCGTCTTGAAACCCTTCTGATGAATCGCTATTTCGCCACCAGCCCCCGGGGGCTGGAAAACCTCCTGGCCGAAGAACTGACCGCCCTTGGCGCCGCCAACGTCCAGGCCGTGGCCGGCGGCGTCCAGTTCGCCGGCGACTGGCCGGTCTGCTACCGGGCCAATCTCGAATCGCGCATCGCTACCCGCGTCCTCTGGTTTCTCGCCAAGGGCCCCTATACCCGCGAAGAAGACATCTACCGCCTGGCCCTGGCCCAGCGCTGGCCGGACTGCTTTGCCTTGAGCCGGACCATTCGCGTTCTCACCACGGCCACCAAGTCGCCGCTCAAATCCATCGATTTCGTCACTCTGCGGGTCAAGGACGCGGTTTGCGACCGCTTCCGCAGCCATGCCGGAGAGCGTCCCAATGTCGATACCCGCGAACCGGATGTCCGGATTCACGTCTATCTGACCGAAAGCGAGTGCTCGCTTTACCTCGACACCTCGGGTGCTCCCCTGTGGCAGCGGGGCCTGCGCCAGGCCACGGTGGAGGCCCCCTTGAAGGAAAACCTGGCGGCCGGCATCCTCAAGCTGAGCGGCTGGCAGCCCGGAACACCCCTGGTGGACCCCATGTGCGGCAGTGGCACCTTCCTTCTCGAAGCCGCCCAAATGGCCCTCGACCGGGCGCCGGGCCTGGGCCGGGGCTTCGCCTTCGAAAAGCTGGCCGGCTTCGACGCCTGGGCCTGGGCCAAGCTGCGGAGCGCCGCCGAGTCCCGCTGCAAGCCGGTCACGGCCCTGCCCATCTGGGGCAGCGACCGGGACGAGCGGGCCGTTCGCGCCACCCGGCGCAATCTGCAGGAAGCCGGCCTGGGCAACGTCGCCCAGGTCGTTGCCGCCGACATCCTCGAACTCCCGGCGCCGGCCGAATCCGGAATCCTCATCGCCAACCCGCCCTACGGCGAACGCATCGGGGAGGAGGAAGAGCTGGCCGCCCTCTACCCCCAACTCGGCGCCGCCCTCAAACGGCGCTGGGCCGGCTGGAACTGCGACTTCTTCACCGCCGACACCCGCCTGCCCAAGGGCGTCGGCCTCAAACCCAGCCGCAAGACCCCCCTCTTCAACGGCGCCCTGGAGTGCCGGCTGTACGAAATCAAGATGGTGGCGGGGAGCAACCGCAAGCCGAAAGACGGCGGAGACCCCCGGGGTTCCTGAAGCGGTAAGGCGAAGCCAAGACTAGGCGGCAAGCGCCGCGGCAACGCGACAGCAGCATCGCTACGGCGAGGCGCTGCGGCGCGCAGCCAACGACGTATTGGCGAGCTTGGGCCTAAAGGTCAGACGATGTCGAGGTGCCCGATGCCCGTGGTCAGATCCCGATCCTTCGACTCCTTGCCGTGGAGCTTGATCTGCAGCCGCAGGTCGTTCAACGAATCGGCGTTGCGCAGGGCGTCCTCGTAGCTGATGCGACCGGCCTCGTAGAGGTCGAAGAGGGCCTGGTCGAAGGTCTGCATGCCCAGTTCCCGCGATTTTTTCATGATCTCCTTAATCTCGTGGACCTCGCCCTTGAAGATGAGGTCGGAAATCAAGGGGGAATTGAGCATGATTTCGATGGCCGGCACCCGGCCCTTGCCGTCCTTCTTGGGCAGGAGGCGCTGGGAGATCATGGCCCGCAGGTTGAGCGAGAGATCCATCAGCAGCTGGTGGCGGCGCTCTTCCGGGAAGAAGTTGATGATGCGGTCGATGGCCTGGTTGGAGCTGTTGGCGTGCAGGGTGGCGAGACAGAGGTGGCCGGTTTCGGCGAAGGCGATGGCGTAGTCCATGGTGTCGCGGTCGCGGATTTCGCCCATGAGGATGACGTCGGGCGCCTGGCGCAGGGTGTTCTTGAGGGCAGGCCCCCAGTCATCGGTATCGACGCCCACTTCCCGCTGGGTGACGATGCAGTTCTTGTGATCGTGCACGTATTCGATGGGGTCTTCGATGGTGATGATGTGGCCGTAACTGTTTTCGTTGCGGTAATTGACCAGGGCGGCCAGGGACGTCGTCTTGCCGGTGCCCGTGCCGCCGACGAAGACGACCAGGCCCCGCTTGGTCATCGCCACGTCCTTGAGGATCGAAGGCAGCCCCAGTTCGTCGAGGGTCGGGATGGTCATGTTGATGGTGCGGCAGACGACGCCGACCCGGCCCTGCTGGACAAAGGCATTGACCCGGAAGCGGCCGATGCCGGCCGGCGAAATGGCGAAGTTGCACTCCTTGGAAGCTTCGAATTCGGCCGACTGGCGGTCGTTCATGATCGAGCGCGCCAGTTCGGTGGTGTGCTGGGGCGAGAGGATCTGGTTGGAGACCGGGGTGATTTTGCCGTCGATCTTGATGGCCGGCGGAAAACCCGACGTAATGAAGAGGTCCGACCCCTTTTTCTGCGACATGAGGCGCAGGAGGTCGTGCATAAATTTCATTGCCTGATCGCGTTCCATCTCTCTCTCCTGCTTGGCGCTACGTCGTTGGTTGCGGCCGGCGGCCGGCTTGCCGTACCTCAGTACTGTCTGCGCCGGCCGCGACCTTGCCGCCTAGTCTCGCCGGCGCGTTACCACCTTCACGGGCTGATCGGCCGCCGGCATGGTTCTACTTTACCCCGGGAAGGCATCCTTGTTGGCTGCCTTGGTCCGCGCTTCGTTGGACGACACGATGTTGCGCCGCACCAGATCGAGGAGGTTCTGGTCCAGGGTCTGCATGCCGAAGGACTGGCCGGTCTGGATCGACGAATACATCTGGGCCACCTTGGCTTCGCGGATGAGGTTGCGGATGGCCGGGGTGCCGATCATGATTTCGTGGGCGGCGACGCGGCCCTGGCCATCCTTGGTCTTCAACAGGGTCTGCGAAATGACGGCGCGCAGCGATTCGGAAAGCATGGCGCGGACCATTTCCTTTTCCGCCGCGGGAAAGACGTCGATGATGCGGTCCACCGTCTTGGCCGCCGACGAGGTGTGCAGGGTGCCGAAAACCAGGTGGCCGGTTTCGGCGGCGGTGAGGGCGAGGCGGATGGTTTCCAGATCGCGCATTTCGCCCACCAGGATGACGTCCGGGTCTTCGCGCAGGGCCGAGCGCAGGGCGTTGTTGAAGGACAGCGTATGGGGGCCGACTTCGCGCTGGTTGATGAGGCATTTCTTGGCCTCATGCACGAATTCGATGGGATCCTCGACGGTCAAGATGTGGCTGTAGTCGTTTTCGTTGATGTGGTTGACCATGGCAGCGAGGGTGGTCGATTTGCCCGAGCCGGTGGGGCCGGTGACCAGGACGATGCCGCGGGGGTATTCGGAAATGTCCTTGAAGATCTTCGGGCAGTTGAGGTCTTCCAGGGTGAGAACCTTGGAGGGAATAGTCCGGAAGACGGCGCCGGCGCCCCGGTGCTGGACGAAGGCGTTGACCCGGAAACGCGCCAGGTTGGGGATTTCGAAGGAGAAGTCGCACTCCAACGTTTCCTCGTAGGTCTTGCGCTGGGAGTCGTTCATGATGTCGTACACCATGGAATGCACGTCCTTGTGCTCCATGGGCGGCAGGTTGATGCGGCGGACGTCGCCGTGCACCCGGATCATCGGCGGCAGGCCCGAGGAGAGGTGAAGGTCGGACGCCTTGTTCTTGACGCCGAATGCCAGGAGTTCTGTGATGTCCATGCGAAGATGTCCTCAGGGCGCGTGTATACTGCGGATAGGCCGAATTCCAAAGGATTATGAGCGACATCGCCACCAACCTGCAAGTCGTCCGGCAGCGCATCGCCGACGCCGCCCGGGCAGCCGGGCGGCCCCCCGAGGCGGTCCGTCTCCTGGCGGTGAGCAAGACCTGGCCGGCGGGTCGCGTCGCCGAGGCGGCGGCGGCCGGCCAGCGGGCCTTCGGCGAGAACTACGTGCAGGAAGGTGTAGACAAGATCGCCGCCCTTGGGCGGGACGATCTGGAATGGCACTTCATCGGCCCTCTGCAGAGCAACAAGACCCGGCCCGTCGCCGAGCATTTTGCCTGGGTCCATTCGCTCGATCGCTTCAAGGTCGCCCAGCGGCTCGCTGCCCAGCGTCCCGCCGGCCGGCCGCCGTTGCAGGTCTGCGTGCAGGTCAACGTTTCCGGCGAGGCGAGCAAAAGCGGTTGCGCCGCGGCGGAGGCGCCGGCCCTGTGCCGCCAGGTGGCGGCCCTGCCCGGTTTGCGCCTGCGGGGCCTGATGGCGATTCCGGCGCCGGTCGACGGCTTTGCCGAACAGCGCCAGGCCTTCGCCCGCCTGCGCCGCCTCTACGACGACCTGCGGCGGGACGGGCTGGACGTCGACACGCTGTCCATGGGCATGTCCCACGATCTTGAGGCGGCGGTGGCGGAAGGCGCTACGCTGGTGCGTATCGGTACGGCAATTTTTGGTGAGAGAAACTATCCATGAAAATCACTTTCCTGGGCGGCGGCAACATGGCCAACGCCCTCATCGGCGGCCTCCTCAACCAGGGCTTCGACGCTGCCGACATCCAGGTGGTCGAACTGAGCGGCGACAACCGCGAAAAACTCGTACGGGCCTACGGCGTCACCTGCCACGCCGGGCCGGAACCGGAGGCCTGGAAATGCGACCTCGTCGTTCTCGCCGTCAAGCCCCAGCAGATGAAGGAGGCGGTCAAACCTCTGGTTCGCCACCTGGCGGGGCAACTGGTGGTGAGCATCGCGGCGGGGCTGCGCCTGGAATCGCTGTCGCGCTGGCTGGGGGGGCACCGCAAGCTGGTGCGGACGATGCCCAATACGCCGGCCCTGATCGGCGCCGGGGTGACCGGCCTCTACGCCCTGCCCGAAGTCGATGCCGCCGAGCGGCTGGCTGCCGACCGGGTGATGCGAACGGTCGGCAGCACCTTCTGGGTCGACGAGGAAAAACGCATGGACGCGGTGACGGCGGTTTCGGGCAGCGGCCCGGCCTACGTCTTCCTGTTCATCGAAGCGCTGCAGGACGCCGCCCGGGAACTCGGCTTTACCCCCGAACAGGCGGCCCAGATGGCCATCGAAACCACCCTCGGGGCGGCCCGGCTGGCCGCCCAGTCGGACGTGCCGGCTTCAACCCTGCGGGAGCGGGTGACTTCCAAGGGCGGCACCACCGAGGCGGCCCTCAAGGCCATGACCGATCTCGGGGTGAAGGCGGCCCTCGCCGCCGGAGTGCGCGCTGCCGACGCCCGCGGGCGCGAACTGGGCGACCTCCTGGGGGGCGAGTGATGTTCTCCCAGGTCGTCGTCTTTCTGGCGGACGCCATGATTTCCTTTTTCAGCGCCCTCTTTCTTTTGCGCTTCTACATGCAGGCCTTCCGGGTCAGTTTCGCCGGGCCGGTGGGGCATTTTGTCGTGACGCTCACCAATTGGGGGGCCAAGCCGCTGCGGCGGGCGATCCCCGGGCTGTTCGGCCTCGATTTCGCCAGCCTGGTCGCCGCCCTCGCCCTGCAGGCGCTGTTCGTCGGCATCCTCTACGGTTTCGGGGGCTACCTCTTTCTTGCCGACGGGCCGGGGATCGCTTTCGGCATTGTGGTCGGTGCCCTCCGGGGCGTTGCTCGGTTGTCGATCTACCTGTTGATCGGCGTCCTCATCCTGCAGGCGGTGTTGTCCTGGGTCAATCCCTACTCGCCGGTAGCGGCCCCGGCCTATCAGCTCACCCGCCCCTTCCTCGACCCCATCCGCCGGATTTTGCCGACCTTTTCCGGCATCGACCTCTCCCCCCTGGTCGCCATTCTGCTGGCCCAGGTCGTCCTCATGCTGCTTTGATGCCGGCCTGGTTGCGTTCCGCCGGCGCCGCGTCCCGCGTCACCGTCCACGTCCAGCCCGGGGCAAAGCGTACCGAACTGGTGGGCGAACACGGGGACGCCTTGAAGATCCGGCTGGCCGCTCCGCCGGTCGATGGCAAGGCCAACGAGGCGCTCCTCGCTTACCTCGCCGAGCGCCTCGGCCTTCCTCGGCGGGAGCTTGCCCTCAAGGCGGGGGCAAGTTCCCGGCGTAAGCAGATCGAGATCGCCTTGGCACCGGATCGGCTGGTCGAACGCCTGGGTGTTTCCTGAGGAGGGTTGCTGCCGCCCTGCCGATCAGGGCGTTTGCGGTCTTGCGGGGCGCCGGTTGCCGGCCTCGGCGCTCAGTCGATTTCGGCCATGGCCAGGGTGGTCGGCATGGCGCGCTCGAGATAGGGAACGTGTTTGTTGAGGAGGGCGATCACTTCTTCTGCCGGCGGCAGCTGGGACGTGAAGTTGACCGTGCAGTCGCTGCGGGAGCCGCAGACCGTGGCGCGGGCCAGGGTGGCGGTAAACTCCATGTCGTAGGGCTGGGTGTGCAGGGGAACATGCACGATGCGGTTGCGGAAGGCGCCGGGATCCTTGCGCAGCAGTTTGACGATGCCGGGAATATTGGCAGGCAGAGGGACTTCGGCGCCGGCCCCGGCGGTGTCGGGGACTTCGTCGACGAGGCAGGTGATATGGACCTGCTGGTCGTACCAGCAGCGCCAGTGGAGGTTATCGGCAGCGGCGGCAAAGGGGGCGATGCAGAGGGCGGCGAAGAAGGCTGCTACACGGGCAAGGGCACCTAGGGGCATTTTCCACTCCAATCGAATCCTGGTTGAACATCCAGATCGATCGGTCAGTGGCAGCTTCTTGCAACCTCCAACCTAGTTTTCGGTAACCCCTCTGGCCTGCGCACCTGGGTGCATTTAGCCGGTAGCTTTGCGTCGCCGTCTTTCGACGGGTTTGCCTTTATCGAACTGGTAAATTTAGTTTAAATCAAGAATTCAACAAAATCAAGTAAAACGTTCGTTTTATTTTTGGGTGCCGCCCACCAGGGCCACTCGAACCTTTCCTTGCACTTCGTAACCCAGGAAAGGGGTATTTTTTCCCTTGCTGCGCAGGGCCTCCGGCAGCAGCCGCCAGCTGGCTTCCGGGTCGAAGATGCAGACGTCGGCGTCGGCGCCTTCGCCGAGTTGGCCGCGGTCGCTGCCGAGGATGGCGGCCGGGTCGGCGGTAATGCGGGCGATGGCGGTGGCGAGGTCGACATCTGCCGCGGTGGCCCACTTGAGGGTCAGCGGTAGCAGGAGTTCGAGGCCGGTGGCGCCGGGCTTGGCTTCGCCGAAGGGCAGCAGCTTGTCGTCGGCCCCGACCGGCGTGTGGTCGGAGCAGATGGCGGCGACGCCCCGGGCGACGCCGGCGGAGAGGCCCTGGCGGTCGCCCTGGGTGCGCAGCGGCGGGTCGAACCGGGCCTGGCTGTCGAAGAAGCCGATGTCGTTTTCGGTGAGGTGCAGGTGGTGGATGCCGACGTCGCAGCTCACCTTCAGCCCTTCCTTTTGGGCCTTTCCGATTTGCGTCAGGCCGGCGGCGGAGGAAATCCGCGTCAGATGCAGGCGCACACCGGTGTCCCGGGCCAGCTGCAGGAGGGTGCCGATGGCGATGGTCTCGGCGCTGACCGGGATGCCGGCCAGGCCGAGGCGGCTGGCCACCTCGCCGGCGTGGGCGATGCCGTTCCTGGCCAGCCAGTGGTCCTGGGGCTGCATCCAGACGGCGAAGCCGAAGGTGGCGGCGTATTCGAAGGAGCGCAGCAGCGCTTCGGTATCGACCACCGGCCGGTTGGCCTGGGAAAAGGCGACGCAGCCGGCCTTGGCCAGCCCGGCCAGTTCGGCCAGGCGCTCGCCCTTGAGGCCGAGGGTGAGGGCGCCCAGGGGTAGGACGCGGGCCTTGCCGATGTCGGCGGCGCGGTGCACCAGGCGGTCGGCCAGTTCGGGTTCGTCGAGGGGCGGGTCGGCGTCGGGGGGCACCACCACCGAGGTGACGCCGCCGGCGACGGCGGCGGCCAGTTCGGCCTCGATGCTGTTGAGGCGGGCGCCGAGGTCGATGAAGCCGGGACAGACGATGGCGCCGGCGGCGTCGATCACCTGGTCGGCGACGAAGCCGGCGGGCGTCTGGCCGATGCCGGCAATCTTGCCGGCGGCGATGAAGAGACTGGCGCCTTCGTCGCGCCGGTTCTTGGGGTCGATGAGGCGACCGTTTCGGATTTCGATTTTCATGTCTGGGACTCCCGAAGAGCCGCCCGGAGGGAGGCCCGCCCCCGGCAGGGGGCCGCGAACGAAGTGAGTGAGGGGGCGGTCAATTTCCCGGAACGATGCTCATGACGGCCATGCGCACGGCGATGCCGAAGGTGACCTGGGGCAGGATGACGGCCTGGGCGCCATCGGCTACGGCGGAATGGATCTCGACCCCGCGGTTCATCGGCCCGGGGTGCATGACGATGGCGTCGGGCTTGGCGAGGGCCAGCTTCTGGGGCGTCAGGCCGTAGTGGCGGAAGTATTCGCCGGCCGAGGGGAGCAGGGCGCCGGTCATGCGCTCGTTTTGCAGGCGCAGCATGATGACCACGTCGCAGTCCTTGAGGCCTGCCGCCATGTCGTGGAAGACATGCACCCCCATGCGGCCGAGGTGGCTGGGCAACAGGGTCTGCGGCCCGATGGCGCGCACCTCGGGGACGCCCAGGGTGGTGAGGGCGTGAATGTCCGAGCGGGCGACGCGGGAATGGAGGATGTCGCCAACGATGGCTACCCGCAGCTGGGTGAAATCCTTCTTGTAGTGCCGGATGGTGTACATGTCCAGGAGTCCCTGGGTGGGGTGGGCATGGCGGCCGTCGCCGGCGTTGACGACGTGGATGTCGTCGCGGCCGACCCGGGCCAGGTGCTCGGCGATCAGGTAGGGGGCGCCGCTGGCGGCGTGCCGCACGACGAAGAGGTTGGCGTGCATGGCGCAGAGGTTGTCGATGGTGTCGAGGAGCGTCTCCCCCTTGGCCGTGGACGAGCGGCCGATGTCGAGGTTGATGACGTCGGCGGAAAGGCGCTTGGCCGCGATCTCGAAGGTGGTGCGGGTGCGGGTCGAATTCTCGAAGAAGAGGTTGAAGACGCTCTTGCCGCGCAACAGGGGCACTTTTTTCACCTCGCGCTGGGAAACCTCCATGAACGAGGCGGCCGTGTCGAGGATATGGGTGATGACTTCCTGGGGCAGACCTTCGATCGAGAGCAGGTGGGTCAGTTCGCCGTGGCGATTGAGTTGCGGGTTATGCATGCTCCAGCCTCCAGGCCAGGGTGCCGGCGTCGTCCCTGGCGAGAACCAGATTCTGGCCGACCTCCAGGTCGATGGACCAGGTGCAGTACTGGGGGGCGATGGGCAGTTCCCGGCCGCCGCGGTCGGCCAGGACGGCCAGTTCCACCGAGGCGGGGCGGCCGTAGTCGAAGAGTTCGTTCAAGGCGGCACGGGTGGTGCGGCCGGTATAGAGGACGTCGTCCACCAGGATGAGGTGGCGGTTGTCCACGTCGAAGGGAATGACCGTCGGCTTGACCTGGGGATGCAGCCCTTTTTCCGCAAAATCGTCGCGGTAGAAGGAGACGTCGATGAGGCCGATGTCGTCGGTGAGGCCGAGAAGCTCCTTGAGCCGTGCGGCGATCCAGGCGCCGCCGCTGTGGATGCCGACCAGGGCCGGATTGCGCCCCAGCGTCGGGGCGAGCAGATTGGCCAGTTGCCGGCACTGGGATTCGGCGTCAGGCAGGGGAGTGGGGAGTGGGGACATGGCAGGTGGGCAGGGTGTCGAACCAGGTTTGCAGGATGAGTTGGGCGGCCACCGCGTCGAGGACGGCACGGGCGGATTTGGCGTTGCGGCCGGTTTCGCGCAGGCGGGTTTCGGCATCGCGGGAGGTGAGGCGTTCGTCGGCCAGGCCGACCGGCAGGCCGAAGCGTTTTCCCAAACGCTCGGCGAACTTGCGGCAGAGGGCGGTGAGGGCGTGGGGCGTGCCGTCGGCGTGGGTCGGGAGGCCGACTACCAACTGCTCCGGCTGCCATTCGGCGACCAGCTTGGCGATGGCCGCCAGGCGGTCGTCGTTGGACTGGGCGTGGATGACCGCAAGCGGATGGGCCTGGGCCAGTTCGCTTTCGCCCACCGCCACGCCGATCCGCTTTTCCCCGAAATCGAAGGCGAGCACCGTGCCCATCAGCGCTCCGGCCGGGCCGCCCCGGGGGTGGCGGGCATCCCTGCGGGGCGAGCCGAACGCCGGGCGGCGCAAAGCCGTCTCATCTCAGGCGTGGCCTGCCACGTCGGAAAGCTGGGAAAAACTGAACCCGAGGTTCTGCATGGCGGCGGGTAGCCTTTCTTCGGGAGGCAGGTCGAAGAGGATGGCGGCCCGGGCCGGCACCGTGAGCCAGGCGTTCTGAGCCAGTTCTTCTTCGAGCTGGCCGGCGCCCCAGCCGGCGTAGCCGAGGGTGACGATGATTTCTTCCGGCTGGCCGTCGCTACCGACGTGGGCCAGGATGTCGCGGGAACTGGTCAGGCCGATCTGGTCGTTGACTGCTAGGGTCGATTGCCACTGGCCGATCGGCCGGTGCAGGACGAATCCCCGGTCGAGCTGCACCGGGCCGCCGAAGTAGACGGGCAGGTCGGCCAGGCTGCCGGGGCCAAGCGGTAGTTCGATCTTTTCGAAAAGGGTGGCGAGATTCATGTCGATGGGGCGATTGACGATGATGCCGAGGGCTCCGTTTTCGTTGTGCTCGCAGATATAGACCAGGGTGTGGGCGAAATAGGGATCCTGCATCGCCGGCATGGCGATGAGAAAGTTGTCGGTGAGATTGACGTTCTCCATGGGTGGAATTCTAAACGCCGGCCCGGGACAAACCAACCACGAATTGCGCCGCCGCGGCGAATTGCGCCAACACCGGCGATCGGGCCGGCCGCCGGGCGGGGGCCGGGTCGATCCGCCTCCCCGGAGCGGCCGGTCAGCCGCCCCGCTTCGCCTTGATGAAGCCCGCGATCAGCCCGAGCAACTCGTCCTCGTCGTAGGGCTTGCCGAGATAGTGGTTGGCGCCGATTTCGTCGGCGTAATTGCGGTGCTTGTCGGCGGTCCGCGAGGTAATCATGATGACCGGCACGCCCTTGAGCTGGTCGTCGGCGCGGATGTTGCGCACCAGGTCGAAGCCGTCCATGCGCGGCATCTCGATATCCGACAGAACGACGTCGGGGATCACTTCCATCATCTGCTCAAGGGCGTCGACGCCGTCCTTGGCGGTGACCACCTGGTAACCCTCGCGGGCCAGCAGACGGCCGGTGATCTTGCGTACGGTAAGGGAATCGTCCACCACCAGGACGGTGGGCAGCGTCGAGGCGCTGACCGGCGCAGCCGCGGCGAAGCCCGTGGCGGCGGGCGTCGGGGCGGCGGCCAGCCGGCTGGCCAGGGCTACCGGGTTGAGAATGAGCACCACCTGGCCGTCGCCCAGCACCGTGGCGCCGGCGATGCCGACCACCCGGGCGAGTTGCGGCCCGATGTTCTTGACCACCACTTCCTGGTTGCCGCGGAGTTCGTCCACCTGGACCGCCACCCGCTGCGAACCCGAGCGCAGGAGCAGAACCCAGTACCGGCGGTGGTTTTCCGGCAGGGCGCCGAGGTCGCCCAGGAGGTTGGGCAGGAAGTGGAAGGGGTAGCGGTTGTTCTGCCACTCGGCCTCACCCTTGCCGCGCAACTCGTTGAGGCCTTTTTCCTTCAATTCGAGAACCTGCTCGATCATCGTCGAGGGTACGGCGTAGAGATGGGAGCCGGCCCGCACCAGCAGGGTTTGGGTCACCGCCAGGGTAAGCGGCAGGTAGAGCCGGAAGGTCGTGCCCTGACCCGGCGCCGAGACGATTTCGATGCGGCCGCCGAGGGCCGCGACTTCGGTCTTGACCACGTCCATGCCGACGCCGCGCCCGGCGATCTGGGTGACTTCGCGGGCCGTCGAGAAGCCGGGCTGGAAGATGAAGTCGAACAGGCGGGCTTGGTCGGCCGCTTCGCCCGGCGCCAGCAGCCCCTGGGCTTCAGCCCGGGCGCGGATGCGGGCGGCGTCCAGGCCGGCCCCGTCGTCGCTCATGGCGATGACGATTTCGTTGCCTTCCTGGCGCAGCGCCAGGGAAATTTCGCCGATGTCGGGCTTCGCCGCGGCGGTGCGGTCGGCGCGGGATTCGATGCCGTGGGTGACGGCGTTGCGCAGCATGTGCTCAAGGGGAGCCATCATCTTGTCGAGAACCGAACGGTCGATTTCGACCTGGCCACCCTTGATGTCGAGGTTGGCGCGTTTGCCCAGTTCCTTGGAGGTCTGGCGGACGATGCGGTAGAGGCGTTCGGCCTGGCTGGCGAAGGGCAGCATGCGCACGCCCATCAGTTCCTGCTGCAGGCTGCGGTTGAGGCGGGCCTGGGCGACGATAGCGGCGTTGGTGTCGTCGAGGTTCTTGAGGAGGTTCTGCTGCACCGTCGCCACGTCGTTGACCGACTCGGCCATGAACCGGGTCAGTTCCTGGAAGCGGGTGAAGCGGTCGAGTTCGAGGGGGTCGAACTCGGTCTGGCCGTCGTGGGTCTGGGCCACCCGGGCCTGGATCTGGCCTTCCGCCTGGATTTCGATCTCGCGCAACTGGCGGCGCAGGCGGATGACGTTTTCCGTCAGGTCGAGGAGCGAGTTTTTCAGGCTGCGCATTTCGCCTTCGATGCGGGCCCGGGCGATGGAGAGTTCGCCCGCTTCGTTCACCAGGCGGTCGATGAGGTCGGCTCGGACGCGCAGGGTGGCTCGCTGGGCGCCGGCTTCCGCCTCGGCCTCGGCGGGAGCTGCGGCGGGGGCGGGCGCTTGAGCCGCCGGCGCCGCGGTGGTAATGGCGATGACCTGGGCGACGGCTTCGGCGGCGGCCGGAGGCGGCGCCGGTTCGTGCAGGTCGGCGTGGGAGGCTTCCGGGAACAGGACGGGCGAGTCGCCGGCCTGCAACCGTTCGACGATCTGCACCAGGGTGTCGCAGCCGCTTTCCACCTCTTCGACATTGGCGAGGCTGGCGGTGCCGGCGCGGAGAAAATCCTCAACCCGGGCTTCCAGGTGGTGGGTGATTTCGCCGAGGTTCATGGCCCCGGCCATGCGGGCGCTGCCCTTAAAGGTGTGGAGCAGGCGGGCCAGCGCCCGGGGGGGGGCGCTGTCGGCCGGATTGCCCCGCCAGGCGAGGAGCTGATCGTTGAAGCCGCGGACGATTTCCTGGGCTTCTTCGAGGAAGATGGGGAGCAGTTGTTCGTCGAGTTCGTCCTGCAGCCGCGGTAGTTCGAGGGGGGCCGTGGCGGGTAGCGGCTCGGGCTTGGCTTCGGGCGCCGCGGCGGCGGGCGAAGCTGCCGCCGGTGCGAGGAGCGATTCCGGCTCCGCCGGTTCGGAGGGCGGCAGGGCGGGATAAATCTCGCCCAGGGCATCGACCAGGGTGGGCAAGGGTTCCGGCCCCCGTTGATCGGCCAGGGCGACGAACATTTCCTGCAGCCCGAGGATGGCCTGCCGCACCGTCTCCAGGCCTTCGATGCTGTCCGGGCGGCCGCTCGGGTCGCGGCGCAGCAGGGCGTGTTCGAGGGCGATGGCGAGCTTGTTGATGGGTGTGATGCCGACCGTTGCGGCGATTCCGCCCAGCGTATGGGCGGCGCGGGTCATTTCGAAGGTGGTGGGCGCCAGCGGATCGGCGGCCAGCTGGGCGTAGCTCTGGTCGAGGGTGTCGAGATGGCCGCGGGCCTCTTCGCGGAAAATGTCGTAGAGGGTGGGCGAGGCCGCGGGTTCGGGGGAGGCGGCAGGTTCGGTGGCCGGCGCCTCGGATTCGGCGATCGGCTCGGGTAGGGTTGCAGCGGCATCCGCGACGACGGAATCGGCGGCGACCCCGGCCGGGATTTCGGGTGGCGCCTCAGCCAGGAGGTCGGCTGCCGGCTCGGCCTGGATTTCGACGGCCGGCAGCGGCTCGAGGCCAGGTTCCGGCAGCGGAAAATCGCTCTCGGCGGCGGGTTCGGCGGGCGGCATGGCCGCGGTGTCGGCGGCCGGCTCCTCGGCCGAGGCTTTCTGGGGTGCTTCGGCCGGGGCTTCGGGTGCGGTCGGAAGCACCTCGGCGACCGGTGCCGTGGCCGGCGCTTCCGCCGTCAGGTCGAAGTCGAGGCTTACCCCCACTGCCTCCGGCTCGGCCATAACCGGGGGGAGATCGAAGCTGGGCACGTTTTCGGCGGGAGTTTCGACTTCCGGCGGCACTTCAACGGCGACGAGTTCGGTGGCCAGCAGATGGGCCGGCATCAGGTCGTCGTCAGCCAGTTCGTCCGTGGGGGCGGCAACGACGACGGTGGACAGGAGATGGGCGGGCAAAGCCTCGTCCCCCTCGGCGGCGGGAGGTTCTTCGGCGGTTGGCAGGCTCGGCAGATCGACCGGGGCGAGCAGCGGTTCGGCCGACTTCTCGCTGCCCAGGGCCGGCAGATCCTGGTCCAGCTCGCCGAGGGAGAACTCGAAGCCGAGGTTGGAGGCGGTGCCGAGTTCGGCAGCGATGTCGGTGAAATCGGATTCGATCGGTGCCAGGGGCGGCGGCGCCGGCAGGTCAACGACGGCAGCGGGGGCAGGGCGAGCTGCCGCCGCGGTGGGCAGTTCGATGATCTGGGCGGTGCTGACCGGGGGCGGCGGGGCCGGGGTTGGAGCGAGGGCCGCTTCGCCCTCGGCGCCCCGCAGGCGGTCGGCCAGGGCGACTAGCTTGGCCGGGTTGGGGGCCGGAACGGCGGGGTTTTCCAGATGGGCGACCCAGGCCGAAAACACCTCCTGGCAGAGGCGGAGCATGGCGAGCAGCTCGGGCGTCACCGCCAGTTCCTGGCGGAGCCACTGGTTGAGGGTCTGCTCGATGGCCCAGGCGGTTTCACCGAGATCCTTGAGGCCGACCATGCGGCCGCTGCCTTTGAGGGTGTGGGACGAGCGGCGCAGCGTCGTCAGGGCTTCGCTGTTGTGGGGTTCGGCTTCGAGGAGGGCGAGATTGGCCCCCATCGTGGCGAGAACTTCCTTGGCTTCTTCGAGAAAGATTTCCAGAAGCTCGGCGTCGATTTCATCAACACTCGACTGGGCGAGCTGCAGGGTTTCGGCCGAGGGCTCGGGGGCTTCGAGGACGACGGGCATGAGGTTGGTTGCCGCGGCGTCGAACTCCTCGGATTCCATCTCGCCGCTCTCCAGGGCGGAGAGCACCGCCTTGGCCGATTCGCCGAGGCGGTGGTCGGCCACCAGGTCGGCGTCCTTCTGCATGGCCTGGAGGTTTTGCTTCAGTTCGTCCTTGAGCTGGGCGTCCTGAGGCTTTTCCTTGAGAGCTTCGAGCAGCGCCTGGGTTTCCTTGCGCTGCTGTTCGAGCTGCTGCTCGACGCTGGGCGCCGTGGCGGCTTCGCAGGGTTCTTCTTCCTCGGCGGTTTCTGCCGGCGTTTCGCCCTTGAGGTTGCGGATGAAGGTTTCGTAGTCGCCAGCGCCGTGCTGCAGGGAATCGATGAAGAAGCCGAGCATGGAGAGTTCGCTCGCCACGGCCTCGAAATCGGCCTGGTCGGGCTGGTAGCCCGGCTGGGCGAAGCGCTGGATCTGTTCGCCGCACTGGCGCACGGTGGCCAGGGCGCCGTCGTGGCCGAGCATGAGGAGGGCGCCGCTGATCTGCTTGAGGGGGCCGTCGAGTTGGGCCAAGCCTTCGTTGTTGTCGGGGCTGCGGAAAAAGGTGTCGAGGGCCTGCTCGATGTGGGCCAGGTTGTTCTGGATTTCCCGCGCCACCTGGCCGATCAGGAGCTTTTCCTGGGCCCGGCGGGTCATTTCGTCGAGAAGCGGGATCTCGTCGCCCGATTCGGCCGGCTTGCCGGAAATGCAGCCGTGCAGGCGGGCTACCATGAGGTCCACCTGCTGGGCGAAATCGGTGCCCAGGCGGCGGAAATTCTCCTGGGCGTTCTGCAGTAGGAGGATGGCGGTGGCGACTTCCATCGCCACGCCGTCGGACTGGCGGGAGGGTTGTTCGTTCAGCCAGTTGGCGATGGCGCCCAGGCCCTGGCCCAGGCGTTTGAGGTCGGTGTGGCCGATTTCGCCGGTCAGGTTGGCGCAGGCCCGAGCGTGATCGGCGAAGCCGCCGAGCATGCCGGCGCTGCCGGTGCAGAATTTGTTCCAGTGCTCCTCGGCGGCGGCGATCGATTCGCGCAGGCGGCGCAGCAGGGACTCCTGCGGCGCGGACGTGGCTTCTGCCGTCGCCGGGCGGGGCAGCAGGTCGCCGAGGCCGAAGGTGCTGCGCACCGAGCGGGCGACTTCGCCCTGCTCGACGGGGGCCTGGGCAACGTAGTAGAGGGCGTCGCGCATCAGCCGTTCGGCCACGTTGCGCGAGCCTTCGAGCAGGCGGCGGATCTGCAGGTCGATGCGGGCGCAGAGCTGGCGGGCTTCGACCTCGGAGGCCACGCCACGGTCGGCGAGGGCTTCGAGGAAGCCCAGGGAAATCCACCAGAAGGCCCGGCCGGCGGGGGTTTCCTGGGTCGCTTCGATGGTGCGCAGGGCTTCGCGCATCTGGGCCAGGCCGACTTCGGCCTCGTTCGGCTTCTTGAGCCAGGCGAGAAGCCCTTTCTGGAAGCGGGTGCGTTCGGACTTGAGGAGCTTGGTGAGTTCTTCCGGCGTCAGCCGGGTGGTGGCGGCGCGTTTGGGCGGGCGCAGCGAGAGGTCGGGGTAGAACAGGTCGGTGGCGCGCACCCGCTGCTGCCCGCGGGCCTCGGCCAGGGCCTGGTAGACCGGCAGGAGGCGGAGCGGCTGGTTGGGTTCGCCGGCCATCAGGTCGTCGAGGTACTGCCGGATGGCGGCGGTGGCGCCGCTCACGGCGGCGGCGGCCGCCGGACCGGCCGCCGCCGTACCGTCCTCAAGGCCCTGGAGCAGGGCCTCCAGGGATTCGGTGACCTGGGTGACGCCGTCCAGGCCGACGATGGCCAGGGCACCATGGACCTGGTGGACGTGGGTGCGACAGAATTTCAACTGGGCCGGATCGGCGCCGCCGCCGTACTGGCGCAGCGCGTCGTCCGCACGTTCGAGAGCGAGATCGATCTCGCCCTTCACCCAGGTCAGGGGGCCCAGGTCGAATTCGGTGGCAGCGTTCATAGGGTTCCGGGTTCGGGCTTAATCCACCTTGAAGCCGGCGACCGAACCCTTGAGTTCGTGGGCCAGGCTGGTCAGTTCATCGACGGCTTCGGCCGTGCGCTGGGTGCCCACCGTCGTCTGCTCGGTGACGCGGAGGATTTCCTGCATCAGCTTGGCGACGTTGGTCGCCGATTCGGCCTGCTGCTGGGTCGATGACGAGATGCTTTCGATCAGGCCGGCAAGGTTCTTCGACACGTCGCCGATTTCGTGCAAGGCCTGGCCGGCGGCGTCGGAAAGCTTGGCGCCCTCGACCACGCCCTGGGTCGATTGTTCCATGGCCGAGACGGCGTCCTGAGTGTCGGTCTGAATGGTCTTGACGATGGCCGCGATCTGCTTGGTGGCTTCGGCGGAGCGTTCGGCCAGCCGCTGCACTTCCTCGGCGACCACTGTGAAGCCCCGGCCTGCTTCGCCGGCGGAGGCGGCCTGGATGGCGGCGTTCAAGGCGAGAACGTTGGTCTGTTCGGTAATGTCCGAAATCAGTTCGACGATTTCGCCGATCTCCTGGGAGCTTTCGCCGAGGCGCTTGATGCGCTTGGAGGTTTCCTGGATCTGCTCGCGGATTTCGTTCATGCCCTTGATCGAATCTTGCACGGCCACCGTACCCTTTTCGGCGGCGGCCAGCGATTGCCGGGCCACCTGGGCGGACTGGGTGGCGTTGCCCGACACCTCGTTCATCGAGCGCGCCATGGAGAGCGCCGACTGGCCCGCCTCCTGGATTTCCTGGGATTGCTTCTCGGCGGCGGCGAGCAGCTGGTTGGAGTTCTGGCGGGCGATTTCGGTGGCGGCCGTCACCCGGGTGGCGGCGTCGTTGATGCGGCCGACCAGGACGCGGAGTTCCTCGATGGTGTAGTTGATCGAGTCGGCGATGGCGCCGGTGATGTTTTCGCTCACCGTGGCGGTGACGGTCAGGTCGCCGTCGGCCAGGTCGCCCAGTTCGTTCATCAGGCGGAGAATGGCGTCCTGGTTCTCGCGGTTGGTCTGTTCCGAGGACTGGCGCTGGCTTTCGGCTTCATCGGCGCGGCGCTCGGTGTCGGCGAGGTAGGTCTTGGCCAGGAGGCCGAGGGTGCCGACGGCCAGGATGGTGAGGACGACCATCACCACGATGTACATGCCGCGGGCGGCGAGTTCCTTCTGGTAGCCTTCGGCCAGGGCGTCGGTGGTCTTCAAGAGGTCGTCGCTTTCGCGGAAGATGCGTGACCCGGCCTGCTTGGAAAGGACCAGGGGCTGCATGTTGCCGAGGATGTTGCCGACGGCGCTCTGGTATTCCTTGAAGGCGACATCGAGTTCGCCCAGTTTTTCCTTGGTTTCGGCATCGTTGTTGCCGGACAGGCGCAGCGCGTCGCTGCCCTTGGTCAGGCCGGCCAGGATGTCGCGGAAAGCGTTGGTGTCCTTGCCGAGGAGGAAGGCGACTTCCGGGTTGATGACGTCGCCGACCAGCATCGCCGAAGCGTTCTTGGCGATGCGCTGGGTCAGCATCACCAGCTGGTTGGCCGCGGCGATCTCACGGGCGCCGCTGCCAACCTGCAGCTTGAGGGCTGCGACCTGCTCGGTGAGGTCGAGCATGACGGGGTTCTTGATGTCGATGGTGGCGACGTCCTTGCCCAGGGACACTAGGTTCTTTTCCTGGCCGAGCACGGCGGCGGCGTTCTTTTCGGTTTCGCTCCACAACTTGTTGAGGGCTTCGAGTTCGGGCCGCACCGCTTCCGGTGAAGCGGGAACCGAGGTGCCGGCGACTTCGCCGCCGTTGGTCAGGCGATCGAGGAGCTGGGAGAAGGTTTCCTTCGATTCCCGGAGCTGGCCGAAGGCCGTCGGGTTGCCCTGAAGCGCCAGGGACGAGGCCTTGGCGATGCGCTGGGAGAGCATGCGCATTTCCCCGGAGGCCGCGACGTAGGCCGTGCCGTTGGCGGACTTGTTGGCGTCGAGGAGGACCGAGATGGCGATGGCGGCCAGGACCGCGACGAACAGGCCGCCCAGGATCTTGATCTGCTGCAGGACCGGCTTGTCGGCGAGAAAGGCGGGAAGCGGCATCGCTTTGCCCATCGTCATGGCGGCGGGCGACGGGGCCATGCCGTCGGAAACCGTCATCTGCTCAGTCGGCGGATTTTTCCCGCCCAGACCGATGTTCGGCAATTTGAAACTAAACGCCATGCTAATCCTCCGCTGTCAATCTAAGGTGTGGCGGCCCGGTCAGGCGCCGACATTCATGAAGTCTTCATCGCCCAGCAAATCGCGAACCGAAAGTTTGCGCCAGACGTTACCGTTGTTGTCCCGGTATTTTTGCGTGCCCCAGGCGGGAGCCGAGGGGTCGGGTTCTTCCGCCGTGAAATCCTCGGCGTTCTTCAGGCCGAGCATGCGTGCCACCAGAAGGGCGGCATTCGAGCCGTGCTTGACCCCCACCAGCAGGAGCCGGGTATTGGCGTTCTGGGGGGTCGGGTCGCCGCCCCGGAACAGGGAGAAATCGGTGACCGAATACAGGTTGCCCCGGATGTTGGCGATGCCGGTAAAGGCGCGCCTGGTCAGGGGTACCGGCGTCAGCTTGGGCATCTGCACGATTTCGCCCGAGTCGGCCAGGTCGAGGAGCCAGTCTTCGTTGCCGGCCCGGATGCCGAGCAGCGACGCGCCGCGCTTGCCGCGGGCCGCACTGGTCAGGCGGCCGGCCAGGTATTCCTGGAACTCCCGAAGGCTGGTTTTTCTTGCCATGGCGGCCGCTTAAGGCAAGGCCGCGATTTTTTGCAGCAGTTCTTCCGGATTGAGCGGCTTGACCAGGTAGTCAAGGGCGCCCTGGCGCAGGCCCCAGATTTTGTCGGTTTCCTGACCCTTGGTGGTGCACACGATGACCGGGATGCCCTTGGTTTCGTCGTCCCGGGTCAGGGTGCGGGTGGCTTGGTAGCCGTTGAGGCCGGGCATCACCACGTCCATCAGGATGAGGTCGGGTTTTTCCGCCTTGGCCTTGGCGATGCCTTCTTCGCCGTTTTCGGCGATCACCACCTGGTAACCGTTCTTGGTCAGGAGATCGACGACGAAAAAGCGCTCGGTGGGCGAGTCATCGACAACGAGGATCTTCTTTACGGGCATTGTGTACTCCCTGTGCTACAAAAAACGACAGATCAGCCCGCGGCCGCCGAAAAGCTGGCGACTGTCTGGAGCAGACTGTCCTTGGTGAAAGGTTTGGTCAGGTATTGGTCGGAGCCGACCATGCGGCCCCGGGCGCGGTCGAAGAGGCCGTCCTTGGAGGACAGCATGATGACCGGCGTGGCCCGGAAGCGGGCGTTCTTCTTGATGAGGGCGCAAGTCTGGTAGCCGTCGAGCCGGGGCATCATGATGTCGCAGAAAATCACGTTCGGCTGGTGGTCGGCGATCTTCGCCAGGGCGTCAAAGCCGTCCTCCGCCAGGACCACCTGGCATCCGGCCTGAACCAGAAAAATTTCAGCGCTGCGACGAATGGTGTTGCTGTCGTCAATCACCATCACCTTCACCCCGCGCAGATTTGCCGCGTCAGCCAATCTCAGTCCCCTGTGGGCGCCAGCCCTGATTGCGTGGCGTCATACTATATCCCTTATCGCCTACCTACAAGGCGACCATCTCGAAATCGCTCTTCCGGGCGTTGCATTCCGGGCAGGACCAGTTCATCGGGATGTCATCCCAACGGGTGCCGGGCGGGATGCCCTCGTCGGGAAGACCGGCAGCTTCGTCATAGATAAAGCCGCAGATCAGGCACATCCAGGTTTTGTACTCGGCCTCGGTGGTCATGGTCATCATGGTATTTCGGATAAAATCGGGGGAATCTTAAATAATTGTCGAATTTTTCGCCATCCGGGCGAATTCCCATGACTGCAACGCCACCGCTTGTACTGGTCTTCGCGGCCAGCGATCCCTCGTCCGGCGCCGGTATCCAGGCCGACATCCTGACCCTTTCGAGCCTGGGCTGCCATCCGCTCACTGTGCTCACCGCCCTTACCGTCCAGGATACGGCCGGGGTCGAGAGCCTGCATCCGGTCGATCCCGAAACCGTCGAGCGGCAGGCCCGGCTGCTCCTTGAGGACATGCCCGTGGCGGCCTTCAAGGTCGGCGTCCTGGGGAGCGTCGAGAACGTCGTCGTGGTGGCCGAAATCGTGTCCGACTATCCCGAGGTGCCCCTCGTCTTCGATCCGGTGCTGGCTTCAGGGCGCGGCGACGAGTTCTCCAGCGACGACATGCTGTCGGCCATCCGGGAACTGCTCCTGCCCCAGACCACCCTGCTCACGCCCAATACCCCCGAAGCCCGCCGCCTGGCCGAACGCGACGACGACGAGGGCGAACCCGACGCCGCCGAATGCGCCCGCCGCCTGATCGAGATGGGGGTGCAGAACGTGCTGGTCACCGGCACCCACGAAAACACGACCCAGGTCGTCAATCAGCTTTTCGGCGACGGGGGCGTCGTCCGCCGCGACCGCTGGGAGCGCCTGCCGGGCAGCTTCCACGGTTCGGGCTGCACCCTGGCCTCGGCCATCGCCGCCTGCATCGCCAACGGCGCCGGACTGGAGGACGCGGTACGCGACGCCCAGGACTACACCTGGCAGACCCTGGCCAACGCCTTTCGGCCCGGTATGGGCCAATTCATCCCCGACCGGCTGTTCTGGGCGCGGGACGACGAAGGCGGGGCCGAGGGCGAATCCGGGGGCGAGAAAGCCGCCGATGCCTGAGCCGCTGCCGCTGCGGCGCGGCCTCTACGCCGTCACCCCGGAGTTTGCCGCCGCCGCCGACCTGCTCGCCGCCAGCGAAGCCGTGCTGGCCGGGGGGTGCCGCTGGCTGCAGTACCGCGACAAGACCTCGGCCGGGGCCGAACGCCTGGCGCGGGCCCGCGCCCTCGCCGCGTGCTGCGCCCGCCACGCCGCCGCCCTTATCGTCAATGACGACGTCGAACTGGCCCGGGCCATTGGCGCCGCCGGCGTCCACCTCGGCCGCGACGATGGCGATGCCGGCGCCGCCCGGGCCGTTCTCGGGCCGCGAGCCGTGATCGGCGTTTCCTGCTACGCCGATTTCGACCTCGCCCGCCGGGGCTGCGCCGCCGGAGCCGACTACGTCGCCTTCGGCGCCGTCTATCCGTCGCCCACCAAGCCGCAGGCCAAGCCGGCGCCCCTCGCTCTTTTTCCGCGCTGCCGCACCGAACTGGCCGTTCCCGCCTGCGCCATCGGCGGCATCACCCTGGCCGGGGCGCCGCGGCTCATCGCCGCCGGCGCCGACCTGCTGGCCGTCATCACCGATCTTTTCTCGGCGCCGGACATTGCTGCCCGCGCCCACGCCTATCAATCCCTGTTCGAGGAAAACACCCCATGACCTCCCGCAACCAGCAGCTTTTTGACCGAGCCCAGCGCCACATCCCCGGCGGCGTCAATTCGCCGGTCCGTGCCTTCCGCTCGGTGGGCGGCACCCCGCTCTTCTTCGCCAAGGCGCAGGGGCCGCGGGTCCAGGACGCCGACGGCAAGTGGTATACCGACTATGTCGGTTCCTGGGGGCCGATGATCCTCGGCCACGGCCATCCCGAGGTGCTCAGGGCGGTGGCCGAGGCCGCCGCCGACGGCCTTTCCTTCGGCGCCCCCACCGAGCGCGAGGTCGAAATGGCCGATCTCCTCTGCCGGCTGGTTCCCTCCATGGACATGGTGCGCCTCGTGTCTTCCGGCACCGAGGCAACCATGAGCGCCATCCGCCTGGCCCGGGGTTACACCGGCCGCGACCTGCTCATCAAGTTCGAGGGCTGCTACCACGGCCATTCCGACAGCCTCTTGGTGAAGGCCGGCTCGGGGGCGCTGACCTTCGGCAACCCCTCCTCCGGCGGCGTCCCCGCCGACCTCGCCCAGCACACCCTGGTGCTCGCCTACAACGATCCGCAACAACTGGCCGACGCCTTCGCCACCCACGGCGAGCGCATCGCGGCGGTGATCGTCGAACCGGTGGTCGGCAACATGAACCTCATCGCCCCGACGGGCGAATTTCTCCGGGCGATGCGCGAACTCACCGCCAGGCACGGCGCGGTGTTGATCTTCGACGAGGTGATGACCGGTTTTCGCGTCGGTCTGAAGAGCGCCCAGGGCCTGTTCGGCATCACCCCGGATCTTTCCACCTTCGGCAAGGTCATCGGCGGCGGCATGCCGGTGGGCGCCTTCGGCGGCAAGCGCGAGATCATGGAGAAGATCGCACCCCTGGGGCCGGTCTACCAGGCCGGTACGCTGTCCGGCAACCCGGTGGCCGTGGCCGCCGGCCTGGCCACCCTCAAACTTGTCCAGGAACCGGGGTTCTACGAGAACCTGGCCGCCAAAACCAAGGCCCTGTGCGACGGCCTGGTGGGCGCCGCCCGGAAGCACGGCGTCGCCTTCGCCGCCCAGAACGTCGGCGGCATGTTCGGCCTGTACTTCGCCGCCGCCTGCCCGGCCAGCTACGATGCCGTCCTGGCCTGCGACAAGGAGGCCTTCAACCGCTTCTTCCACGCCATGCTCGACGCCGGCCACTACTTCGCCCCCTCGGCCTTCGAGGCGGGCTTCGTCTCAGCCGCCCACAGCGACGCCGACATCGCCGCCACGGTGGCCGCCGCCGCCGCGTATTTCGCGCTGGGAACAGATAAAGGCTAAAACGCAGAGACACCGAACAATCCGCTTTTCTCCGTGCCTCTGCGTCTCTGCGTTTCAATAGGTTGCTGATGAACACGCCCCAAGCTTGGCTCATCCTTTTCCTGGCCGGCCTCTGCGAGGTCGGCTGGGCGGTGGGGTTGAAGTACACCGCCGGTTTTTCCCCCCTCTGGCCCAGTGTCGGCACCCTGGCGGCGATGGGGGCGAGCGTCGTGCTCCTCGGCTGGTCTTTGAAGGCCCTACCCCTGGGGACGGCCTACGCGGTGTGGACCGGCATCGGCGCCGTCGGTACGGCACTCCTCGGCATGATGCTGTTCGACGAATCCCGGGAAGTCGCCCGCCTGGTCTGCATCGGCCTCATCGTCGCCGGCATCGTCGGCTTGAAGCTGGTGACGCCGGATTAGGGCCTACATCAGGAAGAGCGTCGCCAGGCCGAGGAAGATGAAGAAGCCGCCGGAGTCGGTGAGGGCGGTAATCATCACCGACGAACCCACCGCCGGATCGGCGCCGAAGCGCAACCGCATGAGGGGGATGGCGACACCCGCCGAGGCGGCGAGCATGAGGTTGAGGGTCATGGCACCGGTCATCACCAGACCGAGCTTGACGCTGCCGTAGAGCCACCAGGCGATGAGGCCGAGCAGGCCGCCCCAGATCAGCCCGTTGATGAGGGAGACGCCGAGTTCCTTGCGCAGCAGCCGGCGCGTCGCGTCGGGCTGGACCTGGCCCATGGCGACGGCGCGGACGATCATGGTGATGGTCTGGTTGCCCGAATTGCCACCGATGCCGGCGACGATGGGCATCAAGGCGGCAAGGGCCACGAGTTTCTCGATCGAGCCTTCGAAGGCGCCGATCACCCGGGAGGCGACGAAGGCGGTGACGAGGTTGATGGCCAGCCACGACCAGCGGTTTTTCACCGAATCCCAGACCGAGGCGAAAATGTCTTCCTCTTCGCGCAGACCGGCCTTGGCCAGCTGTTCGCTTTCGGCTTCCTCGCGAATGAAGTCCACCACGGTATTGACCGTGACGCGGCCGATCAGCTTGTGGTCGGGGTCGACCACCGGCGCCGAGACCAGATCGTAGCGCTCGAAGGCCTTGGCGGCTTCTTCGGCGAAATCGTCGGGTTCAAGTTCGATGTAGTCGGTCTGCATGAGGGCGCCGACTTCCATGTCCACTTCATTGACCAGGAGGACGTTGAGGGGCAGCACGCCCTTCAGGTGTTCGTCGCGGTCGACGACGAAAAGCTGGTCGGTGTGGTCGGGCAGCTCGTCGAAGCGGCGCAGGTAACGGAGCACCACTTCCAGGGTCACGTCCTCGCGCACCGTGACCATGTCGAAGTCCATGATCGCCCCCACCGAATCCTCGGGGTAGGACATGGCGGCGCGCAGTTGCTCGCGCTCCTCTACCGACAGCGACTGGAAGAGGTCGGCGATGACCTCCTGCGGCAGATCCGGGGCGAGGTCGGCGAGTTCGTCGGTGTCGAGGGTTTCGGCGGCCGCCACCAGCTCGTTGCGGCCCATCGATTCGATGAGGCTTTCCCGGACGGCGTCGGAAACCTCGAGCAGAATCTCGCCTTCGCGCTCGGCCTTGACCAGTTCCCAGGCGATCAGGCGTTCGTCGGGGGGCAGGGCCTCGAGGATGTAGGCGATGTCGGCCGGGTGCATCGGCTCCAGCTTTTTCTGGAGTTCGCTGAGATGCTGTTTGTGCACCAGGTCTTCGACCAGGTCGTGGCGCGGCGTGTCCTGGCGATGAACCAGGTCTTCCACCAGCCTGTGCCGGGCGAGCAGGGTCTGCACCTCGGCGAGGCGCTCCTGCAAGTCTTCGGTGTCGCTAAGCTGGGTTTCTTCGCTCATGGTGCAGTGCCGCAAAGGAGCGGGCATTCTAGCATTGGCAGGCGTCTACGACCGCGACAAATTGCGTTTTACGGCACTTCGGCGGCCGGCATGCGGGCGAGGATGATCGCTGTTTTTTTGGCCAGCCCGGGCGCGTTTCGGTTCCGGTCGTAGAAGCGCGGGTTGGGCACCATGCCGGCCAGCCGGGCCGCCTGCTCCGGACCCAGTTGGGCGGCGCTTTGGTTGTAGTAGTGGCGGGCGGCGGCTTCGGCGCCGAAAAGGCCGTTGCCCCATTCGATGACGTTGAGGTAGACCTCGAAAATGCGCCGTTTGTCCCAGCAGTATTCGATCATCAGGGTGATGACCGCCTCCTCGGCCTTGCGCCAGTAGGATTTCTGCGGACTGAGGAAGAGATTCTTGGCCAGTTGCTGAGTAATGGTCGAGCCGCCAGCGACGGCCCGCCCTTTTTTCTGGTTTTTTTCCAGGGCCTTCTGGATGCCTTCCCAGTCGAAGCCTTCATGGTCGACGAACTTGGCGTCTTCGGCGGCGATGATGGCGCGTTTGAGATGGGGCGAGATGCGGTCGTAGGGCACCCATTGCTTCTTGAGTTGGGCGTCGGGCTTTTTTTCCCGCAGTTCGCCCAGGCGGATCGCCATGAAGCGGGTCGTGTCGGGGTTGACATGCCCCCAGTAGAGCACCCAGCCCAGAAGCCAGAGCTGGTAGGCGAGAACGCCGCCGCACAGGGCCAGGAGGCCCCATTTGAGCCAGTGGCCCAGGCGGGTCACCGGGCTGCCCTGCCGTCGCCGCCCGCCAGCCTCGCCGGGGCGGGTGAAAGCGGGGTTCGGTGCCGCCCGGCTTGGCGCCGCCCGAGCGGGCCGGCTGCGCCAAGCCGGCCCTGGCGAGCGCCCCCGGCGGGCGGTCGGGCGGAAGTGCTCACCGGGCCGCCAGTTGGGTCCGCAGGGCGGCCAGGACCGGCGCGGTTTCCGGGCGGATGCCGCGCCACAGCAGGAAGGCCTCGGCCGCCTGCTCGACCAGCATGCCGAGACCGTCGGCCAGGCGCCCGGCGCCCTGGCGCCGGGCCTCGGCGAGAAAGGGGGTGGTCCCCCGGCCGTACATCATGTCGTAGGCCAGCGCGTCCGGGGCGAAGGCGGTGGCCGGGAGCATGATGGCGTCGCCCGCCAGGCTGGCCGAGGTGGCGTTG
>SSSZ01000039.1 GCA_009469675.1 Azonexaceae bacterium | reverse complement strand
TTTTCCCGCATCGCCCGGGAGGTGTCGGGAAACTGGAAGTGCAGGGCAAGGAGGGTGCCGTGGAGCGCCACCGAGACGCCGATGGCGACCCCCAGACGCCGGGAATCGGCGAAAGCGATGGGGGTGGCCAGGGCAGCTGCGCTCATTGCTCCTCGTCTTCCGCCGCTTCGGCGGCGTCGCTCTCGGCCAGCAATTCGACGAAGCGGCAGGTCACTTCCGGCCCCAGCAGGTCGATGGCTTCGACGGCCAGGGTCAGGCGCTGGCCGGGCGCAAGATCGGCGGGGACCGACGGGACGCGCAAGAGGAGCGGCAAGTGGTCGAGCTTGACCAGCTGCTCCCGGCGCACCGTGGCGGCGATGGTGCCGACTTCGTTCTGCTGCAGCCAGCGCAGGCACCAGTAGCGCTCCATGGTGCGCTGGAAGTCGGCGTAGGCGGCATAGGTGAGCTCGAAGTCCCGCATCGCGGCGAAGAGTTCGGCCGATTTCTGGGCGAAGGCCGGGGTTTCGCCCTTGAGGCAGGCGATGAGCTGCCACTGGTTCACCAGGTCGCAATAGCGGCGCAGCGGCGAGGTCATCCAGGCGTATTGCGGCACCCCCAGGCCCTCGTGGGGCAGGGGCGAGGTGGTCATGCGCACCTTGCCCTGGGTCTGGGCACGGTACAGGCAGGCGATCTTCTGGTCGGCGAGCAGGCCGCCCCAGGTCGAGTTGGCGACGATCATCAGTTCGGCGACCAACTTGTCGAGGGGGCTGCCGCGCTTACGTTCGCTGATTTCCACCCGGCAGGCGTCGGGATCGGCCAGGTCGCCCTGGATGGCGAAGTTGTAGTCGTTGATGCCCTGGGTGGCCGACGGTTTGCCCCGGCGGCCCTCGCAGGCGTTGGCGAAGTGCCAGAGGTGGAGGAGTTCGTCCTTGAAGCGGAAGTCCGGCAGGCCGCTGACCACGGTTTCGGCGTTGAACAGCGGCTCGATTTCGTGGTGCCTGAGGTTGGCGGCGATATGGACCATTTCGAGGCGCGACTCGTGGCTCACCACCTCCAGGGACTCATTGACGTTGAGGTAGAGGGACACCGCCGGGCAATCGACGCCGCCGGCCAGGGTGTAGCTGCCGACCACGGCATCGGGCAGCATGGTGATCTTGTTGCCCGGCATATAGACGGTGGACAACCGGGCCCGGGCGACGCCGTCGAGCGGCGAGCCATGCTCGATGGCCAGGCCGGGGGCGGCGATGTGGATGCCGATGCGGGTGCCGATGCCGGGCAGGCGCGTCACCGACAGAGCGTCGTCGATCTCCGTGGTGTGCGCGTCGTCGATGGAGAAGGCCAGCACGTCGGCCTTCGGCAGGTCGGTCGGGGAGGCCGGCGCCGCCAGGGCAGGAAAGGCCGTGCCCTTGGGGAACTGCTCGTGGAGAAAGCGGCGGTAGTGCAGGTGGTAGGCCGATTTAACGGCACCGCAGCGAAACAGCAACTGGGCGGCGGAGAGGCCGGTGTCTGCGCAGGCCGCCTCGAAGGCCTTGGTCTCGGGCCGGTTGCGGTCCGGAGCGTAGAGCAGCCCGTCGGTGAGGGCGCCGATTTCGGGCGGCAGGCGGCAAGCCTTCAGTTCCTCGACCCAGCGCTCGATGGCGAGCGCCTGCTGACGCTTTTTTTCAAGACCGGCCAGAGCAGCCGCGAGAATGTCGGGAGGGGCCTTCCGGAAGCGGCCTTTACCCTTACGATGGAAGTAGACGGGCGCTGCCTGGAGGGCAAGCAGCACCGCCGACGCTTCGACCGGGGCGGGGTCGTGGCCGTAGTAGTCGCGGGCAAAATCCAGAAACGAAAACTCACCATCGCTGACGCACTCCCAGAGGAAATCCGCTTCGATCTCGCCGGCCAGGGGTTCGGCCTCTTCCAGCAGGCTGGCCGCCGAGGGTTTTTCAAAACGCAGCAACACCGTCGCCGCCTTGATTTTGCTTCGCTTGCCGGACGCCATCTCGACCTGCAACGACGCGTCGTTGTCGGCCATGACGGTGCCGGTCTTGAAGCCGCCATCTTCTTCAAATAATACGTGCATCAGCGGATTATAGCCCGGCGTGAACCTCTGCGAACTCAAGGAGTTGCGGAATGAATTCGGGAAACCGGGTGAAGCTGTGGTCGCCGCCCGGCAGAACGATCTGGCGGCAGCCGGCGTAGTGATCGACGGCGTGGCGGTAGTCGAGGACTTCGTCGCCGCTTTCGACCAGCAGCAGGTAGCGCGCCGGCGTCGGGCGGGCGACGAACTGCTGGGCGAGTTGTTCGGCGTGTCCCACGGTGAATCTGAAGCGTTCGCCGCTGTGGAAATTGGCGTGTTCGCCGATGAAGCGGCCGGCGTCCAGGCGGTCGATCACCGCCGGGTTGATGAGGGCTGCCCGGAGGCCGTGTTTTTCTGCCAGGTAGGTGGCGTAGTGGCCGCCCAGGGAGCTGCCGATCAGGGTCACCGGCCCCGCGGCGCGGGCAAGGATGGCTTCGGCGGCGGCCAGGGCCTCGGCCGGCACCGGCGACAGGGCGGGGCAGTGGAAGCGCTCGGCCAGGCCCAGGGCCGCCAGCCGGTCGGCCAGCAGCCGGGCCTTCCACGACTGCGGCGACGAGCAGAAGCCGTGGAGGTAGAGGATCAGTGGGCGGTCCACTGCACCGCGCCGGTGTAGGCCGTGGCCAGGACGACGATGCCGAAGGCGATGCGGTACCAGGCGAAGACCGAGAAGTCGTGGCTCGAGATGTAACGCAGCAGCCAGCGTACGCAGAGGAAGGCGGAAACGAAGGAGGCGACGAAGCCGACGGCCCACATGCCGAGATCGTCGGCGTTGAGCAGTGCACGCTCCTTGTAGAGCTGGTAGAAGGTGGCGACGATCAGGGTCGGCACCGCCAGGAAGAAGGAGAACTCGGTGGCCGCCTTGCGCGATAGGCCGAACAGCAGGCCGCCGATGATCGTCGCGCCGGAGCGGGACGTTCCCGGGATCAGCGCGAAGGCCTGGGCGATGCCGAGCTTCAAGGCGTCGAGCCAGGTCATGTCGTCCACCGAGGTGATGCGAATGCGGTGTTCC
>SSSZ01000038.1 GCA_009469675.1 Azonexaceae bacterium | reverse complement strand
GTGTCGTGGTCCTTGAGGTACTTCTGGACCTTCTTGATGAGCTCGGTCTCGTGCGGACGGTAGGGGTCGAGCCAGAAAACCGCCGGCATGCCGGAGGTGCGGGCCCGGGTGACGGCGAGCTTGACCCAGTCGCGGATCGGTGCGTCATTGACCTGGCACATTCGCCCGATGTCGCCCTGTGCGGCGTTCTGGGTGAGGAGCACTTCGCCGGTGGCGATGTCGACGATGTTGGCGATGCCGTCCTCGGCGATCTCGAAGGTCTTGTCGTGGGAGCCATATTCCTCGGCCTGCTGGGCCATGAGGCCGACGTTGGGCACGGTGCCCATGGTCTGGGGATCAAAGTTGCCGTGCCACTTGCAGAAGTTAATCATCTCCTGGTAGATGCGGGCGAAGGTCGATTCCGGCATGACGGCCTTGGCGTCGTACTGCTTGCCGTCAGCGCCCCACATCTTGCCGCCGGCGCGGATCATGGCCGGCATCGAAGCGTCGACGATGATGTCGTTGGGCGAGTGGAAGTTGGTGATGCCCTTGGCCGAATCGACCATGGCCAGCCGCGGACGGTGCTCCTGGCAGGCGTGCAGGTCGCGGATGATCTCGTCGCGCTTGGATTCGGGCAGGGTCTTGATCTTCTCGTAGAGGTCGACCATGCCGTTATTGACGTTGATACCCAGTTCGGCGAAGGTCTTGGCGTGCTTCTCGAAGGCTTCCCGGTAGTAGATCTTGACGCAATGACCGAAGACGATGGGGTGCGAAACCTTCATCATGGTCGCCTTGACGTGCAGCGAGAAGAGGATGCCGGCCTGGCGGCAGTCTTCCAGTTCCTTCTCGTAGAAGTCGCACAGGGCCTTTTTGCTCATGAACATGGAATCGATGATTTCGCCGGCCTGGAGCGCGACCTTGGGCTTCAGCACGGTGGTCTGGCCGCCCTTGGCAATCAGTTCCATGCGGACTTCGCGGGGCTTGTCGAGGGTCATTGACTTTTCGCCGTGATAGAAGTCGCCGCCGTGCATGTGCGAGCAGTGGGTCTGCGACCACTGCTTCCATTCGCCCATGGAATGGGGATGCTTCTTGGCGTAGTTCTTGACGGCGCCGGGCGCCCGGCGATCGGAGTTGCCCTCGCGCAGCACCGGGTTGACGGCGGAGCCGAGGCACTTGCCGAAGCGGGCCTTGAGCGCCTTTTCTTCGTCGTTGCCCGGGAGTTCGGGATAATCGGGAATGGCGTAGCCCTTTTCCTGGAGTTCCTTGACGCAGGCCTTCAACTGGGCGACCGAGGCGCTGATGTTGGGCAGCTTGATGATGTTGGCGTCGGGTTCGAGGGTTTTCTTGCCCAGTTCGGCCAGGGTGTTGGGCATCTTCTGACCGTCCGGCAGGTAGTCGGAAAATTCGGCGAGAACCCGGGCGGAAACGGAAATGTCCGCCTTTTCGATGTCAATGCCGGCCGGCCCGGTGAAGGTCCGGACGATGGGCAAAAACGCACAAGTCGCCAGCAGGGGCGCCTCGTCGGTGAGCGTGTAGATGATCTTGGACTTGCCTGATGCCATGGTAACCCCGCACAGTGGTTGATGAGTGTCGTCCGCTAGTTTACCCGAAGCGGCTTGCTGGAGACTTACAGCCGCGTTGAGGCGCAAAGGCGAATGCTACTATTTCCCCTTCGCCCCGGATCGCCCACCATGAAGATCTCCGTCGGACTCTACGGCACCAACGCCCACCAGATCGCCCTCGCCCTCGTCCAGGGTTTCAACAAGCATTACGGCCTGTTCCGCGAAACCTGCCGCCAGGCCAAGGTGCGCTTCGAAAGCGGCGACTGGCTGGGCGTCCACCGCGCCGTGCGGGAGCGTATCCGCTTCTACGACGACCGCGTTGACGAATGCGTCGAGCGCCTGCGCAGCGAATTTGACGCCGGCAGCATCGACGACGCCACCTGGCAGCAGGTCAAGCTGCTCTACATCGGTCTGCTCCTCAACCACAAGCAGCCCGAACTGGCGGAAACCTTCTTCAACTCGGTGACCACCAAGATTCTCCACCGCACGTATTTCCACAACGACTTCATCTTCGTCCGCCCGGCGGTTTCCACCGAATACATCGAATCCGACGGCGAACCCACCTACCGCTGCTACTATTCCCACGCCGACGGCCTCTGCGGCGTGGTCAGGCAGATTTTTCTCGATTTCCAGTGGCAGCGCGGCTTCACCGACCTCGACCGCGATGTCGGCTACATCTACCGCGGCATCGAGCGTTTTCTCGGCAGCATGCCGGCGCGGGAGGTCAATTTCCAGATCCAGGTTCTGTCGTCGGCCTTCTACCGCAACAAGGCAGCCTACGTCATCGGCAAGTGCATCAACGGCCAGCACGAATACCCCTTCGCCGTGCCCGTCCTGCACGACGACCAGGGCGGACTCTACCTCGACACCATCCTCCTCGACGCCTGGCGGATCAGCCTCCTGTTCTCCCTTTCCCGCGCCTATTTCATGGTCGAAATGGATGCCCCGGCGGGCTACGTCCAGTTTCTGCGTTCGATCATGCCGGGCAAGCCCCGTTCCGAGCTGTACACCATGCTCGGCCTGGGCAAGCAGGGCAAGACCATGTTCTTCCGCGACCTCATCTACCACCTGCACCATTCCGAAGACGATTTCATCATCGCCCCGGGCATCCGCGGCATGGTCATGCTGGTGTTCACCCTGCCCTCCTACCCCTACGTCTTCAAGATCATCAAGGACGTTTTCGGCCCCTCCAAGGAAGTGGACCACGAGACGGTCAAGCGCAAATACATGATGGTCAAGCAGGTGGACCGGGTGGGCCGCATGGCCGACACCCTCGAATTCTCCAACGCCGCCTTCCCGGTCAAGCGCTTCTCCGAGGAACTGATGGCGGAATTGCACAGCCTCGCGCCATCCACCTTCGAGATCGACGGCGACACCATCGTCATCAAGCACCTCTACATCGAACGGCGGATGGAACCCCTCAACATCCACCTGGAAAAGATGGAGCGCAGCAACAACGTCGAAGGCCTGGAACACGCCATCCGCGAATACGGCAGCGCCATCCGCGAACTCGCCCAGGCCAACATCTTCCCCGGCGACATGCTGTGGAAGAACTTCGGCATGACCCGCTACGGCCGCGTCGTCTTCTACGACTACGACGAAATCGAATACATGACCGACTGCAATTTCCGGGCGATCCCGCCGGCGCCGGATTTCGAGACCGAAATGTCGGGCGAGGTCTGGTATTCGGTGGCCCGGAACGACATCTTCCCGGAAGAATTCGCCACCTTCCTCCTGGCCTCGCCGGTGCTGCGCAAGGTCTTTCACAAATACCACAAGGATCTGCTCTCCCCCCGTTTCTGGCAGGCCGCCCAGGAGAAGATCAGGAACGGCCACGTCGAGGATTTCTTCCCCTATCCCCAGGAGCTACGTTTTTGCAACAGCATGCAGGAGTCGGGATAAACTAGCCGGGAGAAGGTGATTCCCGCTCGAGCAAACGACGACAAGAAGGCCCCAGAGCCTTCCCCAACCAGGAGACAGCCATGCCGCTGGAAATCGCGGTGGCGCGAGAGCGCCTGCCGGGGGAGCGCCGGGTCGCTCTGGTGCCCGAAACGGCCAGGAAATTCGCCGCCCTCGGCGCCGCCATCCGGATGGAACAAAGCGCCGGCATCGAGAGCCATTTTCTCGACACCGACTACGCCGACGTCCGGCCCGTTCCCGGCGTGCCCGAAGCCTACGCTGGCGCCGGCCTGATCCTGCGCGTCACCCCGCCGGCCCCCGAGGAAATCGCCGCCCTGCCCGAGGGCGCGGTCCTGGTCGGGCTGCTCCAGCCCTACGCCGACCGGGACCGCCTGGCCGCCCTCAACGCCCGGCGCATCACCGCCTTTTCCCTTGAACTCCTGCCCCGCATCTCCCGCGCCCAGAGCATGGACGCCCTTTCCAGCCAGGCGTCCTGCGCCGGCTACCAGTGCGGCCTCATCGCCGCCGCCCGCTGCACCAAGTTCTTTCCCATGCTGACCACGGCGGCCGGCACCATCCGGCCGGCCCGGGTGCTCGTCGTCGGGGCCGGCGTCGCCGGCCTGCAGGCCATCGCCACCTGCAAGCGCCTGGGCGCCATGGTCGAGGCCTACGACGTGCGCGCCGCCGCCCGGGAACAGATCGAATCCCTGGGGGCCAAGTTCGTCGACACCGGGGTTTCCGCCGACGGCACCGGCGGCTACGCCCGCGAGCTCACCGCCGAGGAAAAGGTCCGCCAGGCCGAAAAACTGGCCAAGGCCGCCGCCGCCGCCGACGTGGTCATCACCACCGCCGCCATCCCGGGCAAGCGGGCGCCCCTCATCATCACCCAGGATATGGTCAAAGGCATGAAATACGGCGCCCTGGTCGTCGATATGGCGGCCGAGTCGGGGGGCAATTGCGCCTTCACCCAAGCCGGCGAACACGTCGTCTTCAACGACGTCAATATCCACGGGCCGCTCAACCTGCCGTCCCGCATGCCGACCCACGCTTCGGAGCTGTACGCCAAGAATCTCTACAACTTCCTTTCGCCGTGGATCAAGGACGGCCAACTCGCCTTCGACTGGTCCGACGAAATCCTCGCCGGCACCGTCCTCTGCAAGGACGGCAGGACGGTGCACGCCGGTGTCCGGCAGGCCCTGGGAGAAGCACCATGAGCCTCGACGGCATGAGCGCCCTCTATATCTTCATGCTCGCCGCCTTCACCGGCTACGAGATCATCGCCAAGGTTCCCGTCATCCTCCACACGCCGCTCATGTCGGGTTCCAACTTCGTCCACGGCGTGGTCGTGGTTGGCGCCATGCTCGCCCTGGGCAATGCCGACACGGCGCTGGAGCAAACCATCGGCTTCTTCGCCGTCGCCCTGGGGGCGGCCAACGCGGCAGGCGGCTACGTCGTCACCGAACGCATGCTCGCCATGTTCAAAAGCGGCAAACGCCCGCCCGCCGCCTCCGGAGGCCAGCCGCCGGGCGGCGGGGCGGCCGGGGAGTCGCCATGAACCAGCCGCTCTACGTCCAGGGCGCCTGGTTCATCGGTGCCGTGCTTTTCATCTTCGGCTTGAAGGGCATGGGATCGCCCGGCACGGCGCGCCGGGGCATCGTCTGGGCCGGCGTCGGCATGGTCGTCGCTGTCCTGGCGACGCTCTTCGTCCCCCACCTCAAGAACCTCGGCCTGATGGCCGGCGCCCTCGCCCTGGGCACCGCCCTGGCGTGGGTTTCCGGCAAGCGCGTCAAGATGACCGACATGCCCCAGATGGTCGCCATCTACAACGGCATGGGGGGCGGCGCGGCGGCGGCCATCGCAGCCATCGAATTCGCCCGCGGCCAAGCCCACGGCCCGGCGACCACCGGCCTGGCGGTGCTCGGCGCCCTGATCGGGGCGGTGTCCTTCACCGGCTCCTGCATCGCCTTCGCCAAGCTGCAGGGGCTGATGAAAAAGTCCGTCCGCCTGCCCGGCCAGAACGTCGCCAACGTCGTACTGACCCTGGCCGCCTTCGCCCTCGGCATCGCCCTGGTGATCCTGGCACCCGGCCGGCCCGAACTCGTCCTCGGCTTTTTTGCCGTCGCCCTCGTTCTCGGCGTGGTCGTCACCCTGCCCATCGGCGGCGCCGACATGCCGGTGGTGATCTCGCTCTTCAACGCCTTCACCGGCCTGGCCGTGGGCTTCGAAGGCTACGTCCTGGGCAACCCCGCCCTCATCATCGCCGGCATCGTGGTCGGCGCCGCCGGCACCCTCCTCACCCAGTTGATGGCCAAGGCCATGAACCGGCCCCTCGCCAACATCCTGTTCACCCCCATCGCCAGCGGCGAGGCGGGGGCCGCCATCGAGGGCAGCCTGAAGGAGGCCGGCCCCGTCGACGTGGCGGCGATGATGCGTTACGCCGCCAAGGTCATCGTCGTTCCCGGCTATGGCATGGCGGTGGCCCACGCCCAGCACAAGGTCTGGGAAATGGCCGTCCTGCTGGAGGAAGCCGGCGTCGAGGTGAAGTTCGCCATCCATCCGGTGGCGGGACGCATGCCCGGCCACATGAACGTCCTGCTTGCCGAGGCCGGTGTGCCCTACGACAAAATTTTCGACCTCGACGAAATCAACGGCGAATTCCCCCAGGCCGACGTCGCCCTGGTGATCGGGGCCAACGACGTGGTCAACCCGGTGGCCCGCAGCGACAAATCGAGTCCCATCTACGGCATGCCCATCCTCAATGCCGACCAGGCCCAGAACGTGGTGGTGGTCAAGCGCGGCAAGGGCACCGGCTACTCCGGCGTGGACAACGCGCTGTTCTACAAGGACAACTGCCGCCTGCTCTACGGCGACGCCCAGCCCGCCATCGCCGAAGTCATCCAGCAGCTGAAGGCCTTGGGCTAAGGCGCTCGCAGCCACCGGCGGAACCCTCGGGGAAGCCGGCCGGGCGGTTAGCTGTGATCTCTCTGTAGGTTGTTCACTCGGGGTGTCTCCCCGGAGAATTGGAGGCACCAACCATACAAGCCTCCGAGGCCCCGAATGAACATCCATAAAAATGCCCGATTAACGCCGCACGGTCGAGCCCTACTTGTTCG
>SSSZ01000037.1 GCA_009469675.1 Azonexaceae bacterium | reverse complement strand
GGCCGTCTTGCCGGTCTGTCTGTCGCCGATGATCAGCTCGCGCTGGCCGCCGCCGACCGGCACCATGGAGTCGATCGACTTCAGGCCGCTCTCCATCAGCTGGCTCACCGACTGGCGGGCGATCACGCCCGGGGCGACCTTCTCGATCACGTCGGTCATCTTGGCGTTGATCGGACCCTTGCTATCGATCGGCTGGCCCAACGCGTTGACGACACGGCCCAGCAGCTCGGGGCCGACCGGCACTTCCAGAATGCGGCCCGTGCACTTGACGGTGTCGCCTTCGGAGATGTGCTCGTACTCACCCAGAATCACGGCGCCGACCGAGTCACGCTCCAGGTTCAGCGCCAGGCCGAAGGTGGGCAGGCCATCCTTGCCGGCGGGGAACTCCAGCATTTCGCCCTGCATCACGTCCGACAGGCCGTGGATGCGGCAGATGCCGTCGGACACCGACACCACGGTACCCTGGTTGCGGATGTCCGCGCTGGCCGCCAGGCCCTCGATACGGCTCTTGATCAGTTCGGAGATCTCTGCGGGATTGAGTTGCATGACTCGTTCCTTTACTTTCTTTAATCAAACTCGCCTGGGCAACATGCGCAGACGGAACAACCGGTCGCCCTGCCAGCCTCAGGCCGTCAAGGCCGCTCTCATTTGCTGCAGCCGTGCCCGTACGGAGGTATCCAGCACCTCGTCGCCGACCACGACACGGATCCCGCCGATCAGCGCGGGCTCCAGCTCGACCTTCAGGTTGAGCTTGCGGCCGAAACGCTTCTCCAGCGTGGCACCCAGCTCGGCCAGGGCAGCCGCTTCGATCGGGAAGGCGCTGAAGACGGTGGCATCGGACGAGCCGCCCACCGCATTGCGCAGAGCCCGGTATTGCTGCGCGATCTCCGGCAGCACGCCCAGACGGCCGTTGTCGATGACCGTGCGCAGGAAGTTCCGCCCGGCTTCGGGCAGATCCCCCTTGACGATGCCACTCACCAGGTCGAACACCTGCGAGGACGTGACCTTGGGGTTGTCGGCGAACTGCAACAGTTGCGCATTGGCAGCGATCGCCGCCAGCTGCTCAAGCCAGGCCGAGGCATCGCTGCCCTTGGACTGGCTGGACTTGAACAGCGCTTCGGCGTAAGGGCGGGCAAGTGTGGCGAGTTCAGCCATGGCGCCCTCTTACAGCTCGGTCTTCAGGCGGGACAGCAATTCGCTGTGCACGCCGGCGTTGACTTCCTTGCGCAGGATCTGCTCGGCACCCCGCACGGCCAGTGCGGCGACCTGCTCGCGCAGGGCCTCGCGGGCCTTCACGGTCTGCTGCTCGGCTTCGGCGCGGGCGGCAGCAACGATCTTGTTGCCTTCCTCGGTGGCACGTGCCTTGGCCTCTTCGATGATGGCCTGCGCGCGACGCTCGGCATCCGCCAGGCGGGCCGCCGTCTCGGTGCGCGACTTGGCCAGCTCCGCCTCGACACGCTGGTTCGCAGCGGAGAGTTCGGACTTGGCCTTGTCGGCCGCGGCAAGACCGTCGGCGACCTTCTTCGCACGCTCATCCAGGGCCGCCGTGATCGGAGGCCACACATACTTCATCGTGAACCCGACCAGAATCAGGAACACGATCATCTGGACTATCAAGGTACCGGTGATGCTCACTTTTTCATCCTCAGTCAGTGGGTCACCAGGCACGGCCGGAGGACGGCATGCGTGGGTTGTTCCCGCAAAATTTCAGCGTGCAAACACTCCAGGGAGTGATGGTTGCAGGAGGAAAGGGCTTACTTCGGCAGGTTGGCCAGCTGGGCCAGGAACGGGTTGGCGGTCGCGAACCACAGGGCCACACCGGTACCGATGATGAACGAGGCGTCGATCAGGCCGACCAGCAGGAACATCTTGGTCTGCAGTTCGCCCATCAGCTCCGGCTGACGCGCTGCAGATTCCAGGTATTTGCTGCCCATGATGCCGATGCCCACGCAAGCGCCGAAAGCGCCCAGGCCGATGATCAGGCCGGCGGCCAGTGCAACAAAACTAATAACTTCCATGATGACTCCTTAGGGTCGGTGGTTGAAAAACGAAAACGAGAACGAAAACAGGCAGAGGCTCAATGGTGGTCGTGCGCCTGACCCAGATACACCAGCGCAAGCATCATGAACACGAAGGCCTGCAGCGTGATGATCAGGATATGGAATATCGACCACACGGCACCGGCGATGATGTGACCGATGGCCAGGCCGATACCCGTTGCCGACAGCGACCAGGCGCCGCCCATGAGTGCGATCAGCAGGAAGATCAGCTCACCTGCGTACATGTTGCCGAACAGTCGCATGCCATGCGACACGGTCTTCGCGATGAACTCGATCATCTGCATCGCGAAATTGAAGGGGTACAGCGCCCAGTGGTTGCCAAAGGGTGCGGTGAACAGTTCGTGGATCCAGCCGCCCAGGCCCTTGATCTTCACGTTGTAGTACAGGCAGATCAGCAGCACCGAGACGGACAACCCCATCGTGATGGACAGGTCGGCGGTCGGAACGACACGCAGGTAGGCATGGTGGGGGTCGTGGCCGGCGGCGGCGTAGATCTTCTCCCACAGGAAGGGCAGCAGATCGACCGGCAGCAGGTCCATCGCATTGAGCAGGAAGATCCAGACGAAGATGGTCAGCGCCATCGGGGCGACGAACTTGCGGCTCTCGGCGTTGTGCACGATGCCCTTGGCCTGGGAGTCGACCATCTCGACCAGCAACTCCACCGCCGCCTGGAAACGCCCCGGCACGCCGGAAGACGCCTTGCGGGCCGCCTTCCACAGCAGGAAGCAGGTCACGATGCCCAGCACGATCGAGAAGAACAGCGAGTCGAAACTGAACACCGAGAAGTCCACCACCGCCTTGGGCTTGGCGTTCTGCAGATGCGTCAGGTGGTGAATGATGTATTCACCGGCGGTGGGTCCGTGTTCAGCAGCCATCAGTCAGTCCGTTTTGAGTCTCAGTGTTTCACACGCCTGGGCGCCATCAGCAAAGCCACCCAATATACCTTCATCGTCACGACCAGACCCACGATCATGGCCACCCAGCTCAGGCCGGGAACCATGCGCGGGGCCAGCGCCAGCAGAAAAACCGACACGCCCAGCTTGACCATCTCCCACAGGAAGAAAGCCATGGCCGCGGAAACCGGGTTCAGCGAGGCAAACCGCCCCATCAGACCCCTTGCAAACAGCGCCGCCGGGATGACCACCGCCAGTGCCCCGTAGGCCACCGACCAGCCGATGGATGCCCGACCTGTCAAGGCCCAGGCGACCAAAGCCGCCAGACACCCCACCAGGCATTGCCCCGCCACGACACGCCACGGCGACAGGGGTGGGTGCTTCAAGCGCAACTGCCGCGCCTCCTCGGCGCTCAGTACCTTGAAGCCCGCCTCGTCATCGTCAACCGGGAAAGCAGGAGCGATCATGGACTTCCAAAATTGCACCCTGCTGACAAGTCGCGGGTTTCACAAAGCCGCTGATTATAGGAAAGAAATTCAGGCTGGCGCTCGTTTTGTTGCGGCACAGCAATCCGGACCGCACCGACCGGTGGCGCGGCCCACCGTGCACGGCAACGATAATCCGGCCCATGAACGACACATTGCCCCACCATCCCTGCTATCTCAACGGCGTCTTCACGCCCCTGAACGAGGCGAAGATCAGCGTGATGGACCGGGGGTTCATCTTCGGTGACGGCGTGTATGAGGTCGTCCCGGTGTACCGCGGCCGACCCTTCCGCTTTGCCCAGCACATGGCCCGGCTGGACCGCAGCCTGCGGGAGTTGCGCATTCCCAATCCGATGTCGCCCGAGCAATGGCAGGCGCTGGTGCGTGAGCTGGTGGCGCGCCTGGCCAGCTCATCCGGCGTGCCCTCCGACCAGGGGGACCAGATCATCTACATCCAGGTGACCCGCGGCGTGGCCATGCGCGACCATGTGATGCCTGCCAACATCACCCCGACGCTGTTCGCGATGGTGAACCCGATGCGTACGCCGACCGAGGAGCAGTTCGCAGATGGCGTGGCCTGCGTGACCGCCGACGACTTCCGCTGGCAGAAGGCCCACATCAAGAGCACCAGCCTGCTGGGCGCGGTGTTCGCACGGCAGATCAGCTTCGATGCCGGCGCCACCGAGACCGTGATGTTCCGCGACGGCTACCTCAGCGAGGCAGCCGCCAGCAATGTCTGGGTCGTCAAGGACGGCTGCGTGATCGGTTCGCCGAAGGACAACCTGGTGCTCGAAGGCATCCGCTACGGGCTGATCGAGGACATGTGCCGCTCGATCGGTGTGCCTTTCGCGCTGCGTCGCATCCGCCGCGAGGAGGTGCTGGATGCGGACGAACTGCTGCTTTCCAGCGCCACCAAGGAGGTGCTGTCGATCACGACGCTGGACGGGCAGCCGGTCGGCCACGGCGCCCTGCGCGGCCGGCGCGGGCCGATCAGCCAGCGTCTGCACGCGGCCTACCAGGCGGCCAAGCAGGCCGCCGGCTGAAACCTGACTCCTCCGTTTCGCGCACCATGGCCACCGGCACCGAGTCGCTGATCGCGTATCCGTCCCGTTTCCCGATCAAGGTGATGGGCTTGCGGGTTGACGGCTTCGTCCATGCAGTGACGCACGTGGCGCGCCAGTTCGATCCGGATTTCGATGCGTCCAGCCTGGAGCTGCGCGAGAGCAAGGGCGGCAAGTACCTGGGCGTGACCATCACCGTGACGGCCACGAGCCGGGAGCAGCTTGATGCGCTGTACCAGGCGCTGTCCACGCACCCGATGGTCAAGGTCGTGCTCTGAGGGCTGCGGCGTTGCTGGACACGCATTGGCTCGGCCAGGTGGATTACCTGCCGACCTACGAGGCCATGCAGGCCTGGACGGCCACCCGCGATGCGTCCACGCCCGACCAGCTCTGGATCTGCGAGCACCCTGCGGTGTTCACGCAGGGTCTGGCCGGCAAGGCGGCCCACCTGCTGTTGCCGGGGGACATCCCGGTGATCGCGACCAACCGCGGGGGGCAGGTTACCTACCACGGTCCCGGCCAGGTCGTGGCCTACCCGCTGCTGGACCTGCGCCGGGCCGGCTACTTCGTCAAGGAGTATGTCTACCGGCTGGAGGAGGCGACGATCCGCACGCTGTGGCACTTCGGCGTCACGGGGCACCGCGTGGCCGGTGCGCCCGGGATCTATGTGCGTCTGGACGATCCGCACTCCCACGCACAACTGGCGCAGCGCCCGCAGCGCCGCGAAGGCCCGGCCGCGCAGGGTGCTCCGACGCCGGATTTCGCGGGTCTGGGCAAGATCGCTGCGCTGGGCATCAAGGTCAGCCGCAACTGCACCTACCACGGGCTGGCACTGAACGTCGCCATGGATCTGGAACCCTTCTCGCGGATCAACCCCTGCGGTTATTCCGGCCTGCGCACGGTGGACCTTTCTACAATCGGCATCGACGCCGCCTGGACGGACGTCGCCCACGAGCTGAGTCGCAAGCTCGCCACCTACCTGGCTCCCTGAAGGGAACCGCCACAGCGCCATGAGCAAGCAAGACACCCCCAGCGCCGCCGCCCCCGCGGCCGACCGCCCCTACGACCCGCGGACCAAGCAGAAGGCCGAGGCCAAGCTGTCGCGCATCCCGGTCAAGGTCGTTCCGGGCGAGATCCTCAAGAAGCCGGACTGGATCCGGGTCAAGGCCGCATCGCCCGGCTCGCGCTTCTACGAGATCAAGGAGATCCTGCGCAGCAACAAGCTGGTGACCGTCTGCGAGGAAGCGTCCTGCCCGAACATCGGGGAGTGCTTCGGCAAGGGCACCGCCACCTTCATGATCATGGGCGACAAGTGCACGCGCCGTTGCCCGTTCTGCGACGTGGGCCACGGCCGGCCGGATCCGCTCGATGCGGACGAGCCGCTGAACCTGGCGCGCGCGATCGCCGCGATGAAGCTGAAGTACGTGGTGATCACCAGCGTCGACCGCGACGACCTGCGCGACGGCGGCGCCGCGCACTTCGCCGACTGCATCGGCCGGGTGCGCGAGCTCGCGCCGGCCACGCGCATCGAGATCCTGACACCCGACTTCCGCGGCCGCCTGGACCGCGCGCTCGACATCCTGAAGGCGGCGCCGCCGGACGTGATGAACCACAACCTGGAAACGGTGCCGCGGCTGTACAAGCAGGCGCGCCCGGGGTCGGACTACGCTTTCAGCCTGGGCCTGCTGCAGCGCTTCAAGCAGGAGGTTCCGGGCGTGCCCACCAAGAGCGGGCTGATGGTGGGCCTGGGCGAGACCGACGACGAGATCCTGCAGGTGATGCGCGACATGCGCGCGCACGGCATCGACATGCTGACCATCGGCCAGTACCTGGCGCCCAGCGGCCACCACCTGCCGGTGCTGCGCTACGTGCATCCCGATACCTTCAGGATGTACGAAGCCGAGGCCGCGAAGATGGGGTTCAGCCACGCAGCGGTCGGGCCGCTGGTGCGCTCGAGCTACCACGCCGACCGACAGGCACAGGCGGCCGGCGTGGCGGGCTGACGGACGGGCGGACGGGCGGACGGAAGCATCGCGCATCCGGCCGGCCCCGAAGGCACTCGGTTCTGCCGACGCTGCAACGGCAGGGGGTCGGGGCGACAACGTGTTGCGGCGCGAGACTCTTGGCCGCAGCCGCGCCGCATGCCTGCCGCCTCGCTATCGCTGCGGCGGCGGTCGGCGCTGCCGACGCTGCCCTGGAGCCGGCTCGTGCGGCCGGCGCGCGGCGCCCGCGCCGCGCCGTACCCCACCCGATAATCGTGCCCGATGGAAGCCGCCGCAGTTCGGGCCCGCACGCGCATTCGGCCGCTCGGGCCGTCGCTTCTGGCGGTCGTGCTGGCCGCCGGCGGTTGCGCGCCGGCGCTGGACTGGCGCGAGGTTCGGCCTGCGGGCAGCGGCGTGGCGGCGATGTTTCCTTGCAAGCCTGCCGGCCAGGCGCGCCTGGTGCAGCTCGCCCAACGCACGGTGCGGCTGGAGCTGCACGCCTGCACCGCAGGCGGCGCGACCTGGGCGCTGGCATTCGCCGACCTCGACGATCCGTCGCGGGTGGGCCCGGCGCTGGACGAGTTGCGAACCGCGGCCGCGGCCAACCTCGGGGCGCCGATGGATGCCGGCGAAGCGCTGCGCGTACCGGGGGCGACACCGAATCCGTCGAGCGTCCGGATCGCCCTGCAAGGGCGGGCCCCCGACGGCCGAGCCCTGGGCGAGCGGGTCGGTCTGTTTGCGAAGGGGCTGCGCGTGTATCAGGCGACGGTGCTCGGCGAACACATCGACGCTGAAGCCGCCGGGACCTTCTTCGGCAGCCTGCGGCTGACGCCATGAGCCCGCCGCGCTGGCGTCCGGCCCACGCCTTTCGCGGCGGATCCTGGCGAATGCCGATAATGGCCGGCGAGGCATTGCATCGATGACCACCTTGCTGATCCTGGCCCATGCCCCACTCGCGTCGGCGCTGCGGGCGGTGGCGCAGCATGCGTTCCCCGATTGCGCCGCGCAACTGCAGGCACAGGATGTCGCCGCCGACAGCTCGCCGGAGCAGGTGGTGCAGCAGGCGCGCGCGCTGCTGGCACTGCAGCCTGGCGAGTCGGTGCTGGTGCTCACCGATGCCTATGGCGCGACGCCTTGCAACGCCGCGATCGAGTTGCTCGACGACCCGCAGGTCCGTGTCGTCGCCGGCGTCAACGTGCCGATGCTGTGGCGTACCTTGTGCTATGCGGCCAAGGATCCGCTGGACGCGCTGGTCGCACGGGCACTGGCCGGTGCCGCCCAGGGCGTGATGCAGGTCACCGCGGCGCGCCCGCCGCAACCCTGCGCCGAACCTGGCTGCGCGCCCCCCCGGAAATGATCAAGCAGACCCTCACGATCAGCAACAAACTCGGTCTGCACGCGCGCGCGTCGGCCAAGCTGACGAAGCTGGCCGGCAGCTTCGGCTGCGAGGTGTTCCTGACGCGCAACGGACGCCGCGTGAATGCGAAGAGCATCATGGGCGTGATGATGCTGGCCGCCGGCCTGGGCAGCGAGGTCGAGTTGGAAACCGACGGCGCCGACGAGCAGGCCGCGCAGGATGCGATCGCGGCGCTGGTCAACGACAAGTTCGGCGAGGGCCAGTGACACCGTGAGCATCCAGCTCTTCGGCATGCCGGTGTCGCGGGGCGTGGCGATCGGCCGGGCAGTGCTGGTGGCGTCGAGCCGGGTCGATGTGGCGCATTACTTCGTTCCGCCGGAGCGCATCGGCGCCGAAATCGAGCGGCTGCGGCAGGCGCGCGACACGGTGGCCGGGGAGTTCGACGCGCTCAAGCGCGATCTGCCCGGCGACGCGCCACCCGAGTTGCCGGCGCTGCTCGACGTGCACCTGATGCTGCTGCATGACGAGGCGCTGATCGGGGCGACCCGGCAGTGGATCGTCGAGCGGCACTACAACGCCGAATGGGCGCTGTCGGCGCAGCTCGAGGTGCTGGCGCGCCAGTTCGACGAGATGGAGGACGAGTACCTGCGCGAGCGTAAGGCCGACCTGGAGCAGGTGGTCGAGCGCCTGCTGGATGCGCTGGCGCGCGAGCCCGGCGAGCCGGCACCGCCGCTGCACCCGCCTGGTTTGCGCGATTTCGGCGGCGAGGATCCGCTGGTGCTGGTGGCCAGCGACGTCGCGCCCGCCGACATGCTCCAGTTCAAGCACAGCGTGTTCACCGGCTTCATCACCGACGTCGGTGGGCGCACCTCGCACACGGCGATCGTCGCGCGCAGCATGGACATCCCGGCGGTGATCGGTGCGCGCGAGGCCAGCCGCCTGATCCGGTCCGACGACTGGGTGGTGATCGACGCCGATGCCGGGGTGGTGATCGTCGATCCGTCGCCGATCATGCTCGAGGAATACCGCTTCCGGCAGCGCCAGAGCGAGCTCGAGCGCGCCCGCCTGGATCGGCTGCGGCACACGCCGTCGGTCACGCTCGACGGCGAAACGGTCGAACTGCTCGCCAACATCGAACGGCCGCAGGATGCGGACGCTGCGCTGCAGGCCGGCGCAGTGGGCGTAGGCCTGTACCGCAGCGAGTTCCTGTTCCTGAACCGAGGCAGCGACCTGCCGGGCGAGGACGAGCAGTTCGAGGCCTATCGGGCGGCCGTGCACGCGATGCAGGGCCTGCCCGTGACGATCCGCACGGTCGACGTCGGCGCCGACAAGCCGCTGGAGCGCATGACCGTTCAGGAACTGCGCCACGAACACGTGCTGAACCCGGCGCTCGGCCTGCGCGCGATCCGCTGGAGTCTGTCCGAGCCGGGCATGTTCCGCCAGCAACTGCGGGCCATCCTGCGCGCGAGCGCCTACGGCAAGGTGCGCATCCTGGTTCCGATGATTGCCCACCTGAGCGAGATCCGAGCCACCTTCGACGCGATCGCGCGAGCACGCCGCCAGCTCGACGATGCGGGGAAGACCCATGCGCCGGTCGAGGTCGGGGCGATGATCGAGGTCCCCGCGGCGGCGCTGCGGCTGCAGCCATTCCTGCAGCACTTCGACTTTGTCTCGATCGGGACCAATGACCTGATCCAGTACACCTTGGCGATCGACAGGGCCGATGACGCAGTTTCGAACCTCTATGACCCTTGGCATCCGGCGGTACTGACGCTGATTGCCGCAGTGATCGAGCAAGCGAACGCCGCCAGCCGGGGGGTGAGCGTCTGTGGCGAAATGGCAGGGGATCCGAACTTCACCGAACTGCTGCTGGCGATGGGCTTGCGCAGCTTCTCGATGCAGCCCGCGCAGATCGCCGCGATCAAGCAACGCATCCTGCGCGCGGACACGCGGCGCCTGAAGGCGGTCCTGGCCGACGTTCTGGCAGCAGAAAACCCGCAAGAAGCCGCCACTGCGCTGTTCGGCCGGCCTGGGTCGCGCTGAGGCTGCCGCCGCAGGGACGGCCGCAGCCGATTAGAGTGCGCACTCAAGTGCTGCGCTCGCGGGTGTTGACAGACCCGCGAAATCGCTGCTATAGTCTCGTTTCTTTGCTGCTGACACCCAAAGACAGGGTGAACGCAGAAGCTCTTTAACAACACACAGCCGATAAGCGTGGGCGTTTGAAGGCGAGTGCCAAAGGGTCAGCGGTTTGCCGCAGATCCCGAGGTCCGATGGCCTCGAACGCTCAACGAAGTGAAGTTCACTTCAATTCTTTGAGCAACATGCAAGATCGAACTGTAGAGTTTGATCCTGGCTCAGATTGAACGCTGGCGGCATGCCTTACACATGCAAGTCGAACGGTAACAGGCCGCAAGGTGCTGACGAGTGGCGAACGGGTGAGTAATGTATCGGAACGTGCCCAGTCGTGGGGGATAACGCAGCGAAAGCTGTGCTAATACCGCATACGATCTATGGATGAAAGCGGGGGACCGTAAGGCCTCGCGCGATTGGAGCGGCCGATATCAGATTAGGTAGTTGGTGGGGTAAAGGCCTACCAAGCCGACGATCTGTAGCTGGTCTGAGAGGACGACCAGCCACACTGGGACTGAGACACGGCCCAGACTCCTACGGGAGGCAGCAGTGGGGAATTTTGGACAATGGGCGCAAGCCTGATCCAGCAACGCCGCGTGCAGGACGAAGGCCTTCGGGTTGTAAACTGCTTTTGTACGGAGCGAAAAAGCTCTCTCTAATACAGGGAGTTCATGACGGTACCGTAAGAATAAGCACCGGCTAACTACGTGCCAG
>SSSZ01000036.1 GCA_009469675.1 Azonexaceae bacterium | reverse complement strand
TGTTCAAGGATCGCCGGGCGCGGCGGAATACCGATGTCGCGCACCTCGATGCGCATGCGGGTCTCGATATCGGGCGCATCCGGTGTCGTCTCGTTGGTGCGGAGGGTAGTAGCCACGGGGAAACCTGCCGGCGATCAAAGGAGGCGATTATAAATTACGGGGCCAGGGAAAAGACAATTCGCCTTCTCCCGCCGCCCCGACTGCCGATCCAGCGTTTGCGGCGGCCGGGGCCGCCGAGTGCTATATTAGGAACTGCCACAATAACAAACAGAAGAGGGGGAACAGCGATGCTTGAATTCTTTTCTGCCAGTACGCGGATGGTCAATCCGCAGCGGGCCGTCCTGGAATGCCTGGAATCCGCCCTGGGCGGCGAAGCGCAGGACTGCGACCTGGTCATTGCCCACGCTTCCGTCGGCCACGACCTGGGGCAGCTGGTCGATCCCATCCGCCGCCAGTGCCCGGGTGCCCGGGTGGTGGGCGCCTCCTGCGCCGGCATCATCGGCCGCGAAGGGGTGAGCGAATCCCTGAAAGACGTCGCCCTCATGGCCGTACGCGGCAGGGAGTTCGCTGTCGCCCATGTGGAGGGTATCTACGGCCACAACGCCTACGCCAAGGCGGTCGAACTGGCGACCCGCCTGCACGCCGCCGACCCCGGCGTCCGCATGGTCTTTCTCCTGGCGCCGGGAATCGACATCGCCAACGACCAGGTTCTGGCCGGCATCGAAGCGGTGCTGGGGCCGGAGGTCACCATTTTCGGCGCCACTGCGTCGGACAACATGCGCGGCCTGACCACCTACCAGGCGGTAGACGCGCAGGTCTTCGAGCACGCCGCCTGCGCCGTCGGCTTTTCCGACCCCACCCTGGAGGTCGATACCCAGGCGACCCACGGCTTCGTCGCCAGCGGCGAGCCTTTGCGCGTCACCCACTCGGCCGGCAACCGGATCATCACACTCGACGGCCGGCCCGCCTGGCAAGCCTACACGGCCCGCCTGGGGTTGCCGGCCACCGCCACCCTGGCCGACACCATTCCCATCGGTGCCCTGGCCGAGCGCTTGCCCCCCGAACTCGCCGCCGAATACGGCAACGACCACCTGCTGCGCGTCGTCACCCATCGGGAGGCCGACGGGGTCATGGTCTACCCCACCGAGTGCCCCGAGGGCACGGAGCTCTGGCTGACCGTCCGCGACGAGGCAAGGATATTCGCCGACATGGACCGCATGGTCGCCCGCATGCGTGCAGGCGCCCGCGGGCGCGTACCAGTAGCGGTCTTTCAGGCCGATTGCCTGGCACGGGGGCGGCGCCTGTTCAACCGCATCATCAAGGAAGAACTCGTGGCCCGCATGCAGCACCCCTTCTCCCCCGCCGGTTCGCCGCCGCCCTGGCTCGGCATGTACGGCTTCGGCGAATACGCCCGCTTGGGCGGCGCCAATGCCTACCACAACTACACCACCGCCCTTGCCGCGCTTTACCGAAACTAGCGGGCAGATCCGGTAAGCGAACCGATCCAGCGAGTACCGACCATGGCCGACCAGACACCCCGAGTCCCTCCCGCCTATGCCGTCATCCAGCAGCAGCTGATCGACGCCCGGGACCGCCTCGACCGGGCCGTGACGCGGCTGACCCGGATGCACGAATTCAACGCCCGGGCGTTGCGCCTGCAGACGCCGGAAACATTCCCGGCCCTGGTCGCCGAAGCCGTGGTGGATATCTTCGAGGTTGAATTTGGCATTTTCTGGCACCTCGACGGCGATGGCCAAAGGCTCGCGCCGGCCGGCACCTTCGGCTTGCCCGCCGGGTACGCCGCCGATCCCGCGCCGGCCGGGCTGGGCCTGGCGGACCTCCCCGACTGGCCGAACAACCGCGCCTGCCGGATCGACGCCCAAACCGGGCAGGGTCTCGCCCCGGGGCTTCCCGTCGGGCAGGCCATCGGCGCTCGTTGCGCCGATTCGGACGGCCGCACCATCGCCCTGGTGGTGGCCGGAACGACGACACACCGGAGCGGAATCTACGAAGCCTTCGACCCCGAGATGTCGGAGGTCTTTGGCCTCTTCGCCCAGCTGCTGGCGGCCCTCCTGGAAAACCGGCGCAGCCGTGCGGTGATCGAAAACCAGATGGAGGCGATCCAGGTCTCCGGCGAAAGGCTGAACCTCGCCTTGCAGGGTGCCAACGACGGCCTCTGGGACTGGAATCTGGAAACCAACGAGGTCTACTACTCGCCGCGCTGGAAGGCCATGCTCGGCTACCGCCCGGAGGAACTTCCGGACAGTTTCGAGACCTGGACGCGGTTGGTGGACCCGGCCATGTATCAACCCACCCTGGACAGCGTCGCCGACTACCTGGAAGGACGCAGCGACAAGCTCGAAGTCGAATTCCGCATGCGCCACAAGAACGGCCACTGGATCGATGTCCTGTCACGGGCGACGCTGGCGGTCGATGCCGGGGGCCGGCCCCTCGTCCCGCGGCGCCTGGTCGGCACCCATTTCGATCTCACCGAACGCAAGCGCCAGGAAGCCGAAACCCTCGCCGCCAAGACCCAGCTCCAGGCCACCCTCGACGCGATCCCCGACGTCCTTTGGGAAGTCGGACAGGACGGCCTCCTTTACGGCTACCATGCCCACCGCGGCGATTTGTTGCCGGTCGGCCTCGACCACGCGCTGGGCAAGCCCCTAGCCGAATTCCTGCCAGCCGAGGTCGTCGAATGCCAGATGGCCGCCCTTCGCGAAGCCGACGAAAAAGGGTTTTCCAAAGGCCGGGAATATGCCCTGCAAGTCGGCGACCAGCAGCTCTGGTTCGAACTGGCGGTGTCGCGCAAGCCGGCGGCGGCCGGCGAAATCCCGCGCTTCATGATCCTGGCCCGCGACGTCACCGAACGGCGCCGACTCGAAGACGAACGCTGGCTCGCCCGGACGGTCATCGAAAAGAGCCGGATCGCCCTCGAAATCAACGGCCCCGACGGCCGGGTCCACTACGCCAACGACTTCGCCTGCCGGGCCATCGGCTACCCGCGGGAGACCCTGGCGGGAATGCACGTCTGGGAATTCGACCCGGATTTTTCGGCGGCGCAATGGGCCGTCTGGTGGCAGACCCTCAAGGAAAAAGGCGTGGACGAATTCGAAACCCGCCATCGGCGGCGGGACGGCCACATCTTCCCCGTCCATGTCACCGCCAACTACATCGCCCACCGGGGCAAGGAATACAGCTTTGCCGTGGTGCACGACATCAGTGACCAGAAAAAGGCCGAGGCCGAACTGCACCAGCACCGCCACCATCTGGAGGAGCTGGTTTTCTCCCGCACCGCCGAACTGGCCGAGGCCAAGGACGCGGCCGAGGCGGCCAATCGGGCAAAAAGTACCTTCCTGGCCAATATGAGCCACGAGATCCGCACCCCGATGAACGCCATCATCGGCCTCACCCACCTTCTGCAAAAGCAGATCGACGAACCCAAGGCCAACCGGCAGTTGCTCCAGGTCAGCGACGCGGCCCACCACCTCCTCGACATCATCAACGACGTACTCGACATTTCGAAGATCGAAGCCGACCGCATTACCCTGGAGCACAATGATTTCGCCGTGCCCGCCGTCATCGACCGCGCCCTGGCCATGGTCCAGGAGCGCGCCGCCGCCAAGGGCCTGACCCTGTCCCGGGAGATCGCCGCCGACCTGCCCGTCAACCTGCGGGGCGACCCGCTGCGCCTCGGCCAGGTGCTCCTCAACCTGCTATCCAACGCCGTCAAGTTCTCCGAGCGCGGCCGGGTGACGGTCCGGGCTCGCCTCGTCGAGGCCGACAACCACAGCGTTCTTCTCGGCATTGACGTGGCCGACCAGGGCATCGGCCTCAACGACGACGAGCTGGCCCGCCTCTTCCGCCCCTTCAGCCAGGCCGACGAATCGACGACCCGCAAATACGGCGGCACCGGTCTCGGCCTCTACATCTCCCGCCGGCTGGCCCGTTTGATGGGGGGCGACCTGACGGTGCGCAGCGAGGTCGGGGTCGGCAGCGTCTTCGCCCTGACCGTTCGCCTACGCCGGGCCGACGGCGAGGCCAGTGCCGCCGCCGGCAACGCCGGCGACGCCAGGCCCGAAGAAGCCCTCGCCCGGCGCCACGGCGGCAAGCGCATCCTGCTCGCCGAAGACGACCGGATCAACCAGGAGGTGGCGCGGGAACTCCTCGGCAGCACGGGCCTTTGCCTTGATATCGTGGGCGACGGCCAGGCAGCCGCGGACCGCGCCGCCAAGGGAAGCTACGACCTCATTCTGCTCGATATCCAGATGCCGGTGCTGGACGGACTCGCCGCCGCCCGCCTCATCCGCGCCCACCCCGGAGGCGCCGCCACCCCGATTCTCGCCCTCACCGCCAATGTCTTCGACGAAGATCGGGATCTCTGCCTGGCGGCCGGGATGAACGACCACATCCGCAAGCCCATCGAACCCGACGAACTCTACGCCACCCTGCTCCGCTGGCTCGACGCGGCGACGACAACGCCCTGAGCCAGGGCGACCTGGGAACAAAAAACCCGCCGGCCCGGCGGGTAGATCCGAGGCAATCGGGCCCAGTCAGAACAGGTCGTCGCTGACCGCTCCCAGCGCCGCATTGCCGGCCTGTACCGTTTCGCCGTAGGCGGCGGCCTGGGGCAGCAGTTGGTCGGCATAGAAGCGGGCCGTGGCGATCTTGCTCGCGTAGAAGCGGGCATCGCCCTCGCCTGCCGCCAACTTGGCCGCCGCGGCGAACGCCGCCCGGCCCATCATCCAGCCGCCGCAGACCGTCACCGCCAGGTGGAGATAGGGCACGGCGGCGGCGAGAACGCCGGCCAGGTCCGACCGGGCCGCGGCGCCCAGCCATTCGGTGGCCTTGATCCACGCCTCCAGGGCGCTTCCCAGGCGCTGGCCGATGGCTTTCAGCTCGGACCGCTCGGCAGCGGCGAGGGCCTTGGCCGTGGCGCCGATCTCGCCGAAGAAGCCGCGGGCGGTTTCACCGCCGTCGCGCATCAGCTTGCGGAAGATCAGGTCGTTGGCCTGGATGCCCGTGGTGCCCTCGTAGATGGTGGTAATGCGGGAATCGCGCCAGTGCTGGGCGGCGCCGGTTTCTTCGATGAACCCCATGCCGCCGTGGATCTGCAGCCCCAGCGAGGTGACGTCGATGCCCATTTCGGTGCTGCCGCCCTTGACGATGGGGATCATGAATTCGGCCAGCAGCAGGTGGCGCTTCCTCTCGTCGGCATCGGGATGGGCGTGCACCCGATCCATCAGGCCATAGGTGTAGTAGGTCATGGCGCGGCAGGCCTCGACACGGCACTTCATCAACATCAGCATGCGCCGGATGTCGGGGTGCTTGTCGATGGTCACCAGGGCTTCGCCGGTGATGGCGTCGCGCCCCTGCTTGCGCTCCCGGGCGTAGGCCAGGGCCTGCTGGTAGGCGCGCTCGCCCAGGGCAACGCCCTGCAGGCCGACGCCGAGGCGGGCCTCGTTCATCATGATGAACATGTACTCGAGGCCGCGGTTGGGTTGGCCCAGTAGGTAGCCCACGGCGCCGCCGCCGAGGTTGCCGCTGTCGCCGTAGGCCATGACGCAGGTCGGGCTGGCATGGATGCCGAGCTTGTGTTCGATCGAGACACAATAGGCGTCGTTGCGCGCCCCCAGGGAACCGTCGGCATTGACCAGGAACTTGGGCACGAGAAACATGGAAATGCCCTTGACCCCAGCCGGGGCGTCGGGCAGACGGGCGAGCACGAGGTGGACGATGTTGTCCGTCATGTCGTGGTCGCCGTAGGTGATGAAAATCTTCTGGCCGAAGATCCGGTAGCTGCCGTCGGCCTGGGGTTCGGCCCGGCTGCGGATGAGGGCGAGGTCGGAGCCGGCCTGGGGTTCGGTCAGGTTCATGGTGCCCGTCCATTGGCCGGTCACCATCTTTTCCAGGTAGATGGCCTTCAGCTCGTCGCTGGCGCAGGTCAGCAGGGCCTCGACGGCGCCGGTGGTGAGAAGCGGCCCGAGGGAAAAGGAAAGGTTGGCGGAACAGACCATTTCCTTGACGGCCACGGCCAGGGAATCCGGCTGGCCATGGCCGGCGTGGTCGGGGGGGCAGGCGATACCGTTCCAGCCCGCGTCGCAGAAGGCCTTGTAGGCTTCTTTCCAGCCCGGCGGGGTGACCACCCCGGCGGGCGTCAGCCGGCAGCCCTGCTGATCCCCGACGCGGTTGAGGGGGGCCAACACCTCGGCGGCGAATTTGCCGGCCTCTTCCAGGATGGCGTCGGCCATATCGGGCGTGGCTTCGGCAAATTCGGGCAATTGGACGGCGACGTCGCGAAAGCCCGCCAGTTCGTCCATGACAAAACGCATTTCGGCAATCGGGGCGCGGTAGTCGCTCATGGTCAAGCCTCCCGGCGGGCCGCCCCAAGGGCGGCGGCGGCGCCCCGGAGGGCGACGGACGAAGTGGGTGTGGGGATCATGGTGTTCTCCAGGTCAGAAGCCGTTGCTGCACACGGCAGCCTTGGCGGTGGCGTATTCCTGCTTCAGGCGGGCGATGAGGTCGGCGGTGGTCGGCACGTCGTCGATGGTGCCCACGCCCTGGCCGGCGCCCCAGATGTCCTTCCAGGCCTTGGCGGCGACGGCCGCCGAACCGAAGCTCATGGCATCCTTGTCCTTGCTCGGCAGATTGTCCGGGTCCAGCCCGGCGGCGACGATGCTGCCCTTGAGGTAGTTGCCCGCCACGCCGGTGAAATAGGGCGTGTAGACCACATCGGCGGCGCTCGATTCGACGATGCACGCCTTGTAGCCCGGGCTGGCGTTGCCCTCCCGGGTGGCGATGAAGCGCGTCCCGACGTAGGCGAAATCAGCGCCCAGGGCCTCCGCCGCCAGAATGGCCCGGCCGTTGGTGATGGCCCCGGAAAGCGCAATCGGCCCGTCGTAGAACTTGCGGATCTCGCCCACCAGGGCGAAGGGACTCAAGGTGCCGGCATGGCCGCCGGCCCCGGCGCAGACCAGGATCAGCCCGTCGACCCCGGCTTCCAGCGCCTTTTCGGCGTGGCGCACGCTGATGACGTCGTGGAAGACCTTGCCGCCGTAGGAATGCACGTGCGGCACGATTTCGTGGGGGGCGCGCAGGCTGGTGATGATGAGGGGCACCTTGTGCTTGATGCAGGCGTCCATGTCGTGCTCGAGGCGCTCGTTGGACTGGTGGATGATCTGGTTGACTGCGAAGGGGGCAGCCTTGGGGTCGTCGGCCAGGGCGCCCTGGATGCGTTCGAGCCAGACCTCGAGTTCCTCCTTGGGCCGGGCGTTGAGGGCCGGAAACGAGCCGATGAGGCCGCCCTTGCACTGGGCGATGACCAGTTCCGGGCTGGAAACGATGAACATGGGCGCACAGATCACAGGCAGTGCGAGTTTCTCCCTCAGCGAAGCGGGAATCGACATGGGTTCTCCTTGATGGTTCGTTCTTTTGACTCAACCGCCCTCTTTGAGGGCGCGCCTTAAAATCTTGCCGACGTTGGTGCGCGGCAGGTCGTCGCGGAATTCGACGTGTTTGGGCACCTTGTAGCCGGTCAACAGCTTGCGGCAGTGCTCGATCAATTCGTCCGGCGTCACCGTGAGATCCTTGCGCACCACGAAGATCTTCACCGCCTCGCCGGATTTGTCGTCGGCAACGCCGATGGCGGCCACGTCGCTGACACCCGGATGCATGGCGACCGCTTCCTCGACCTCGTTGGGGTACACGTTGAATCCGGAAACCAGGATCATGTCCTTCTTGCGATCGACCAAAAAGACGAATCCCAGGGAATCGATATACCCCATGTCGCCGGTCCGCAGGAAACCGTCGCCGTACATCACATTGGCCGTCTCTTCCGGCCGCTGCCAGTAGCCTTTCATGACCTGGGGCCCGCGAATGCAAATCTCGCCGACCTGACCGCGGGGCACCTCCTTGCCGCCGTCGTCGCGGATCGAACACTCGGTGGACGATATGGGCAGGCCGATGGAGCCGTTGAACTCCTTGAGATGAAGCGGATTGATGGTCGCCGCCGGGGACGTTTCGGTCAGGCCGTAGGCCTGCAGCAAGGGGCTTTCCGTCACCTTGGACCAGCGTTCCGCCACCGGTGCCTGCACCGCCATGCCACCGCCCAGTGTGACCTTCATGGTCGAAAAATCGAGCTTGGCGAACTCCGGGCTGTTGAGCAGGGCGTTGAACAGGGTGTTGACCCCGGTCACCACCGTCACCGGATACTTGGACCACTCCTTGATGAAACCCGGAATGTCCCGCGGATTGGCAATCAGCAGGTTGCGGGCGCCGATCATGAGAAAGGTCAGGCAGTTCGCGGTCAGGGCGAAGATGTGATAAAGCGGCAGGGGCGTGATGATGAACTCCTCACCCTCCCGCACCACGGGCTTGATCCAGGTATAGGCCTGCATGACGTTGGCGGCGATATTGCCGTGGATGAGCATGGCCCCCTTGGACACCCCCGTCGTCCCGCCGGTGTACTGCAGAAAGGCCAGATCCTCGTGCCGCAAACTGACCGGCGTCATGCCGTGCCGGCGGCCCGCCGCCAGGGCAGCGCTGAAATCGATGGAACCGGGCAGCGACCAGGGGGGAACCAGTTTCTTGACGTACTTGACCACCAGATTGACCAGGAGGCCCTTGGGAAAGCCGAGCATCTCGCCCATGGGGGTCACCACCACATGCTTCACCGCGGTCTTGCCGATGCATTGCTCGAGGGTGTTAGCGAAATTCTCGACGATGACGATCGCCGCCGCCCCCGAATCCTTCAACTGATGCTCGAGTTCCCGCGGCGTGTACAGGGGGTTGCAATTGACCACGACGCAACCGGCCCGCAAGGTGCCGAAAAGCGCCACCGGGTATTGCAGCAGGTTGGGCATCATGAGGGCGACGCGATCGCCTTTCTTGAAGCCCAGGGACTGCAGCCAGCCGGCGAAATCCCGGGAAAGGGCATCGAGTTCGCCGTAGGTCATGGTCTTGTCCATGCTGATGTAGGCGACCTTGTCGGCATACTTGCGGCAGGCGTCCTCGAACAACGCCACCAGCGACGGGCAGTGGTCGATGCTGATTTCGGCCGGTACCCCCGGCGGATAACTCTGCAGCCAGATCTTGTCCATCGTTCTCCCCTCCTCCGTAATGTTCAACTACCCAGAAGCGCCTTTTTGAGTGAGGCATCCACCGGGTTGTCTCCGATCCAGACCTTCAGCAATGCCTTGCCGAAGGCCGGACCCGCCACCTTGCCCCGGGTTTCGCCGTTGAACCCGACGGCTACGCCGTCGGCGGCGAAGTCGATGGTGACGGTGTCGCCGTTCTTGGCGTTGCCGATCTGCTTCATGATGGCGGCAAACTGATCGACCTGGGGCTTCAGCGCCGTCAGTTCGGCCTCGCTGTTGTTGTTGTTGAGGCCGTCCTTGAGCGCTCCGTACAGCGTATCCGCATCGATGTCCCGCAGCAAGCGCATCGTCATGCGGCGGGGGGTGGCGGCATCGAGCAGGGCCGGCGCGGCGGAGGCCTTCTGGCTGACGTAGAGGGCGCCGACATAGACCTTGACGAAGAGTTTTGCCCGCAGCCCCGCCCCGTTCAGGACGAGGTCGCTGCCGCCGACCTTGATGCTCTCTTCAACCTTGATGCCGGCCACCTCGGCCGCCTCGATGCCCGGTGCGGCGATCAACGCCGCGGCCAGGGCTGCGGCCCGGACGCTGGGTGAGGTAATCATGTGTCTCCTTCGCGGGTGGATTTTTGCCGGTAATGGTTTTTGTCGGCAATGTAAACGGTACGCTCGACCACCGTGTGGACCAGGCCGTCGGCGTCTTTCAACTCGACCCGATAGGTCCGGTCGAGCTCGGGGTTTTCCTTGAGGGCGGCCCGGATCGCCTCGATCTCGCCGCGATCGAGGACGAAATCGGCGTACAGCGTCGACAGGCCGGGCTTGCGGTAGCGGATGCTCGCCGCCTTGTCCCAGACGATCACGCCGTCGCCGAGGGCCGACATAATCATCACCGGATGGACGCCGTCGGTCACCGCGAACAGCGAGCCGCCGTAGATCGAACCGACGACGTTGCGGGTCCGCCAGCTCAGGGGCAAACGGATGCGGATGTGGGAGAAATCCTGGGCAATGTGTTCGACCCGCCCGCCCGTGCCGCGGAAGGCCGGAAGCAGGTTGAACCCCAGCCGCATCAGCCGCGCCCGCCACGCCGGCGGCACCTTGGCGAGCCAGGCCGGTTTCATGAAACGAATTGAACCGCCGAGGCGCCGAGGCGCGAAGAACGACAATCACAGACAGCTTCCCTCTGCTTCTCCGCGCCGCTGCGGTTCAGGTCCACGCTCATCATCACAGCCGCTCGATGATCCCGGCGGCGCCCATGCCGGTGCCGATGCACATGGTCACCATGCCGTATTTGCCGCCCGTGCGCCGAAGGCCGTGGACCACCGTGGCGGTGCGGATGGCACCCGTGGCGCCCAGGGGATGGCCAAGGGCGATGGCGCCGCCCAGGGGATTGACCTTGTCCGGGTTGAGGCCCAGTTCCCGCATCACGGCGATGGACTGGGCCGCGAAGGCCTCGTTGAGTTCGATCCAGTCCAGATCGTCCTGGCCGATGCCGACCTGCTGCAAGACCTTGGGAATCGCCGCCACCGGCCCGATGCCCATGATCTCCGGCGCCACGCCGCCGACCGCATAGCCGGCAAACCGGGCCAGCGGAGTCAGGTTGTGCTGGCGCAGGATTTTTTCCGAAACCAGCATCACCGCGGCCGCCCCGTCCGACATCTGGGAGGAGTTGCCGGCCGTCACCGAACCCCGGGCGTGGAACACGGGCTTGAGCTTGGCGAGGCCTTCGGGCGTCGAATCGGGGCGCGGTCCCTCGTCGGTTTCGGCAAGCCATTCCTTGACCCGGATCTGGCCGCTCTTGAGGTCGGGCAATCGTTCGCGCACAGCATAGGGGCTGATCTCGGCCTTGAAATGCCCGGCGGCAATGGCGGCGCAGGCCTTGCCGTGGGATGCCGCGGCAAAGGCGTCCTGCTCGTCGCGGCCGATTTTCCACCGGGCCGCCACTTTTTCGGCGGTAAGCCCCATACCGAAGGCAATACCGAGGTTCTCTTCCTTTTCGAAGATGGCCGGGTTCATCGCCAGCTTGTTGCCCATGATCTGGGGCATCACGGTCATTGACTCGGTGCCGGCGGCGATCATCACATCGGCAAGACCCAGGCGAATCTGATTGGCGGCGTCGGCGACGGCCTGGATGCCGGAAGAGCAGAAGCGGTTGATGGTGATTCCCGGCACCGTGTTGGGCAAGCCGGCCAGCAGGAGGCCGATGCGCGCCACGTTCATGCCCTGCTCGGCTTCCGGCATGGCGCAGCCGACGATGACGTCGCCGATCAGCGCCGGATCGATGCCCGGCACCTGGGCGACGACCGACTTGATGACGTGGGCCAGCATGTCGTCGGGACGCACGTTCTTGAACATGCCGTTGCGTTTGGAGACGGGTAGCCGGGTGGCGGCGACGAGGTAGGCGTCTTGGACTTGCTTGTTCATTTAGTTCTCCTTTTCAACGCGGAGGCGCGGCGACGCGGAGGAAGGACAAAAGCAGGCCGGACTTTTCTCCGCACCTTCCGCGCCGCCGCGTTTCAATTAGTCAGTTCCGCAGGGGCTTGCCGGTTTCCAGCATGTGCTTGATCCGGGCCTGGGTTTCGGGGGTCTTCAAGAGTTCGACGAAGAGGCGGCGTTCGACGGTAAGCAGCCATTCTTCGTCCACCCGGCTGCCGGTCTCGATCTCGCCGCCGCACAAGGCAATGGCGGCGGACTTGGCGACCCGGTAGTCGTGGGCGGAGATCATGCCCCCCTCCTTCATGTTTACCAGCATCATCTCGAAGGTGGCGATTCCCGCCCGGCCGGCCACCGGAACGGCCCGGGGCTTGAGGGGCGGCTTGTAGCCCGCCTCGGCCATGGCCCGCGCTTCGCGGATGGCGACGTAGAGGAGTTCGTTGGCGTTGAAGACGATGCTGTCGCTGTCCCTGGCCAGCCCGAACTCGACGCATTCGACGGCGCTCTTGGCGACCTTGGCCATGGCGATGTTCTGAAACACCGGCTGGAGAAAACTCAGCACCTCGCCCGGCGTCGCGGACCGGCTGGCCCAATCGGCGGCCCGGATGGCGAACTCCTTGCAGCCGCCGCCGGCCGGAATCAGGCCGACCCCCGCTTCCACCAGGCCGACGTAGCTTTCCAGGGCCATCACCCGCTTGCCGGCGTGCATGACGAATTCGCAACCGCCCCCCAGGGCCAGCCCCTGGACCGCGGCGACGGTGGGAACCTGGGCGTATTTAAAAGTCTGGGAAGCGCGCTGGAACTTCTCGACGGTCGCTTCGAGCAGATCGAAGGCCCCGGCGGCGCAGGCCTCGCCCACCTGCTGCAGGTTGGCCCCGACGGCGAAGGGCGCCTCGTGCCAGACCACGACACCGTCCAGTTCGGCCTCGGCCCTGGCGACGGCGGCGATCACGCCGTCGAGCACCTCGTTGCCGATGGTATGCATCTTGGACTTGAAGGAGACGATGCCGATCCCGGCATCGACCGCGGGCAGGCGCCACAGGCGAACGCCTTCGTTCTCCCAGATCGTCTCCCCGGATTTTTCCGGGTTCGCCCCGCCCTCGCCCAGGACGCGCTCGGGGAACAGCTGGCGGCCATAGACCGGCAACGCCGAACGGGGAACATAGGCAGTGCGGCGGGCGGAATACGAACCCTGAGCGAGGTGCACACCGGTGCGGCCGGCATCGAGCGCCCAGGCCGGCAGCGGTACGTCGCTCATGGCCTTGCCGGCGGCAATGTCGGCGGCGACCGCCTGGGCGATGTCGCTCCAGCCGGCGGCCTGCCAGGTTTCGAACGGCCCCTGGGCCCAGCCGAAGCCCCAGCGCATGGCGAGATCGAGGTCACGGGCGTTGTCGGCAACCTGTTCGAGCTGGACGGCGCAATAATGGAAAACGTCCCGGAAGATGGACCAGAGGAAGCGCGCCTGAGGATGCTGTGACGCCCGCAGGAGCGCGAATTTCTCCGCCGGATGCCTGGTTTTCAAGATGGCGGCAACCTCTTCGGCAACGACGCCGCCGGAAGCCCGGTAATCCTGGCTTCCCAGGTCGAGCACCTGGATTTCCCTGCCTTGCTTGCGGAAGATGCCGCAGCGCGTCTTCTGCCCCAGGGCGCCTTTCTCGATCAGCGCCCGCAGCCAGGCCGGCACGGTGAAATGGCGGTGCCAGGGATCGTCGGCAAGGGTGTCCTGCATGGTCTTGACCACATGGGCCAGAGTGTCGAGGCCGACCACGTCGGCGGTGCGGTAGGTGGCGCTCTTGGGCCGGCCGATGCGGGGGCCGGTGAGGGCGTCGACTTCATCGAAGCCCAGGCCGAAGGCGGCCGTGTGGTGCATGACGGCGAGAATGGAAAAAACGCCGATGCGGTTGGCGACGAAGTTCGGCGTGTCGAGGGCGCGGATGACTCCCTTGCCGAGCCGGGAGGTCAGCCAGGTTTCGAGGGCATCGAGGGTGGTCGCGTCGGTGCTCCGGGTGGCGATGATCTCGACGAGCTGCATGTAGCGTGGCGGATTGAAGAAATGGATGCCGCAGAAACGGGGGCGGATCGTGGCCGGCAGGCTTTCGGCAAGGGTATTGATCGACAGGCCGGAAGTATTCGAAGCGAGAATCGCTCCCGGCGCCAGATGGGGGGCGATCTTGCCGTAGAGATCGTGTTTCCAGTCCATGCGTTCGGCGATGGCCTCGATCACCAGATCGCAATCCGCCAGAAGGGGCAGGTGCTCCTCGTAATTGGCGGCGTCGATGTACTTCAACTTGTCCTTGCTGGCCAGCGGCGCCGGATCGAGTTTCTTGAGGCCGTTCAGGGCCTTGGTGACGATGCCGTTCTTGTCACCCTCCTTGGCCGGCAGGTCGAAAAGCACCACCGGCACGTTGGCGTTGGCCAAATGGGCGGCAATCTGCGCCCCCATCACCCCCGCCCCCAGCACCGCGGCTTTCTTGACGATCAGCTTGTTCAAGCGGTTCTCCTTTGACTATTGATTCTGCAGAAAATCGCCGAAGGGCGATCTAAAACGAACGTTTGAATTATAGAACAGCACCAGCCCCGGTCAAGGTGTTTTCTAGGTGAACCATTCAAAAAAAACCCCGGCGAACCGGGGCTTGAACGCAAGGTATTCGGCGATCAGAAGGCCATCGAATATTGGGCGCCGAGAATCCAGATCGACGCGTCGTAGCTCCCGCTGACCAGACCGCGGACGTCCGCACGCTGATCGTTGCTGATCTTGGGATCCTTGACGTAGAGATAGGTCAAGCCCATGTCCAGGGTCGACGTTTTGTTGGGGCGCCATTGTGCGCCTACCGACAACCAGGTGCGGTCATTGTCCGGCAGGGAAGTCAGCCGGTGGGCTGCGTTGGGCACCGGTGTCTGGTCGTAGGCCACGCCGAGTTTGAGCTTCCAGGCATCGTCAATCCGGTAATTGGCGCCGACGGCGAACCGCCACGTGTCACGGAAGCGGGTATCGAGGGTTTGGGCGATCTGGCCATTGAGGACACCCGAGGTGCGGAAAATATCGACTTTCGGAATCGAACTCCAGCCGGTCCAGGAAACATCACCCAGCAGTTCCCAGCGATCGTTGAGTTGATGCGTCCCACTCAGTACAACAGTGTCGGGAACATCGATTTTAGCCTTGACGTCGCTCGCCCGGCCCGCTCCTACCAACCCGGCAAGTGTGGCGTTGCCGAGCGCGCTGCCGTCGCTAGACAATGCGACGTTGCCCTTGGTCTTGTATTTCACCTCGGACCGATACGAAACCCCGATCTTGGTCGCCGGAGAAAGCTTGAACAACAGCCCGGCGTTCCAGCCCCAGGAATCGTCATCAAGCTTCATTTTGACTTGCACTAGCGAGGTACCGGCCGTAGTGCCGGCCTGCCGCAGATATTCGGCCTCGATGCGTTGCCAGTTCAGGCCGAAGCCGACCGAAACCGTATCGTTGACGCGATAGGCAATGGACGGATTGAGGTTATAGGTCTTGATGTCGAAGCTGGTAGACTGGGCCGCGCCGATCCAACTCTTGTCGTATTCGACCTTCAGACCGAAGGGAGCGCCAACCCCCAGCCCCAGGTACAAATCCTTGGAGAGCGCCCAGGAGACGTAGCCGTTGGGGACGAAGCCCCAACCACCGCCGTCGCCACCGTTGCCGGCGGTCGCGAAGGAACCGACGCTCGATGCGCCGTCATTGGAAAACTTGAAACTGGTGCTGATCGCCGAGACGCCGACCGACACCTCGCGGGCCTGCAACTGGGTCATGCCGGCCGGGTTAAAGAAGATGGTACTGGCGTTCTCGGCTACCGCCGCCGAACCCGCGTACGCATTGCCGATGCCGCTCGCGTTCTGTTCCAGCAGTTGAAAGCCTGAAGCGCTGGCGCTCCCCGAAAATGCCACCGCCAGCAGAGCCGGAATCAGGCGCAGTGTAGTTCCCTTTGACATCGGATAGTCTCCTTGTAAATGTTGATACTGGAAAATGGTTTTTCCTGTTTTTTTGACGATTACAACTCAAACACGCGTTTTAAAGCCAGCTAATTCTGTGCCGCCGGGATTGTGCTGTTGGTATAACGCCACACTCTCAGCCAGCATTTTTTTGGTAATTGAGCGGTCCGCCGGTGAAGGGGGCGAAGCCGGTGCCGAAAATGACGCCGGCGTCGGCCAGTTCGGCATCGGCGACTACCGTTTCGGCCACCAGGCGGCCGGCCCGGTCGATGAGCGGCCGGACCAGGCGGGACGCCAGCCCGGCCGGAGGTTTCCCCGCCGCGGCCTTGCGCGGCCGGCCTTCGGCCCAGCCGTAGAAGCCCTGGCCAGTTTTCTTTCCGAGCTGCCCTTGGTCCACCCGGTGCAGCAGACACCGGGGCGGCTCGGCCCCGCCGGCCAGCTGTTTCCCGGCGGCCATGGCGATGTCGAGGCCGACGGTGTCGGCCAGTTCGATCGGCCCCATGGGCATGCCGAAGGCGAGCATGGCTTCGTCGATGGTTTCCGGTGCGAGGCCTTCGTCGACGCAACGCATGGCTTCAAGCATGTAGGGGGCCAGCACGGCGTTGACCAGGAAACCCGGAGCGCTCTTCACTGGCAGGGGCAGCTTGTCGATCTGGCGGACGAAGGCGCAGGCCTTGGCGAGGGCCGTCGCGTCGGCGTTTTCGGCGGCGACGACTTCGACCAGCGGCATCATGGCGACGGGATTGAAGAAATGGATGCCGACCAGGCGTTCGGGTTGGCGCAGCACCGGCCGCAAATCCTCCAGCCGCAGGCTTGAGGTATTGGTGGCGAGGACCGCGCCCGCTTTGAGGCGCGGTTCGATGGTCCGGAAAAGCGCCTGCTTGGCGGCCACATCCTCGAAGATCGCCTCGATGACCACGTCGGCGTGGGGAATGCCGTGGCCGGCCGGGTCGGGGATCAGGCGGTCAAAGGCAGCCCGGGCCTGGCGGGGGTCACGCAGACGCCGCTTGAACAGGGCGGCGGCCCGCTTGAGAACCGGCGCGATGCGGTCGAGGTTCTGGTCCTGGAGGGTGACGGTCATACCCCGCAAGGCGCACCAGGCGGCGACGTCACCCCCCATGACGCCGGCCCCGACGACGTGGACCCGTTGGGCCTTGAAGTCGGAATCCTTGCCGAAGCCCTTGAGGCGTTCCTGCAGGAAGAACACCCGTACCAGGTTGCGGGCGGTGGGCGAGGCCACGATGCCATCGACCAGATCCGGCGCCAGGAGGGCGTTGCCGCCCCGGCGGGCCCAGATGTCGATGATGGCATAGGGCGCCGGATAATGCTCGGGCCGGGCCTTGGCTGCCACCTGCTGGCGCGCCTTGGCCGCTACCAGGTTGCGGAACGGCCAGGCGTTGAAGAGGGCCTTGAGGCCGGTGGCCCGCCCCGGAGCCCGGCCGGAAAGGACCAGCCCGCGGGCGCTCGCGTCCATCACCCGGGGGGCGACGCAGAGGTCGGCCAGGCCCAGCTTCTTGGCCTTTCTGGCGTCGACGGTCTTGCCCGTGAGCATGAGGTCGAGGGCAAGCTGGGGGCCGACCAGTTCGGGAAGGCGTTTCATGCCGCCCCACCCCGGAAAGATGCCGAGCATGACCTCGGGCAGGCCAAGCCTGGTGCCTGCCTCGTCGACGGCGACGCGGTAGCGGCAGGCCAGGGCGAGTTCGAGGCCGCCGCCCAGGCAATGGCCGCGGATCAGGGCCAGGGTCGGATAGGGAACGGCAGCCAGCCGGTTGAAAAGGTTCCAGCCGCGGGCCACCAGTTGGCGCCCCTTTTCCGGGGTGTCGAGACGGGTGAATTCCTCGATGTCGGCCCCGGCGATAAAGCCGGCGGCCTTGGCCGAGCGCACGATCAGGCCTTTGGGCGGGTAGAGGTCGAGCTGATCGAGAACCTGCCCCAGTTCGTCGAGGACTTCGGCGCTCAGGGCGTTGGCTGCGGCACCGGCCTTGTCGAGGCTGAGCCACACCAGGCCGTCGTCGTCGCGCTCGAGCCGCCAGTGTTGGTGATGATTCATAGGGTCTCCACCAGCATGGCGCCGCCCTGGCCGCCGCCGATACAGATCGAGGCGATGCCGCGCCTTTTCTGCCGGGCGCGTAAGGCGTGCAGCAGATGCAGCACGATCCGCGCCCCGGAAGCGCCGACCGGGTGGCCGATGGCGACAGCACCGCCGTCGACGTTGAGTTTGTTCTCGTCGAGTCGGCCCCAGGGTTGGCTTTCGAGCTGCTCGCGGCAATAGCCGGCGTCGTTCCAGGCCCGCAGGCAGCCCATCACCTGGGCGGCAAAGGCTTCGTTGATTTCCCAGAGATCGGGGTCGTTGAGTCCCAGGCCCTGGCGCTGCAGGATGGGGGTGGCGGCGTGGACCGGCCCCAGGCCCATCTGGGCCGGGTCGAGGCCGGCCCATTGGCTGTCGACGATCTTGCCCAGCGGCTCCAGCCGCCATTGATCGACCGCCGCGGCCGAGGCGAGGATCAGCCAGGCCGCCCCGTCGCTGACCTGGGAACTGTTGCCGGCGGTGATGTTGCCGTAGGGCTTGTCGAATACCGGCTTGAGCTTGGCCAACCCGGCGGCCGACGAATCGGGGCGAACGCCGTCGTCTTCGGCGTAAACCTTGCCGTCGCCATCCACCAGGGGAACGATCTCGCCAAAGGCGCCGGCTTGGCGGCCGGCGACGGCGCGCTGGTGGCTGCGGGCCGAAAATTCGTCCATCTCGCCCCGGCCGATGCCGAAGCGCCAGGCGAGGTTCTCGGCCGTCTGCCCCATGGAAAGGCCGACCACTGGATCGGTGAGGCCTTTCAATAGGCCGATCACCGGCGACAGCAGGGCCGACGGCTTGAGTTTGAGGAAGTGGCGGGCTTTTTCGCCGGCCGTCCGGGCTTGCATCAAGGCGGCGAACCACAGGACCATGGCGTCCGAATAGAGGAGCGGCGCCCGGGACAGCGCATCGACGCCGCCGGCCAGGACCAGCTGGGAGCGCCCGCACTGGATATTGGCAATGGCCGAATCGAGCGCCTGCATGCCGCTGGCGCAGTTGCGCATCACCGTCCAGCCCGGCACCTTCTGGCCGCAGCCCAGGCGGAGCGCCACGACCCGGCCGATGTTGATTTCGTCCGGCGAAGGTCCGGCACAGCCGACAATGACCTCGTCGAGGTCGGTGGGCAGGAAAGCTTGCCGCAGCAGGAGACTGCGCCCGGCCTGGACCGCCAGATCGGCGGCGGCGAAAGGACCGGGGCCGCTACGGGCCTTGAGAAACGGCGTACGGGCGCCGTCCACCACGTAGATCGGGGTGAAGGACATGCTGCGGCCTCAGGCGGCTTTACGGCTATCCGCCGGTTTCGTAGCGGTCGCTACACCATAGTCGAAGGGAAAGTCGTCGACATGGACGACGATGTCGCGGAGCGCGTTGCGCCGCTTCATGACTTCGAATTCCGCTGCCGTGATGACCCCGGCCTCGACCGCCGCCTGGGCGATATCCCGCACGTTGGCCTGGGGGTTGCCTTCGAAGCGCCCCTGTTTCTCCGCTTCCCTGATCTTGGCCTCGATCGCCTCCGCCTCCAGGGTGGCGGCCAGAGCCAGTTCGATGGCGCCGACCGGCTGGTCGCTGGACTTGGGCAAGTACGCTTCGGCGGTCAGGCGATCGCGGGTGGCCGAGGGGGTGATGAGCCGCTTGGCGACCTCGTGGCCGAGATCGTCGGAAGGCACGACGTAGGGGTGGCCCCAGGGGAAGATGCTGCGATGCAGGAAGGCGGCGATGAAGCGATTGGGGAAATTGGCGATCACCCCGTCGAAGGCCTGCTGTGCCTTGTACATGGCGTCCCACATCGCCCAGTGCATGAGGGGCGCATCCTCGGCCTGCCGCCCCTCGTCCTCGAAACGCTTGAGGGTGCAGGACATCAGGTACATCTGGGCGAGGATGTCGCCCAGGCGGGCCGAGAGCTTCTCCCGCCGTTTGACGCTGCCGCCGAGAACCAGAAGCGAAATGTCGGAGAGGAAGGAAAACGCCGAGGAAAACCGTGTGAGTTGCTGGTAGTAGCGTTTGGTTTCTGGCGCCACGTCGGCGTCGACGCCGACGAAGTGCGAACCGGTCAAGCCCAGCCAGAGGGCGCGCACGCCATGGCTGATGGTGTAGGCGGTATGGCCCCACAGCGCCTTGTCGAAATCGACCAGGCCCCGGGCGGTATCCGGATTCTGGGCGGCCTGCATTTCGGCGAGCAGGTAAGGATGGCAACGGATCGCCCCCTGGCCGAAGATGATGAGGCTGCGGGTCAGGATATTGGCACCTTCGACGGTGATGCCGATGGGCACCTGTTGGTAGGCGCGGCCAAGGAAGTTGGAAGGCCCGAGGCAGATACCCTTGCCGCCCACCACGTCCATGCCGTCATTGACCACCTGGCGGGCCCGCTCGGTGACGTGATACTTGGCGATGGCCGACACCACCGACGGCTTTTCCCCGAGATCGACGGCCCCCGCAGTCATCTTGCGGGTGGCGTCCATCATGTAGGTGTAGGCGCCGATGCGGGTCAGTGCTTCCTCGACCCCCTCGAAGCGGCCGACGGCCATCTTGAACTGGCTGCGCACCCGAGCGTAGCCACCGACGGCGCGGGCCGTCACCTGGGCCATGCCGGTATTGGACGAGGGCAGCGAAATGGAGCGGCCGGCAGCCAGGCACTCCATGAGCATGCGCCAGCCCTGCCCTGCCATCTTCGGCCCGCCGATAATGAAATCGAGCGGCATGAAGACGTCCTTGCCCCGTGTCGGGCCGTTCATGAACATGGCGTTGAGGGGGAAGTGGCGGCGGCCGGTATCGACGCCCGGATGGTCGTAGGGAACCAATGCACAGGTGATGCCGAGATCCTTCTTGCAGCCCAGGAAGCCGTCCGGGTCGTAGAGCCGGAAAGCCAGGCCCAAGATGGTGCACACCGGGGCCAGGGTGATGTAGCGCTTGTCCCAGGTGACGCGCATGCCAAGAACTTCCCTGCCCTGCCAGACCCCCTTGCAGACGATGCCGTGGTCGGGAATGGAAGCGGCGTCCGAACCGGCCCAGGGGCTGGTCAGGGCGAAGGCGGGAATCTCCTGGCCCTTGGCCAGGCGGGGCAGGAAATGGTTCTTCTGTTCTTCCGTACCGTAGTGGAGGAGCAACTCGGCCGGGCCGAGGGAATTGGGCACCATCACCGAAACCGCCAGGGCGGAACAGCGGGTCGACAGCTTGGTCACGACCTGGGAGTGGCCATAGGCGGAAAACTCAAGGCCGCCGTATTTCCGGGGGATTATCATCCCGAGGAAACCCTTGTCCTTGATGTAGCGCCAGGCCTCGGCCGGCAGGTCGTAGAGCTCGTGGGTGACCTGCCAGTCATCGACCAGGCCGCATGCCGTTTCGACCTCGTTGTCCATGAAGGACTGCTCGGCGGCGGTGAGGGTCGGCTTGGGATAGGCGTGCAGCTTCCGCCAATCCGGGTCGCCCCGGAACAGTTCGCCTTCCCACCAGACCGTGCCCGCTTCCAGGGCATCACGCTCGGTATCCGACATTTGCGGCAGCACCTTGCGGTAGGTAGAAAAAATCGGCCGGCTGAGCACCACCCGCCGCAAGGGGCGGACAGCGATCAGGCCGACCAAAGCCAGGAGCGCTACAGCACCGAGCAGAGCAATGATCGAATGGGTCATGGACAGTCTCCTTGAATGGCTTCGGGCCGCTCTTCAGGCGGCCTCTGTTTTGCTTTGATGGTCGCCGCCCGGCAGGGGCGCCCGCAGTCCGCCGAGAAGAAAGGACATGAGGCGGGGCAGGAGGCGGTCAGCCCGGTCCTCCGGCTCGGAATCCTCGATCTGCCAGTCGGTCACCAAGCGCAGGGCATCGGTTCCGGCAATGGCGTAGGACGTCGCACCGAGCATGAAGTGGAAGCGCCAGACGATCTCGGCCTTGGGCACGTCGGGCAGGGAGCGAAAGAGCGCCTCCTTGAAACGCTCCATGACGTAGGCGTACTCGTGGGCGAGAAAGGTGCGGATGAATTCCGAAGGTTCGGTCAAGGTGCGGCCGAGCAGACGGAGAAAGATTTTCCCACCGTGCTCCTCGTCGTCGGCCATGCGCAGCAGGGTGCCGAAAAAGGCATCGACGATCTGGGACGGCTTGAGGGGCTTGCCTGCCGCCTCCTTTTCCATGGCGTCGAGCACGCGCAGACGTTCGTCGTTCAACCAGTCGAGGCGGCGCCGGAAAACCTCCTGCATGAGGGATTCCTTGGAGCCGAAATGGTAATTGACCGCCGCCAGATTGACCCCGGCCTCGCCGGTAATCTGGCGCATGGACGTGCCCTCGTAGCCGTGAGCCATGAACAGGCGTTCGGCAGCGTCAAGAATGCGTTCGCGGGTATCGGAGGAGCGGTTTTCGGCCATGGGGTCACGACGTGATTCATACGTTTGTTTGAATCATAGGCAATTCTTCCGGGGGGTGCAAGCGCTTTATTAGAGGAATACACCTAGCCGAGCGTCAGGCCGATGACAGCCTCCTGGCGGAGACTTCAGGCTGGCACGGCCGATCCAGTCGACCACGCCCGTAGCCTCTCCTCCGAGAAATCCCCGCTACGTTTGCCCGCCGCCCGCTGGGGCGGCTTTTTTTGCCGAACGGATTAGTGAGCGACGGCGCCTTCGCTCGACAACAGGCTGGAAAAGTCGTTGAAGCCCATCGGCCGGCCGAACAGGAAGCCCTGCATTTCCCGCGCCCCGACCGTCTTGAGAAAGCTGGCCTGGAGCGTCGTCTCGACGCCTTCGGCGACGACGTGCAGGCCGAGGCCCGAGGCGATCGCCACGATGGCCCGGATGATGGTCGAATCCTCGCGCCCCTGCTCGATTTCCCGGACGAAGCACTGGTCGATCTTGATCGTATCCACCGGCAGGTTGCGCAGGTAGCTCAAGGACGAGTACTGCGTTCCGAAATCGTCGATGGCGATGCGAATGCCGCTGCGCGCCAGGCTGGCCAGACGGGACGAGACGGTCTGCTGGTCGGCGATGAAAACGTTCTCGGTAAGTTCGATTTCGAACTTCGAGTGGGGAATGCCGTGGCGGTCGAGAATGCCGGTCAGGCGGTCGCCGAAATCCCCGTCTTCGAGAACCACCGGCGAAATATTGACGGCCATGCGCGGCATGTCGAGGCCCTTGGCCCACCAGGCGGTGAGGTCGCGGCAGGCCCTTTCGATGACCCAATAGGTAAGGCTGCCCATCATCCCGATTTCCTGCACCACCGGCAGGAACCCCCCTGCCGCGACCACGCCCCGGGTCGGGTGATGCCAGCGGATCAAGGCTTCGCACCCGATCACCCTCTGGCTTTCGCAATCGACCTGGGGTTGGTAATAAAGCTCGAACTGGTCTTGGTCGATGGCCCGCCGGATTTCGTTTTCCAGGTTGAAGCGGCGGCTGGAAATCTCCCCCATGTCGGGCAGGAAATAGCCGAACCCGTTCTTGCCCTGGGTCTTGACGTGGTACATGGCGATGTCGGCGTGGCGGACCAGGGTTTCGATGTCGTCGCCGTCCCGGGGGAAGATCGAAATGCCGATGCTGGCGGTGAGGAAGACTTCGGAGCCGTCGATGAGAAACGGGTCGGCCATGTCGGCGACCAGTTTATGGGCCACCACGCCGGCATCCTCGACGGCATTGAGACCGGTCAGCAGAACGGTGAATTCATCGCCCCCCAGGCGGGCCAAGGTATCCATTTCGCGCAGGCCGGACTGGAGCCGCTGGGCGACTTTCTTGAGCAGTTCATCGCCCTTGAGGTGGCCGAAGGTGTCGTTGGCCAGCTTGAAGCGGTCGAGGTCCACGAACATCACCGCCACCTTGGTGCCGCTGCGCTTGGCCTGGACCATGGACAGGCCGAGGCGGTCGCAAAAAAGCGCCCGGTTGGGCAGGCCGGTAAGCACGTCGTGGTAGGCCAGGTGAGCGAGGCGGTCTTCGGCCAGTTTCTTTTCCGTGACGTCCCGGGCAATGCCGTAGATGTAGCTGGAAAACTCGACTTTCTTGGCCGACTGGTTGGGAGAAAACCGCGCCGGCACGAGAACCACGTCGAAATGCCTGACCTCGGGCAGTTCGCCGTTGCGCAGGATGCGGATTTCGACGGTGCGCTGGCCGGAATCGACGCGCTCCAGGGTATAACGAAGCTTGTCGGCGTCGTCGGGGGCGACCAGGGAAAAAACCGATCCACCCTGCAAATCCTTGGGTGAATAGCCGATGAGATTGACGGCGCGATCGCTGAGAAAGGTGAAGCGGAACTCGGCGTCGAGGGTGAAGATCAGGTCGGGCGAAGCCTCCACCAGGAAGCGGTGCATGAATTCGGAGTTCTCGAGCTGCCGGGCGATTTCCCGATTGGCCCGTTCGAGATAGCGGCGGTGCAGGACGCGCCGCACGGTATGCAGCAAGACCTCGACTTCGTAAGGTTTGCGCAGGTAGTCGCTGGCCCCCAGGCGCAAGGCGCCGATCGCCGATTCGACCAGGGAATCGCCGCTGACCACGATGACGGCAGTATCGATCCCGGCGCTGCGGATCATGCCCAGGAGGTCAAGGCCGTCGATATCGCCGAGATGGAGGTCGAGGAGGATGAGGTCGACGCCGCCCGCCATCAGCATGGTCAGGGCGGCTTGCCCGCTGTCGCAGGGCTGGGTGGAATAGCCGCTCTTCCTGAGGACGGCGCAAAGGCTGTCGCGCAGGAGCGGTTCGTCGTCCACCACCAGTAGCTTTACGTCCTCGAGGGAAAACCCCGAGGGCACTTCACCAGCATGAGGCAAGTCAGGAATAAACAAGTCGCACCCATCGGTAACGAAACGGGAAACTGCCCGGCCATTGTAACCGTGAAGCGGCGGGAATTATTACTTTCCGGAGAACGGCAATAATACCTGGAAGCGCGTCCCCTGCGCACTGGAGCGGCAGTTGATGAGGCCGCGCAGGTCGCGGACCAGTTGGCCGACGATGGCCAGACCGAGACCCTGGTGTTGCCCGCCCTTGGTACTGGTGACTTGCTGGTAGAGGCGGGCGAGGATTTCCTTGGGGATGCCCGGCCCATCGTCCTCGACGGCGATTTCGGCGTGCGAGGGGCCCGAGCCGGAACCCCAGGGGGCCGTGGTAACGCGAATCACCCCGCCTTCGGGCATGGCTTCGATGGAATTCTTGATGAGATTCAGCAGCAGTTGTTTCAAGCCGTCGGCGTCGGAAACGATTTCCGGCAGCTCCTGCGCCAGATCGAGCTTGATCTCGGTGGCGGTATTGACGGCCAGCGACCCGCGACAGAGGGCGACCAGGTCTTCGATGACGCGGTTGAGATTGACCTGGATCGGACCGGCGGCCTTCTTCTTTTCCTTTTCGGTGCGGACCGACTGGAGAATCTTGCCCACCCGGTCGATCTCGCCGCGCACCACGCCGATTTCCGGCTGGCCGATGGCTTTCTCGGCGCATTCGGCTTCAAGAATGTGAAGGTAGTTGCGGATGATCGACAGCGGATTGCTGATTTCGTGCACCAGGCTGTTGATCCGCGTCTTGTACCCTTCCGAGTCCTCGGCCGGGCGGGACTCGCCGGCCAATTGCTCGGCGGCGACCCGGCCGAAGTAGGCCAGGCAATCGGTTCTTTCCCGCAGGATGGCCGCCTGGGCGGGCGTTTCGACGCGCACCACCATGACGCCGGCGGCCAGGCGCCGGGTGCGCAGGGGCAGGAAGAGTACACCTTCGCCTCCGGCCAGGCGGAGCATCTGGTCGTCGAGAATATGACCCCGGGGGCCGTCGTTGAGGACCAGCGTCGGCCCGTCGTCGAGGGATTTGGCGAGCAGGGATTCGCCCCGTCCGCGGGTGAATTCGAGCTGCGCCAGGCGCGACGAGCGGATGGCCAGCGGCCGCGCCTCGAAACGCCCGCCCCCGTTGGTCGCTTCGAACCACAGGGCCGGTTCTGCGTCGAACAGGACTTTGGTCGCCCGGGCGAGGCTTTGCAGCCGGTTGTCGGGGTTTTCCGGGCCGCCGGGAGCGGCCAGCATGCGGTCCACCAGGATGATGTCCTGAATGCGGGCAGCGAGCCTGGCGGTTTCGGACTCTTCCAACGACTTGGCAGGGCTGTCGCCGGCCGTCGGCGGATTGGCCAGTTCGATTCCGAGTTGCTTGGCCGTGGTGACCAATTCGATTTCAACCGCCTCAAGAAGGCCACCCAGGTCGGAGATGGCCACGCCGCAGAGCGCGGTCAGGGCGTTTTCCTCTTCGCTGGGTTCCCGCCCGTGGATGACCGACAGACGATTGGCAAGCAGGACGATGCGCACCAGCGGGTGCGCCGCGGCGACGCGGTCCGCCGATTCATGGTGATACAGAACGCTGTCGCAAAGGAAGGAGTCAAGCTCCCATTTTTCCACCAGCCAGGCGCCGACTTCGGCGTGATTTACCGCGAAGACTTCGGTCTCCCGGGCGCAAAGGGCGTGGTTGTCCTCGAATTCGTAGAACATCCGCGAATAGGTTTCGGGGTCAGTGGCGAGGATGGCGAGTTGCCCGACATCGTGGAGCAGGCCGCCGAGATAGGCTTCCTCGGGACTGGCATGGTCCATCCGCCGGGCCAGTTCCCGTGCGATCAGCGCACAGCGCAGCGAATGCCCCCAGAAGCGCTTGAGATCGACGCCGTGACCCGAAGTAAACCGGTTGAAGACCTGCATCACCGATTCATTGATGACGATGGTTTTGATGGCGTTCATGCCGAGCAGCGCCAGGCACTGCTCGAGGGTGGCCGGCCGGCCGCGGCCATGGAAGGAGGCGGAAGAAGCGACAGCAAAGACCTTGGCGGCCATGCCGGCATCGCGGCTGATGACCGCCGCCAGTTCGGACATGCTGGCATCTTCCTGATGGCAGAGGTCGATGAGGCGCAGGAGAATCTGGGGCATCGAAGGCAGGCGAGCCATGGCGAGCTTTGCCCGGATGTCCCGTGGTCCGGAACCGGAAGGCGATTTCGCATGCAATGACGATAGTTGCCCCGTAGCCATCTTTATTTCAACTGTCCTTTGTCCCCAAGCGGAAAAATCGGCGGCCGTAAGTCTGCCCCCAGGCTTGCGGTGCAGAATAGCATAGGAGTCGGACCCCTTTCTTTCCAGCGGAACCCAAGCGTGACAAACACCGCACAAATGGTGACGAAAAGCGACGGATCGCCGCACGAACGAGGGATTTTTCCCCGCGTAGAGCCATAATTGCCAACTTTTTCACGCTTTTCCCGGATCGTGCTACTCTGCGCCCCCTCGTCCAGCCCGGTCGCCCTGCGGCGACCCGACCCCATTCGTTTTCCCGCACGCCGTCCCACCCCATGAGCCTACGTATCGCCATCAACGGCTACGGCCGCATCGGCCGCTGTTTCCTGCGTGCCTTGCACGAATCCCCGCTGCGCCGGGAACTGGCCGTCGTCGCCATCAACGAACCGGCCGACAGCGAAAGCATGGCCTATCTCACCCGTTTCGATTCGACCCACGGGCGTTTCCCGGGACAGGTGGAGGTCCGCGGCGAGTCGATGATCGTCGACGGCCAGGCCATCGCCGTATCCCATGCCACAACGCCGGCAGGCGTTGCCTGGCACGACCTCGGGATCGACCTCCTGGTCGAGGCGTCGGGACGCTACAGCCAGCGCCACGAGCTCGAAGCCTTCCTGGCCGCCGGTTGCCCGCGCCTTCTGTTGTCGCAGCCCGGCCAGAGCGCCGCCGACGTCGATCAGACCATCGTCTACGGTATGAACCATGGTCTCCTGACGGGCCGGGAACGGCTGGTTTCGGCGGCCTCGTGCACCACCAACGCCATCGTGCCGGTGCTCGCCCTCCTCGATCAGCACTTCGGGATCGACCGCGCCCTGCTGACGACGCTCCATTCGGTGATGAACGACCAGCCCCTGATCGACGGCTACCACCACGCCGATCTGCGCCGCACCCGTTCGGCCATGCAGTCGATGATCCCGGTTTCGACCGGTCTGGCCCGCGGCGTCGAGCGCCTCTTGCCCGGCCTGGCAGGGCGGATCGATGCCAAGGCCGTCCGCGTACCGGTACCCAACGTCTCGGCCATCGACCTGACGGCCTGCCTGCAGCGGCCGGCCTCGGTGGCGGCGATCAACGCCGTGCTCCGGGCCGCCGCCGACGACGGCCTGGCCAGCCGGCTCGCCTACTCCGACGACCCGCACGCCTCCACCGACTTCATCCACAGCCCGCATTCGGCCATCGTGGACGCCAGCCAGACGCGGATGAGCGGCGACCGGCTCGCCAACCTCTTCATCTGGTTCGACAATGAATGGGGCTTCGCCAACCGCATGCTCGAAGTCGCCGCCTACTGGGGCAAGGGCCTGCCTTAGCCGGATCAGTCCCGGCTGAGAAAGGCGTCGAGGGCCTGGGCGACCCGTTCCGGCTGATCGTGCTGGAGGTTGTGGCCGGCATCGGGAACGGTCACGACCTGGAGCCGTGCAAAGCAGGCGGTGCGCCGCTCGTATTCCGCGGGGTCGTCGCCGAAGCGCTGGCGGACGAACCCCCGTTCCGCCACCAGCATGAGCACCGGCGCGGTGATCGCCCGCCAGCAGGCAAGCGCGTCGTCGACGCGGTAGGGGGTGGGGGCGGCGATCTTGTGCCAGGGATCGCAGGCCATGGCGACCTGGCCGTCGGCCCGGACGTGGCCGACGTGGGCGGCGAGGAATCCGGCCCGCTCGGGAGTCAGGCGGGGGTTGGCAAAGCACAGGCGGCGCGCCAGGGCCGCCCGGTCGCGGTACAGCCGCAGTTCCGGCGTTTCCTCAAGGCCGGCCAGCCATTTGCCCAGGCTAGCCGGGGCTGCAGCCGGGTCGGGGGTCTTGAGGCCGAGGAAATCGAGCATGGCCAGTTGCCCCACCCGCTCGGGCCGGCTGCCAGCATAGATGGCGGCGATGTTCGCCCCCATGCTATGACCGACCAGGCGAGCCGGACGATGGGGCGAATAGTGGCGGAGCAGTTCGTCGAGGTCGGCGTAGTAATCGGCGAACCAGTACGGGCGGGAAAGCCATTGGGAGGCGCCGTAGCCCCGCCAGTCCGGCGCCACGACATGCCAGTCCCGGGCCAGGGCATCGACCACGAACTGGAAAGTGGCCGATGCGTCCATCCAGCCGTGCAGGAAGAACACCAGGGGTGCCTCGGCCTCGCCCCAATGGCGGACGCTGTACCGCAGGCCGCGGAGTTCGATCGACTCGACCCGGGATTGACGCCAGCCGATCACGGTGCCGGAATCCCCAGCGAACTCAGCGCGAATTGAATTTCTGCGCCAGCTGGAGGAGCTTCTCCTGGCGCAGTTCGGCTTCCTTGTCTTCGCGCCGCCGGTCGGCCGCCTTCTTGAAGCGCTCGCGCAGATCCTTGGCGGCCTGCTCCCGCTGCTCCGGCGTCACCTCGCCGGCGGGCTGCCCTTCCAAATCGAAACGGGATTCGCTCTTGGCCAGGGCCTTCAGGTAGGGCGTCGACGCGGTATGGATGCGCATCGCCGTGCGCAACTGGCCGACGTCCATTGCGGGAAAACGCTCGCGTATCGTCTTGTGGATGCCCAGGGCCAGGGGCCGGCAGTCGCGGAAGACGGCAAAGCTGCCGCGCAGGGTTTCGAGAACGACGTTGCGGCGGGAAGGCTGTTTGGCGTCGGTCTGGGTCATGGGGAGGCACCGGCAGGCGGTTGACGGGATGGCGGCATCGTAACGCGGTTGCGCCGGAAAGCAAAAAGGTCACCGACCGTGACCTTTTTTGCTTGCAACTGGTGGGCGGCACAGGGTTCGAACCTGTGACCCCTGCCGTGTGAAGGCAGTGCTCTACCGCTGAGCTAGCCGCCCGTTTGGGAGGCGCGCATTTAACCACAAGTCGCGGGGGTGGTCAAACCGCCGGTCGGGATAGAATAGCGGCCTTTGTTCCAAGACCCCGGCCCTTTTCATCATGACGCAAGTCCGCACCCGTTTCGCCCCCAGCCCCACCGGTTTCCTCCACATCGGCGGCGCCCGCACCGCCCTCTTCTCCTGGGCCTACGCCCGCCGCCGCGAGGGCAGGTTCATCCTGCGCATCGAGGACACCGACGTCGCCCGCTCGACGCCGGAAGCCGTCCAGGCCATCATCGACGGCATGGCCTGGCTGGGCCTCGACCACGACGAAGGCCCCTTCTATCAGATGCAGCGCATGGACCGCTACAGGGAAGTGATCCAGCAGATGCTCCAGGCGGGCACCGCCTATTACTGCTACACCACCCGGGAAGAACTCGATGCCCTGCGCGCCGAACAGGAAGCGCGGAAGGAAAAGCCCCGCTACGACGGCCGCTGGCGCCCCGAGGCGGGCAAGACCCTGCCCCCCGTGCCGGCCGGCGTGCCGCCGGTGGTGCGCTTCAAGAACCCCAGGGACGGCGTCGTCGCCTGGACCGACCAGGTCAAGGGCCGCATCGAGTTCGCCAACGCCGAGTTGGACGACCTCGTCATCGCCCGCGCCGACGGCACCCCCACCTATAACTTCTGCGTCGTGGTGGACGACTGGGACATGGGCATCACCCACGTCATCCGCGGCGACGACCATGTGAACAACACGCCGCGCCAGATCAACATCCTCACGGCCCTGGGCGCCGACATTCCCCAGTACGCCCACCTCTCGATGATCCTCGGCGACGACGGCACCAAGCTGTCCAAGCGCCACGGCGCGGTGTCGGTGATGCAGTACTTTGATGACGGCTACCTGCCGGACGCCGTCGTCAATTACCTGGCGCGGCTGGGCTGGTCCCACGGCGACGACGAAATCTTCTCCCGCCAGCAATTGGTGGAATGGTTCGACCTCGACCACATCACCGCCTCGGCCGCCCAGTTCAATACCGAAAAACTTCTCTGGCTCAACCAGCACTACATGAAGCAGCTTCCCGCCGCCGAGCTGGCCGCCCTGGTGCAGCCCCGCCTCGCCGCCCGCGGCATCGCCACCGCCGACGGCCCCGACCTCACCCAGGCCGTCGCCCTCTACGTCGACCGCTGCAACACGCTGAACGTCCTGGCCGACGCCGTCGAAGCCTTCTATGTCCACGTCGAACCCAGCGCCGAACTACTGGCCCAGCATCTTTCCGACGAGGCCCGCCCGGCCCTGGCCGACTTCGCCGCGGGAATCGCCGGCGTGGCCTGGGAGATCCCCGCCATCAACGCCCTCATCAAGGAAACCGTCGCCCGGCACGGCCTCAAGATGCCCAAGCTCGCCATGCCGCTGCGGGTCATGCTCACCGGCCAGGCGCAAACCCCGTCGGTTGACGCCGTCATTGCCCTGATCGGCCGCGAGCGGGTGCTGCAAAAGCTCGCCCGGGAGAAAATTTAACAAATCGCCGAAAGGGTGTTTACAAGAGCGTTTTGCCTCCCTATAATGCGCGCTCTTTCACGGCAACGGGGGTATAGCTCAGCTGGGAGAGCGCTTGCATGGCATGCAAGAGGTCAGCGGTTCGATCCCGCTTACCTCCACCAAGCAACCGTGAAAGAGAACAGCAGTAACGTCCGGGTCCCCATCGTCTAGAGGCCTAGGACACCGCCCTTTCACGGCGGTAACCGGGGTTCGAATCCCCGTGGGGACGCCAAGTCTTAAGCGCGGAGTGGTAGTTCAGTCGGTTAGAATACCGGCCTGTCACGCCGGGGGTCGCGGGTTCGAGTCCCGTCCACTCCGCCACCTTAAAAATAGAAAACCGGCTCCGGCCGGTTTTTTATTTTCCCTACCTGGATCAAGGATATTCGCCTCCGATCCGGTATAATTTCACGATTTTCGTCGACCCCGTTCGTGCCAGGAGGCCCCCTCATGCAGCATCGAAACGTTCTGTCGCGGCTCTTCCCGCAGTCTCTGCGGCGCACCGGCGCCGCGGCCCTGGTCGCCGCCTTCTTCGCGGCACCGGCCCAGGCCCAGTTTTTCGAATCCTTCCCGGCCCTCGCCCTGCTTTCTCCCCAGGAAGCGGCGCCCGCCGTCGCGCCCCACGAAGCCCTGGCCGTCCATGAAGTCTTGGCGGCCCCGGCCATCACCGACACCATCGACCTCACCGCCGAAACCTCAGACCTTTGGGTGCGCATCCGCAACGGTTTCTCGATGCCCAACCTCAACGACGACGTCGTCCTCATGCACCAGCAGTGGTACCAGAACCGGCCGGACATGTTGCGCCGCATGGTTGAGCGCAGCCGCCGCTACCTGCACCACATCGTCGAAGAACTAGAAAAGCGCGGCATGCCCACCGAACTGGCCCTCCTGCCCATGGTGGAAAGTTCCTTCAATCCGATGGCCTATTCCCGCGCTCACGCCTCCGGCCTGTGGCAGTTCATCCCGGCCACCGGCAAGCGCTACAACCTGACCCAGGACTGGTGGCAGGACCAGCGGCGCGACATCCTGGCCTCGACCAGCGCCGCCCTTGACTATCTGCAGGCCATCTACGAGATGAACAGCGACTGGCACCTCGCCCTGGCCTCCTACAACTGGGGCGAAAACGCCGTCAAGCGGGCGGTCGAGAAAAACCTCGCCAAGGGCCTGCCCACCGATTTTTCCAGCCTCACCATGCCGAACGAGACGCGGCATTACGTCCCCAAGCTGCAGGCCTTGAAGAACATTTTCGGCAATCCGCGCCTGATGGCCGAACTGAAGCTGCCCGAACTCCTCAACCGCCCCTACTTCGCCACCGTCGAGACCAAGCAGCCGATGGATCTGAAGACCGCCGCCAAGCTGGCGGAAATGCCGATCACCGAGTTCGTCGCCCTCAATCCGGGACACAACCGCCCGGTCATCAAGGCCGACACCCCGGTAGTCATCCCGGCGGAGAAACTCGAAACCTTCCAGTCCAACCTGGAAAACCACGAGGCTCCCCTCACCCAGTGGCAGGCTTACACCCTCAAGGCCGGCGACCGGCTGGAAAAGGTGGCGCCCCGTTTCGGCATCTCCCTTTCCGACCTGAAGCACGTCAATGGCCTGAACGGCAAGATCAAGGTCAGCACCGGCGCCCTGCTGCTAGTCCCGAGCGGCAAGGGCGGCGCCGCTCTGGACGAGGCCGGCGCGGCGCCCAAGCTGCCCCAGATCGCCCTGCCCGAACCCGCTCCCCGGAGCAAGAAATTCGCCAAGGCGGGCAAGGGCAAGGCGGTCGTGCTCGCCCGCCCGGCCAAGGGCGGCAAGCTGGCGGCCAAGGCCACGGGTCGGGCGACAGGCAAAGCCGTTGCCAAAGCGGCGCCGGCCAAATCCCTTGCCGCCAAACCGGCGGCCCGGGGAGCCAAGGTCGCCGCCGTCCACGGCCGCCGTACCTGAGCCTTTCCGCCCCCCCCTGGCGAACGCGGCCCCGGGCCGCGCTTTTCATGGATAGAGGTGGCAAACCACCGTATGGGTCTCGGAAACCCGGGTGCCGGCCGGGTAGTCGCGCCGGCAGGCCTCGCTGGCATGGATGCAGCGCGGATGGAAGTGGCAGCCGGCCGGGGGCTTGGCCGGCGACGGCGTCTCGCCGGGCAGTTTGATGGCCTCGGGCCGGCCTTCCAGCCGAGGTACGGGCACCGCCGAGAGAAGCGCCCGGGTATAGGGATGGCGCGGGTTGCCCAGCACCTCCTCGGCACTGCCCCGCTCGACGATGCGCCCCAGGTACATCACCGCGACATCGTGGGCCAGGTATTCGACCACGGCGAAGTTGTGGGTGATGAAGAGGTAGGCGACACCCAGGGCCTCCTGCAGGGTTTTCAGGAGGTTGAGAATCTGGGCCTGGACCGAGACGTCGAGGGCCGACGTCGGTTCGTCGCAGATGAGGAGTTCGGGCTGCACCGCCAGGGCGCGAGCGACGGCAATGCGCTGACGTTGGCCGCCGGAGAATTCGTGGGGAAAACGGTCGGCCGCTTCGGCCGGCAGGCCGACCTGGGCAAGCAAGGCCGCCACCGCCGGCCCGTGGTCGGCCGTGCTGCCGACGCGCAGCGCCGCCATGCCCTCGGCGATGATCTCGCCGACCCGCAGGCGCGGATTCAAGGAGGCGAAGGGATCCTGAAAAACCATCTGCATGTGGCGGCGCACCGCCCGCAGACGCCGGGGCTTCATCCCCACCAGTTCGGTGGCGCCCAGGCGGACGCTGCCGCCGGTCGGCGCAATCAATTGCAGGATGGCTTTGCCCACCGTCGTCTTGCCGCAGCCCGATTCGCCCACCAGGGCGAGAGTGCGGCCCGGCGTCAGGGCCAGGGAAACGCCGTCGACGGCTTTGACGTAGCCGACAGTGCGCTGCAGGATGCCTCGGCGGATGGAAAAATGGACCTTGAGATCGGCGACTTCCAGCAGATGCCGGTCGGGTGACTGGAGTTCGGCCCGTTTGCCCGGACTGCCGTTGGCTTCCCCGTCGTCCGCCGCCTGCCAGTGGCAGCGTACGGCATGGCCGCCGGCGATCTCCCGCCAGGGCGGCGAGTGCTCCCGGCACACCGCCATGACCTGGCCGCAGCGGTCGGCGAAGCGGCAGCCCGCCGGCATTGCCTCCAGGGAAGGCACCTGGCCGGGGATGGTGAGCAGGGGATGGCCCCGGCGCGACACTTCGGGCAGCGCGGAGAAGAGCGCCCGGGTGTAGGGATGCTGCGGCGCCGTGAAGAAGGCCTCCCGGCTCGCCACCTCGACCAGCTCGCCAGCGTACATGACGCCGATGCGGTTCGCCATGCGGGCCACCACGCCGAGGTCGTGGGTGATGAGGAGCAGCCCCATGCCGCGGGCCGCCTGCACCCCCGCGAGAAGATCGAGGATCTGGGCCTGGACGGTGACGTCCAGGGCGGTGGTCGGTTCGTCGGCGATGAGGAGTTCCGGCTCGCCGGCCAGGGCGATGGCGATCATCACCCGCTGCTTCATCCCCCCCGAAAGCTGGAAGGGATATTCGTTGAGGCGCCGCTCGGGGTCGGCGATACCGACCTGTTTGAGGAGTCCGGCCATGGCCGCTGCGGCCTCCGGGCCGGCCAGGCCGCGATGGCGGGAGAGCACCTCGCCGATTTGCTGCCCGACGGTGAGCACCGGGTTGAGGCTGGTGGCCGGCTCCTGGAAGATCATCGCCATGCGGGCGCCGCGGATGCGGCGCATGTCGGCTTCGGCCAGGTTGAGAAGCTCTTCTCCGGCCAGACGCACGCTGCCGCCGGTGATCCGCCCGGCCCCCGGGAGGAGCCGCATGATCCCCTGCGCCGTGGCCGACTTGCCGCAGCCCGATTCGCCGAGGAGTGCGAAGGTCTCGCCGGACCCCACGGAAAAGGAGATGCCATCCACCGCCAGCAGGGTCTTGGCGCGGCGGCCGGCGGTGAAACCGAGGCGCAGGTCGCGGACGGAAAGGAGGGGATCAGACATGCGGAATTGAAACGCAGCGGCGCAGCGACACAGCGAAAATCGTTGAGGCGCGGTTCAAGGTTCTTCCCTGCGCCTCGGCGCCTCGGCGTTGGGTTCGTTGGCTCATGCCGCCCTCGGATCAAAGGCGTCGCGCACGGCGTCGGCAAAGAGATTGGCGGCCAGGACGAGGATGAACATGGCGGCGAAGGCGGCAGCCAGGGACCACCAGACTGCCGGCTCGCGGCCCAGTTCCATGCGGGCGTTGTTAATCATGGTGCCGAAACTGACCATGGTGGGATCGACGCCGATGCCGACGTACGACAGCACCGCCTCGGCCAGCACCAGGCCGGAAAAATCCATGACCAGGGCGATGATGACGATGTGCATGAGGTTGGGCAGGATGTGGCGGACGATGATGCGCCAGGACGAGACGCCGAAGGCCTGGGCCGCCTGGATGTATTCCAGTTCCCGCAGCTTCAGGGTTTCGCCCCGCAGGAGCCGGCACAGCCCCGTCCAGCTGGTGATGCCGAGGATGAAGCAAAGGGCGAGGAGGCGCAGGTCGGCCCGTTCGGCGGCGGTGGAGAACCACTGGGGATGGGTGTCGATGACCACCTGCATCATGAGCACCGCGGCGGCGATGAGGAGCACGCCGGGAATGGAATTGAGCACGGTATAGAGATACTGGATGAGGTCGTCGACCCAGCCCCGGAAATAGCCGGCGACGATGCCCAGCAACACCGCCAAAGGCAAGGTCACCAGGGTCGTGACGAGGCCGATGATGAGGCCGGTGCGCACGCTCTTGAGCACCTGGTAGAGGACGTCCTGGCCCACCTTGTCGGTGCCGAAGACGTGGTAGCCGCCGGCCAGCCAGAGAAGCGGCACGACCACCAGGAAGACGGCGGCCAGGGTGGCGAGCACAGCGTTCCAGGCGAACCGGGTTTCGCCGGCCCAGATCCGGCGCCCGGCCTCGCCGTGGGAGACGCCGCCTTGCCATGCCACCGCCCCGATCGCCGCGGCGACCACGGCAAGCCAGGCCAAGACGCCGATCACCGCAGCGCGAAAGGCGGTGAAGCCGACGTCGGCCGCCACCTCGCCTTCCCGTTCCCCCAGGTGGGCGCCGCCGAACTTGAGGCGGGGATATTCCCGCACCTGGCCCCGGCCCGGGACGTCGACGGTTTCCTTGGCGTAGAGCCTCGTCGCGAAGGGTTCGGAATAGGTCTTTTCGTTGCGGCTGCGCAGGGGCGCGGCGATCGCGTCGAGGAGCGACAGGACTTCGACGGCGTAGCTCGCCTTCTGTCCGGGCTTGCCGTCGAGTTGCCGCCGGTAGTGCAGGGAATCGAGCAGGCCGACCACGACAAAGACCAGCAGCACGGTGGCCGCCGCCATTCCCACCCGGCTCGCGCCGACCCGGCGCCAGGCCGCCAGCAGGGGCGGATTGCGGGCGATGAAAACGCCCACGCCGATGCCGACGGCGACCAGCAGCCAGATGAGCAGGTCGGACCACAGCAGAACGACTTGAAAACCCATCATTCGAAGCGTATCCGGGGGTCCACCAGGGTGTAGGAAATATCGGTCAGGATGAGGCCGACGATGTAGAGCACCGAGCCGATAAAGACCATCGACCGCACCACGGCGAAATCCTGGGCGTTGATGGCGTCGATGGTATAGCTGCCCAGCCCGGGCACGCCGAAAAAGGATTCGGTGAGGAGCGAACCCATGAAGAGAAGCGGAATCACCACCACCACGCCGGTCAGGATGGGGATGAGGGCGTTTCTCAGAATATGGCGAAAGAACACCACGGTTTCCGGCAGGCCCTTGGCGCGGGCGGTCCGGACATAGTCCTTGCCCACTTCTTCGAGAAAAATGGTGCGGTACCAGCGGGACGACGAACCGATCCCCGACACCACCCCGATCACCACCGGCAGAATCAGGAAGCGCCAGGCGTCCAGCCCCTCGCCGAAGCCCGAAATGGGCACCAGCCGCCAGATTTTGCTAATCAGGTACTGGCCGCCGATGATGTAGAACAGCCCGGAAATGGACATCATCGCCACGCACACCACGACGCCCCAAAAATCGAAGGCGGTGGCGCGGAAGAAGGCCAGGGTGAGGGCGAAGCTCACCGTCACGAAAAGGCCGAGAATGAAGGTCGGCAGGGCGATGGCCAGGGACGGCCCCATGCGGTTGGCGATTTCGCGGGCGATGTCGCGGCCATCCTCGGCGCGGCCGAAGTCGCCGGCGAACATGCGGGCCGATTTCTCGAAGAAGATGGTGTCGGTGACCATGCCCAGGCCGTCGGCGCCGTGGTTGACCACCAGGGGCTTGTCGTAGCCCCGCTCGGCCTTCCATTTCTGAATCGCCTCCGGGGTGACCCGCTTGACGCCCAACTGCATGCGGGCCATGTCGTCGGGCGTATTGACCACGAAGAACAGGGCGAAGGTGACGAGATTCACCCCGATCAGGATGGGGATGGCGTAGAAGAGGCGGCGGACAATATAGGCAAGCATCGGGAGCGATTATGCCATCGCCGGGCCGGCCGGGGCGCGTCGCCGGTCGCCGCCGGGGCAGATTCGGACCGGGCCGATTCGCGGCGGCACGACCACGGCCCGGCCTATCGATGCCAAAATAACGTCTTTCCCCTACCCCGATCTTTCGAAGGAGTCCCCGTGAGCCTTGCCCCCGACACCCGCGGCACCGCCACCCTCACCGTTTCCGGCGCCGACCTGGCGACCGCCATCAACCAGCGGCCGGAAGACGGCTTTCCCCCGGTCCTCGCCACGGCCCGCATGATCGCCCTGATGGAACTGGCCGCCTCCCGGGCCATGCACCCCCTGCTGGCCGAAGGCCAGTTGTCGGTCGGGGTCAGCCTCGACGTCGCCCACACGGCGGCCACGCCCATCGGCGCCGAAGTCACCGCCGAAGCGCGGTGCACCGGGATGGAAGGCAAGATCTACGTCTTCGAGGTGAGCGCCCGCGACCCCGGCGGCGAGATCGGCCGCGGCACCCACCGCCGCGCCATCGTCCTCTGCGAGCGGCTGGTCGTCGGCGCCGCCAAGCGCTGTGGCGGCTCCTGAATGTACGTCCCCGCCCACTTCGCCGAAGCCGACCGCGGCGTCCTGCTCGGGCTGATCCGCGACTTTCCCCTGGCCACCCTGGTCATCGCCGGGGCCGACGGACTCGAAGCCAATCACCTCCCCCTCGTCGCCGAGGAGCGGGACGGCACCCTGGTGCTGTGCGGCCACCTGGCCCGGGGCAACCCGGCCTGGCGCCAGGTGGACCCGGCGGCCGAGGCCCTAGCGGTCTTTGCGGGGCCTTCCGCCTACGTGACGCCGGCCTGGTACCCCGGCAAAGCCGAGCACGGCATGGTGGTCCCGACCTACAACTACGCGGCGGTCCATGCCTACGGCCGGATTCGCCTGGTCAGCGAGGCGGCGGCGCTACGCCGCCACGTCGACACCCTGACCCGCCATTTCGAAGCGGGCCGGCCCCAGCCCTGGGCCGTCGCCGACGCCCCCGCCGACTACCTGGACAAAATGCTGGCCGCCATCGTCGGCGTCGAATTCAGCGTGACCCGGCTGGTCGGCAAAAACAAGGCGAGCCAGAACCGCAACGGGGCCGACCGGGAGGGCGTGCGCCGGGGCCTTGCCGCCGGAGACGCCGGCGAGCGCCGGGCGGCGGCGCTCATTCCCGCCCCGGGCGGAGCGCCTTAGCGGGCCGGCCGCAGGAGGACCGATCGGCCCTCGGCCCGGCCCGGTTCCCAGCACAATTCCGCCCCGTGGGCGAGGTCGGTGGGGAGCAGGTAGGCGAAGCGGATGGTCCGCACCTCGCCCATCCACAGTTCGTGGAAACCCTTGTCGGAATAGCCTTCGATCACTTCAACCCGGACGAATTCCCGCACCTTTCCCGCCCGGCTGGCGGCCAGTGCCCCGACGAAGACGGCCCGCGGTTCCTTGTCGAAATTGCGCGCCGTAAAGCGCACCACGACGTAACGCTGGCCGGCGGGGGCTGTCTTGGGGCCGAGCCGGCCGGCGACCTCGACGCCGTCGATCCAGTAGTCGTGGTAGCGGCTGGAGAGGCTGGGCGGCCGGTCGGGGGCCGCGGTCGGGTAATTTTCCGGCGGCGCCGCGACGGCCACCCCCGCCGCCACAAGGAACCCGGCGGCCAGGTGCCGCAGCGTCATCGCTTGGCTCCAAGCAGGCTTTCGATGTAGGCGTAGTGCTCGTCGCGCAATTGCCCGAAGCGCTTGAAGACGATATTGCCCTGGCGGTCGACGACGTAGGTGGTGGGTGTCCCCTTGGAGCGGGCCAGGCCGTCGTCGGAACCCGGGGCGAGGCGCCAGACGACGGGGAAGTTGAGGGCGGGATAGCGCCGCAGGTAGTCACGGATTTCGTCGGCGCCGTCGTCCACCGAAAGGCCGAGCATTTCCAGGCCCTTCCTGCGGTGCTTGTCGCGGAAGGCCTGGAGGTCGGGCAGTTCCTCGTAGCAGAAGCGGCAATCGATGGACCACAGGGTAATCATCACCACCTTGCCCTTCAGGGCGGCCAGCGAGTAATGCTTGCCGGAGCGTATCTCCTGGCCTTCGACCCGGGCGAACTCGGTCTTTTCCGGATGGAACTTGGATTCCACCAGGTCCGGGGGCGCCTTGGCCGCCGCCGCGCCGCCAAGCATCAGGCCACAGGCAGCCAGGACCGCCGGGAGAAGGATTTTTTTCATTGCGACCTCCGGGGAAAACCGCCGCCGTCCCGGGCCGTCCGGGAAGGATGAGAACGTTGACTGCATCCGCGGCAAAACGTTTCGCGTAAGGGTTAACGGCCGCCCCGCCCGGCCCCCGCCCTTCTCCAACCGCCCGCCGGAGCCGACCATGCCGCAAGCCACCCCTGCCCTGACCCCCGCCGATGTCCATCGCCTCTTCGGCGACTATTTCACCGCCGGCGACATGGAGGGACTCCTTTCCCTCTACGAAGCCGACGCCGTGCTCCTGCCCCGGCCCGGGGAAAAGGTTGCGGGCCTGGCGGCGATCGCCGAAGCCCTGGCCGGTTTCCTCGCCCTCGACGGCGAATTCAGCATCGCCGTCGACAAGATGATCGTCGGCCACGATACGGCGATCCTTTTTTCTCCCTGGAGCCTCTCGGCCATCGGGCTTTACGGCGGCCCCGTCGCCCTCGCCGGCTGCACCGCCGACGTGTTGCGGCGCCAGCCCGACGGCTGTTGGAAAATCGCCATCGACAGCCCCTTCGGGGCCGACGGCGCCTGAATCTATCGCCAGGAACGGCAGGTTTGGTGTATGTTGCGCCTGACCATAACATAACAATCCGGCGCCATCGCCGGCATTCAGCGCGCCATGGAGATATTGAAGCTTGTGATGTTGCTGCTCGGCCTGGTGGCGATCCTGCTCGGCCTGCGGGCGCGCTTTCGCAACCGCCATGCCCAGAACTGGCCGTCGGTCCCCGGCCAGATCACCCGTTCCGAGCTGCAATCCACCGCCGACGGCCAGACCCGGCTCAACATCGCCTTCCGTTATGAGATCGACGGCCGCGTCATCGACAGCCGGCCCATCGTGTTGACCATCGCCGACGTCGGCTCCGCCGCCATCCACAAGATTCTCAAGCGCCTCACCATGGGCCGGAAGGTCACGGTGTTCTACGACCCGGCCGACCCGAAATCGGCCACCGTCGATCATTCGCCTTCGGGCAATTGGCTGGAGGCGGTGATCGCCGGCTTGGCGCTCGTCGCCTTCGCCCTGGTCGGGTTCTGACCCGCTTCCCGGGCATGGCCGGCACCGCTCCCGGCTGGCCGAGCCGCCTGGCTTTTGCTCTCGCCGCCGGCCTCGCCCTGGCCTTGGCCGCCCCGGCCCTGGCCTGGCCTTCCTTCGCCGAAGTCAAAGCGGGCTACGTCGAATCCGATTCCCGGCTGCTCGCCCGGGACGGCCAAGTCCTGCACAGCCTGCGCCGCGACCACACGGCGCGCCGCCTGCCCTGGACCCGCATCGAGGAGGTCTCGCCGGCCCTCCTGCGCGCCCTGCTCGTTTCCGAGGACCGGCGCTTCTACGAACATGCCGGCGTGGATTGGAACGCCGTCGCCGCCGGCGCCTGGCGCAACCTGTGGAACAGCCGCACCCGCGGCGCCAGCACCCTGACCATGCAGCTCGCCGGGCTCCTCGACGAGGACGGCCGGCGCCGCGGCCGGCGCAGCCTCACGGAAAAGGTCGGCCAGGCCGCCGGGGCGCTGGCCCTGGAGCGCCGCTGGAAAAAGGACGAAATCCTCGAAGCCTACCTCAACCTGGTGAGCTTTCGCGGCGAACTGGTCGGCGTGGCGGCCATGAGCCGCAGCCTCTTCGGCAAATGGCCGGAGGGGCTGGACGGGCGCGAAGCCGCCCTGGCGGTGGCCCTGCTGCGCAGCCCCAACGCCGCCCCCGACACGGTGGCCGGCCGCGCCTGCGGCATCCTTCAGGCCCAAGGCCGTCCGGGGGCCGAGTGCGACGGCCTCGACGCCCTGGCCCGGGTAGCCTTTGCCGGCGGCTGGCGGGACGGCGGGTCCGGCCCGGAGCGTAGCTCCGGCCTCGCCCCCCACCTGGCTCGGAAGCTCCTCGGCCGGGCCGGCGAAGCGGTGACCAGCACCCTCGACTTTGCCTTGCAGCGCTTTGCCGTCACCGCCCTCGACCGCCACCTGCGGGAGCTGGCGCGACAGAACGTCGAAGACGGCGCGCTCCTCGTCGTCGACAACGCCAGCGGCGAAATCCTCGCCTGGGTCGGCTCCAGCGGCCCCCTCTCGGACGCGCCGGAAGTGGACGCCGTCACCGCCCTGCGCCAGGCCGGCTCCACCCTCAAGCCATTCCTTTACGGTCTGGCCCTGGAAAAACGCCTGCTCACCGCGGCCTCGCTGATCGACGATTCCCCCGCCTCCCTCGCCACGGCCAACGGCCTCTACGTACCGCAAAACTACGCCCCGGAATACCGCGGCTGGGTCAGCGTCCGCCCGGCCCTGGCCGGCTCCCTCAACGTGCCCGCCGTGCGCGTCCTGGTGCGGCTCGGCCCCGATGCCTTCTTCGAGCGCCTGCAAGCCTTGGGCTTCAGGAGCCTCAAGGAAAGCGGCGACTACTACGGCTATAGCCTCGCCCTGGGTTCCGCCGACGTCTCGCTCCTCATGCTCGCCAACGCCTACCGCAGCCTGGCCAACGGCGGGTTGTGGTCGCCCCTCAAGGCCACCCGGAGCGGCCGCCCCGAACCCTGCCGCGAAGGCGGCTGCGCCGGCGTCTTCGCCGGCCCGCCCGGGCGCGCCGCCCCGGCTGGAGGCAGCTTCGTCATCGCCGACATCCTCGCCGACCGGGCCGCCCGGGCCGGCACCTTCGGCCTTGAATCCTGGCTCGCCACCCCCTACTGGAGTGCCGCCAAGACCGGCACCAGCAAGGATATGCGCGACAACTGGTGCCTCGGCTTTTCCCGCCGCTACACCGTCGCCGTCTGGGTGGGCAACGCTTCCGGCGCCCCCATGCACGACGTTTCCGGCACCAGCGGCGCCGCCCCCCTCTGGCGGGAGATCATGGACTGGCTGCACCGGGGCGACCCGGCCAGCGGCCGCCCCGGGCTGGCCAGCCCCCCGCCCTCCCCGCCCCCCGGCCTGACCCGGCGGCGCATCCGCTTCGACCCGCCGCGGGAACCGGAACGCCAGGAATGGTTCCTGGCCGGCACGGAAATGGCCGTCGTCCGCCAGGCCCAGGCCAGCCAACTGGCCCGCATCGCCTACCCGGGCGAAGGCAGCATCCTCGCCCTCGACCCCGACATCCCCCCCAGCCGCCAGCGGGTGCACCTGCAACTCTCCGGCAAGGCCGAACCCGGCTGGCGCTGGCGGATCGACAAATCCCCGCCCCAACCCGCCACCCGCCCGACCCTCTGGCTCCCCAACCCGGGCAAACACCGGCTGGCACTCCTCGACCGCAGTGGCCGGGAACTGGAAAGCGTCGGATTCGAGGTGCGGGCGTTAAAAGGTGGAGCGGGCGGCAAAGCGCGACCTTGAAGGCACCCGGGTGCGCGCCCCGCGCCGGTTTAGGTCAATGCGGGGCAACGCCGGGACGTTGGTCGGGGACAACGCCCCCTTCGGCCGACGGATTTTCCCTACACCGCAACGCCCATGCAGTATGATTATTCCCGGTACGATTCGGGGGGATCGGGTTAGCAGGTGGACAATATGGAACAAATTCAGGATTCGCTCCCGCGGGGTCTGGCGCCCCCGGCCCCGGGGGTGTCCTCGACGCGAACGCCTTGCCGATCAACAGCATCCCTCAACGTGGGTAGGCCAATCCATTGGTTCTGTACGGCACTGCTTCTCGGGGCGAGCTGCGCATTCGCCGCACAACCGCGACAGGCTTTAGCCGAACGCGGCGAAACGTTGGTGCCGCTTTGGCCCTTGCCTTCGACCATGACCGTAGGGAATTTCCAAGTAACGGTTCTGCCGCCGAGTGACCCGGAACTCACGTCACTCGGCGGCAGCGGCGGGCCGATACTCGAACTGCAGGTATCCAAGCCAGGCCGACCCACATTCAGTCCGACCACCATCCAGGCGCTCTGGCTTTTCGTGCGCCCTAAGCGAAATCAATCCCCGGAATTCTCGGTATGGAGCAAAACGGGTATCTCAAGCTACGTGAAATGCCGGCTGGCGCCCAAGGGCACCCGCTACTGCATGGTGTGGTGTCAAGACTACGACGTCGACGATTCCACAGTTCGACCGACCGGCAATCTTCGGCACGAAGCAACATGCAACTAAAGAGCCTTTCCAAAGGGCCGCCGCCCAAACGCCCCGGGGGCTGAGCTTGCACTTTACGTGGAAATTTCCCGAGCCGCCCCCACTGACGCCCCCCATGTTCCGCATCCTGGCTCTATTCTTGTCGCTGATGTCGTCGACACTTGCCATCGCAGGCAAATGCACCGCTTCATCCCCGGAAGAGTTTGCCTCGTTCTATTCCAACTTCGCCGATGACAAGTCGTTCTCCATGGAACGAACCCGATTTCCCCTTCACGCCGTGAAATGGGAATACGGCATGGATTCAAGAGGCAAAGACGAATCAACCCCCAGACGCTTCAAGGTTTCAAAGGAAAAATTCGCGGCGATGCCGAGCATCTCCACTACCGTCCAAGCGCATGGGCTGATATCTCGAATTCGGCTGGTTAGCCGAAACGTTGCTGTTGTCGAGCTGTTCAAAGAAGGCAGCGATTGGTTCACTTCCCATCATTTCAAGCGGATCGGGAATTGCTGGTCCTTCTATGAGTACCGAGTCAAGTCCAAAATTTGCTGTAAATTCCTTTGGTTCGTGGGATGACGAATGGTTTTCAGCCGGCGAGGGCAACAACGTTGTTGCCATCGCCGGCGGCGGCGCGGGCGGCAGCCCACTCCGCGAATTCGTCCATGTCCA
>SSSZ01000035.1 GCA_009469675.1 Azonexaceae bacterium | reverse complement strand
GGCCACATATCGTATTTGCCACCCTTGCAATGGATCACTTGGCGCCCGCCGAAGCTACGGCGCACCTGCTGCGTGAACTCAGGCCAAAGGGCCTCGAAGCGTTGCTGGATCTGTTCGTCGGTGAGGTTCATGGTGTTGTGGTTATTGGAAGTTGTGCTCTGTGAACTCGGCCTCGAAGCCTGCCGCCTTAATCATCGACTCGATGCTGGCGCCCTCGGCCATAGCGTCATCATCGGCGCTGCGCTCGCATGTCAGGATCTCGGTGGTAACAACGATGGTGATGTCCACCATCATGTAGCGTTGGCGCTCGGATGGGTCGGGCGGGTTCAGGTCGCGGTCGTCGGATCGGGTTGTCATGGCTTCGGGTGTTTAGGTATGATGAACTCGCCGCCAAGATTATTCGAGATTATGCCCCCGCGCTGGAATGCCGTTGGCGGTTTCGCCGGGAGCATTGCCCTCGTCAGGCGTATGGCGGCATTCAATGCAGTAATGGCGTCGATGAGCAGGATGGACGAGAAGCCTCGATAGGCGGTTTGTTCCAGCTTGATACGCTCGCGGTGGATCGCGGTGGCGTGCTCGCGGTAGTTGAATCGGTCGGTGAAGAACATGGCTCAGATGGTGTTGTTAATGGATGAATCGTTGTTTTTCTCGAATTGGAGGATGGCTGGAGCCAAGTCTTCCACGAACGCGGGAAAGTCCGATTCATCGAACACGCTGGACATGCCCTCCTTGTCGGTAAGGAAGAAGCGGATCAGGCGCTCGGTGTTGTAGTAGTTCACGTACTCTATGCCCTTCATGCCCAACCATGCGTCGAACTGCGCGGCCAAATCGTCTCGATCAACCGAGTACTCCTGGTCTATTCGGTTATCCTTCCAAAGTCTGTGCTGTTTCATCACGAGGGTGTTTTTGTTGTTCGTTGACGGGCCAAAAGTAGGAAATATTTCCGCCCGTCAATAGGAAATATGTCCGTTGTGACGAAACGTTAGCCGCGCCGCCAATGTTGGAAACATTTCCTATATTAGCCCCCGCAATGGAGCTAGACGAACTACGTGAGGCGCTTGCCGTATCCGACCGCCCGGAGATTGCCCGGCGCTCCGGTGTTACCTACCGGACCATCGACAACATCATCCACGGGCGGCTGAAGGGGGCGCCACACGCCACCACCCGCGCCGCCCTGGAGCGCGCGCTGAAACGGACTAAGAAGAACAACACCAAACCCCATGTCGAAGAAGACGCCGATTAAGGTCCACGTATGGCCCACAAAGCATAAGGGCAATGACATTTGGAAGGTCGCCATTGATGACGTTGGCGGCGGCCCGCTGACTGAACTGAAGGAGCGGTACACGCGGAAGCACAACGCCAAGCGTGGCGGGGCGCGGAAGGTTGGCGCTTCGCTTTGGCCGTCGCTTACTTCACGTAGCGGCTGGGAATGGATGACCGAAGAGGACCGCCCTGTTACGTTCATCTACGCCAAACCAACCAAGCCATGACCGACACCACCAAGGACAACATCACCCGCGCCGCCATCGTCGCCGCGCTCGTCACCGCCATGATGCTGATGGCCTACGGGGTCAGCGCGCAGACCCGCAAGGCATACGACCTGGAACGCGACTTCGGCCTATCTTCGATGCAGTCGAAGCTGAACCTCGCCAACCTGGGCACCGTGGACGCTGCCAAGGCCAAGTACCCGCGCGTGTTCGCTCGCTTCAATGGCCTCGGATGGGCCGACACCAAAGTGATGACCCTATCGGCATTCGATGCCGCATGGTGGGAAGCGCTGCTGCAAGGGCAGGGCGGTGGCCAGCCGGTCACGGGCATGGTGGCAAGCAATAACCACATCGACGTTCCTGCGGGCACCTATTGGCAGACCATGCCCGCCGTGTTCAGCAGCGGGAGATACACCGGCAAGGGGTCGGGCTATTCGGACGTGAACAACGCCAGCGTGAACACCAAGCTGGTCCTGTGGCACGAGGCATGGAATGGCGACCCTGCCGACCGCAACTGCTTGCAAGCCGCCACCATCGGCGTTGCCGGGAACTTCGGATACATCGAATCCACGATCATCGAGGGGTTCAGCCTGGAGGGGAGGCAGAACGAGTTCCTATCTACCGCCTTCCGTTCGTGCGGAATCCGCATGAGCAAGCCTGGCGAGGTGACCTACACCACGGACATCTACGCACGCAACTTCCGCACCTACGGCATCGACGTGAGCGGGGCGACCCCTCACCGCATCGGCACCGTCAGCGTGTTCGATAACGTGGTGGCGGGCATCGGCTGCGAGGGGTGCTGGGGGTCCACGGTCAGGGTGGACATGGTGAGCGGGGATGACAACGGGGCCATGATCTCGTCCACGCACGAGGCGAGCGGAGGCACGGGCGGAGGCACTTGGGACATCGGGGCCATCAAGCTGGAGACGTGCGTGGCGGGAGAGGGACGGTGCTGGCGTGGGCAGGCAGCTGGCGTGTTCGCCGGTCAGTTCACCGTGAACATCGGGGCCATCAGCTACGGAGGTGGATCATGCCGGACCGATGCCATGCTGGTCCTCGACCCCAAGCAGCCCAACAGCAACCCGCAATCGAGCTACGTGAGCGTGAACGCCGCGAAGGGCTGGGGCTTCACCCATGCCATCCACGACCTTCAGAACCGCAAGCGGTGGGCATGGCCTGCCGACTATGCCGGTGGCGGATTCCAGTGGGCCGCTACGGGGTCGGGCCTGTTCACCTCGCTGCCCACCATGACGATGAGCGCGGGGGCCTGCGCGCAGCGCATCGCGCACACCTCGACGGGCACGCCATCGCACACCACTTGCACGCCTTACCGTGCCATCGCGGACGGCCCTCCAAGGGCAGCGACCACCACCTACCTCGACCAGATCACCGGCACCACCCCGCCGCCTGAACCGGGTGCATGGAATTGCACCGCTTGGAGCCTTTGGTCGAATTGCACGGGCGGCACGCAGACGCGAACGCGGACGTGCGCTTGCGAGCCAGCGGGATCGACATGCACTACGGCCAAGCCAGCTGAATCCGAATCACAGGCATGCACCACGCCGCCGCCTAGCACCGGGTCGGACATCGACCCCGCCGACGTGCTGGTGGTGAGCAATTCAGCGGACAGCCGCAGCGCGGCATGGGCCACGGCCTATGCTACGGCATGGGGCATCCCGGTAGCGAACATCATCGCGGTCAATGCAGGAACGTCGCACGATGCCAGCGCCGCCAATTCGGGGGCATTGCGCACCGCTATTCAGGCTCGGAACAAGCAATACACCGTGCTCGCGATGGAATACCCTTCGCGCGTCGGGCCGCAGTCCATCACGAGCTACGTCACCTTCGGGACGCGCAACGTATCGAGCCTCACCGC
>SSSZ01000034.1 GCA_009469675.1 Azonexaceae bacterium | reverse complement strand
GGAGTAGTAGACGCGATCCGCTGTGGCGGCTGTGGCTGCGGGGACGGTGAGGAGTGACGGTCCCCAAGTGGTGCCAAGTGTCCGCTCCTGGGCGGTGAGGCGGGTGTCAAGGTCGCGGAAGTTGCGGTCGGCCTTGCCGTTATCGACTATCTGCTCGGAGAGGGTCATCGGTCGGCCTTGAGAACCGTGACCTGGCGAGGTGTTGCGGTGTGGAGAGTCATTCGACTGACCGAAAACTCAGTGTTGTCCCCCACGTTTCCGGTGAGGTAGATTGAAAACAAGGTTCCCCTAGTCCCGAGGCGATAAAGAGCTGGGTTCAGGTTGTAGCCACCCGTAAAGGTAAGTGCGGTGGAGGTGCCGGTCGCAGTTGGGTAGTCAACGGTTGCCGAGATCTCCAACGCTCCGGACCCCCATACCTTTATCTGTCGCAGGCGTTTTACATCGGGATTTCCGAGATCCATGAAACCGCTTCGCCAAGTGCCGCCGACGATGGTTGTTCCGAGGTCGGTGGTGAGGCTCCCGTCCATGCTGAGGACTTCCCCAACGTTCGCTCCGTTCCCGAACACCAACTCCTCAATGTCGGAGATGCGGAAGGTTGAGAAGTGAGCTCGGCCCCCCAGCGCCCAGATCGTCCACCATTGGTCTCGCGTGTCGTAGACAAAGTTTCTTGTACCCGAACCGTTGACCGGCATTCCCACTAAGACCTTCCCCTGCCAAACGCCCAAGCCACAGCGATATGCGGTGCTCGTAACGAGGTAGCCAGGGTCGTAGTAGGGAGGGCTTGTTCCCGTAAATACCGTGTCGATCTTTTCTGAAATCTTCACTGGGGCCTCGCCCGTAGTGACGTAGACACCAGTCAGGTGAATGAAGTAGACGCCGTTCTCATCGGCGGCAACCCCCCGAGGGGCGCATGCCCCTACCCCCGTGTCGATCTTGCGGTAGTTGAAGACCGGGTTGCCGTCCGCGTCGGTGGACTCCCCGGTGAAAACGTAGAACTTGGTCTCCTTGAAGACGAAGACGTACTCGCGCCATGTGATCGCCGCCTGGATGACCTCGCCATCTCCGGGGTCGAGGTCAATGTAGTTGGTCGAAGTCCAGGTCTCGGGGGCACCGGGATCGGAGAAGTAGACGCGGCTCGGGTTGGAGGTTCCAGCGCCACCCGTAGGCCCACCCGCAGTTCCCTTGAAACGGGCTACCACCAGACGGTTAGAGCTCGGGGTGACGCAGAGCGCACCGCCCTGGGGGGTGTTGGCGATGGAAGACCACGACGATCCGTCCCAACGCTTCAGGACGTTTTCTCCGTTGCCCGCGTAGGCGTATTCGGCAGAGGCCGTACCGACCCGGCAGAAATCCCAGTACCAGGGGCCACTCGTCCCCCCGGTGGCGGTTAGGCCAGTCAACGATGCGACAACACCCCCCGAGGTGTTTAGGGCTTCCAGGCGCGTCCCACACCCTGCGAGAAGCTGTTTGGTTCCGCTGGTCGTGTAGAACGGGTGGAGGCTATCGACTGGGTTGGTGAGGGTTGAGGACGTGAAAATCTCGTAACCCGGTCGGGACTGGACCGCCCCCGTTTCGGTGAAGACAACGTCCGTCGCCTCAACCGCCTCGTTAGGTGCGATTGCATCGGCCTTGTCCTTGAGGTTCAGGCCACCACCGAAATCATCGAGTGTGTACGCCTCGTAGGACACTTAGGCGCCCGGGCGTCCGTCCTTGGGACCGCCGAAGACCGGACCCTTCTTGGCGCGGAAGGTCTGACGCTGCTTGAAGGTGAAGCGGCGCTTCTTGTAGCCCGTGTCGGTCTTGCGGTACATGCCCTTGTCCCTGCCGATGAGGACGGCAGCGGGCTTCTTCTTCTTCCGCTTCCGGAAGGTGCCCGCCTTGTAGCCCTTGGCCGTCCACTTGGAGTCCTTCGCCCTCGGCTTCAGGCGCTCCCGGTACATGCGGCCCTGGAACTCACGGGGTTCCTGGCTCGAGGGGACGGTGGTGTCGGACGCCTCGCCCGTAGGCGGCGCGAGGGGGTTCGGTCGTTTGCGAGGCATCAGTAGCCGCCCATTTCGTAGTTGTTGGTCTGGATGATGTAGTTGGGTCCGTCGTGAGCGCGGGAGAGAAGTGCGTCCTGCATCTCCCGCAGGCCCTCGTTGTAGAACTGCGTCAGCGATGCAGCCGCGTCGAGCTCATCGTTGTCCTTGAGGGCGCGGATCACCGCACCGTCGATAATCAGATCCTCGAACTCCTCGGGGATCAGGTGAGCGTCGGTGCTCGTCAGGGTCGCCGGCACCTTCAGGTAGTGGACTGAGAGGGTGTCGGTGGTGTTCGCGGGGTAGACCTTGATGATCGTGCGGGCCTCCTGATACCAGTAGGTCGGAGCGCCCGTGGTGGTGAGGAGGGTGTCAACCGATTCGATCAGGTGACGGCGGTCTGCGTGGTAGAGCTTGGCGTTGGTGGTTGTGTCAACGACGTTGAGGACGGCCCGCAGGTCGGAGATCGTCAGCGGTGCCGTGCCCGTGGTGGTCGTGCGAAGGAAGGGCCACGCGGCGCGGTTGCAGATCGACTTGTAGGACTGGTTGACGTAGCGGCCGGAACGGGTGCTGTTGAGGTAGTCGTAACCTCTCGCGGCAAACTCCGTCTTCAGCTCCGAGAAGTTCATGGCGGCCATCAGCCACGCCCCCAGAGTCGCTTGGTCATGCCGCCTTCGCCCGCGACCCGTGCGCCTGCGCGGACGGCGTGGGCAATCTCCTCGGCTTCGCCGTTGTCCTCAAACTGCTTCTCTCTGAGGGCGGCAGGCTTCTTGGCTTCGTGCTCTTTCAAGATTCCTTCCCAGACGCTCCGGTTCCGCATGTCTCGAGACCGGAGTTCGTTGAGTACGCCCGAGTCCGGCTCCCGATAGCCGCCATCCGGGGTTTCAATCGGGATGT
>SSSZ01000033.1 GCA_009469675.1 Azonexaceae bacterium | reverse complement strand
GGCCCGCTGCCAGGCCGTCTATCGGCGGGAGTTCGGAGAAGAATCCAGGGTCCAGGTCATCCATGCCGGCCTCGAATGCGGCCTCATCGGCGCCAAATACCCGGGTCTGGACATCGTTTCCTTCGGCCCTACCATCCGTGGCGCCCACGCCCCCGGCGAGGCCGTGGACATCGCCTCGGTGGGCCGCTGCTGGCGGCTGCTCACGGCCATTCTGGCGGCGCTGCCGTGAACCCGGAAGACCTGCAGCGCCTGGTCAGCGTCGCCATGCCCTACGGCCGGTACAAGGGCCGCCTGATCGCCGACCTGCCGGGAAACTACCTCAACTGGTTCGCCCGGGAGGGCTTTCCGCCCGGCGAGATCGGCCGGCTCCTGGCCTTGATGCAGGAAATCGACCACAACGGCCTGTCGTCCCTGCTGACTCCGCTGCGCCGGCCGGGGGGTGGGGCGTAGCCGCTTCCGCCCGGGGCGACGGCCCGCGCTTCAGGCCTTGGCCGCGACCACCCGGTTGCGGCCGCTTTCCTTGGCCTGGTAGAGGGCGTCGTCGGCGGCCTTGACCAGTTCCTGGCTGTCGTTGCGGCCCGCCGCCGCGGCGACGCCGACGCTCAGGGTGATGGGGATGATCCAGTCTTCCCATTCGAAGGTTTCCACCGAAGCCAGGCGGCGGATGCGTTCGCCCACCTGGACGGCGGTGGCCAGCGGCGTGCGCGGCAATACGACGGCGAATTCCTCGCCGCCGTAGCGAAAGACCAGATCCTCGGCGCGGGAAACCGCCCGCAGAAGTTCGGCCAAGCGCCTGAGGACGGCGTCGCCGGCGGTGTGGCCCCAGGTGTCGTTGACCTGCTTGAAGTGGTCGATGTCGAGCATCAGGAAAGCCAGGGGCAGGGTATTGCCCTGGGCCACCGCCCATTCCGACTGGAGGTAGTCGAGGCCGTGGCGGCGGTTGGGCAGCTGGGTCAGCGGGTCGGTGAGGGCAACCTGGATGAGCCGCCGGTGGGAATCGGCGAACTGGCTGGCCGACTGCACGACGCCTTCGCGTTCGCGCCGCATCTCCTGGCGCAGGTGCAGCATGCGCCGGGCGAGATTGAGCCGCAGCCGCAGGTTCTGGGGGTTGATCGGCTTCAGGAGGACGTCGTCGGCGCCGGCTTCAAGGGCCTCCATGGCGCCGGCCTCGCTGTCAGCGGCGGCAATGGCCAGGACGTAGGTGTTGTCGCCCAGGGCGTCCTGGCGCAGGGTCCGGCAGCAACGGCCGGCGTCGAAACCGGGCAGGTCGAGGTCGATGACCATCAGGGGGGGCGGCGCCGCCAGGGCGGAGGCGATCGCCGCCTCGGGGTCGGCCATGGCCTGGGGGCGATAGCCGAGTTCGCCGATAAGCCTGACCAAGGCCGTTGTCTCGTCGCCGTCGGCGGCCACCAGGAGGAGATCCTGTTCGGCCGGATCGCGGACTTCCGCCGCCATGCCCGGGCGGGGCGGGCTGGCTGCCAGCAGTTCGGCGAAGGGCGGCATGTCGCGGGTGCGCACCTGGAGCATGGCGCCCCATTCGCGCCAGCGGGCGACGATGGCGTCCACCTGGTCGCCCAGGGCGGCGGGGTCGATGCCCAGCCGGGCCGAGCGGTTGACCAGGGTGGGCAGGAGGCTCCAGCGCACCTCGTCGTCGGCGACGCAGACTTCGGCCAGGGAGCGGGCGAAATGCAGGGTCAGGGTGATGTTCTGCAGGCGCGAGCCGTCGGGCAGGTCCGACTGGTCGGGCAGTTCGTGATGGTAGGTGGCCCGGATCAGGAGATCGGGCAGGCCCCATTCGGCCAACATGGCCCCGCCCAGGGCGCGGTGGTCGAAGCCGAACTGGGCTTCCTCGAGGGCGAGGAGGGTCGGCCGGTCGGGCCGGCTGGCCAGGATGGCGCCGTAGTCGTCGGGGAAAAGGGTGGCGAAGCCGAGCTCGCCGACCCGGGAAAGCAGGCCGATGGTGAAGTTCTCTTCGCCGGCGATCTGGGCGTAGCGGGCAAGATCCTGGCAGGCGATGGCAGTGGCCAGGGAGCGGCTCCAGAAGCCGTTGTAGTCGAATCCCGGGCATTCGCCGGCCCGGTTGGCCTGCAGCACGGAAAACCCGATCACCAGGTCGCGCACCCGGAAGGAGCCGAGGGCGACGATGGCCCGATGGAGCGAGACCACCGGGCGCGAGCGGCCGAAGGCGGCGGCGTTGGCGTACTTGAGAAGGCGCCCGGAAATGGCGGGGTCCGACTGGACGAGCCGGACCAGTTCATCGACCGGGAATTCGTCGCGCTGCAACAACCGGATGATGGCGATGGCGACGCCCTTGGGCGACGGGAGCCGGCCCGTGGCCTTGAGTTCGGCGTAGCGTTCCGGGGCGAGCAACTGCACGGCGGTCTATCCTCCTGCCTTGACCAGGATTTCATGGTAGCACCGCCTGCTGGTCCGGGCGGCGGGAGCCGACGGCCGGCGCCAAACGGCCTCCCGGGGGCGTTCAGCGCGAGCGGGCGAGGTCGAGGTCGGCGGGGTTCTTTTCGTCGGTATAGGCGGCTGCCGGGGCTGGCCGGCTGGTCGCGAAGCACACCACCTCGACGTTGGCGAGGGGTTTGTCCTTGTGCAGGACTTCGACGGCGCAGCGCCCATAGACGCTGTCGATGGTGGCCAGCAGGTTGCGGGCGTAGGGCGTTTCCAGACGGCCGTCGAGGATCAGGTTGGCGAGCAGGACGCCCCCCGGTTTCAGGACGCGGCGGGTATCCCGCCAGAATTCCCGCGTCACCAGGTGGCTGGGAATCGAGGTGTGGGAACTGAACACATCGACCACCACGGCGTCGAAGCGCCGTTCGGTGGCGGCGACGTAGCGGCGGGCGTCGTCGACGACGAACTCGCCGCGGATGCCGGTGCCGAGAAAGCGTTGTTCGGCAATGCCGCGGATGGCCGGGTCGACATCGACGTAGGTGTAGCGATTGGACGGCTCCCGGTGCGAAAGGGTGAAGCCGCCGGCGCCGAGAACCAGAATCTCCCGGTCGACGAAGGCCAGTTCCTCCAAGAGGATGCGGCGCAGGTGGCCGATGTAGCGGGTGTAGCGGGGCGGCTCGCTGTCGTCGATGAGGGAGGCGGTCGAGCTATTCACCTGGAAGGCGCGGGGATTGCGGTGTTCGCCCAGGACCACCGGGACGACGGCGTAGTCGGCATAGGCCGTCTCTTCCACCGCCGGGCTGACAAAATTGACCATCGCCGCCACGGCCACCGCCGCGCCGGCGGCGCCGGCCGGCCGCCATCGCCGCCCGTTCAGGCAGACCACGCCGATGCCGAGAAGCAGGGCGCAGGCGAAGACCGCGGCGGAGACCCCCAACCACTGCATGACGCCAAGGGAGAGGGTGAGGGAGCCGAGAAAGGATCCCAGGGTGGACCAGTACAGGGCGGTACCGCTCGCCTCGCCGGCGCGCCGGGATTTCATCAGGTTGGTGAGGATGGGGACGGTCTGGCCGAGCAGCCAGGCCAGGGGGCAGAGGATGCCGCCGATGAAGGCGGCGTAGGCCAAGGGCGCCGGCCGCAGATGGGCGAAGAGGGCATCCACCGTCACCGCCGCCAGGCCGACCCCGGCGAGGGCCGCGGCAATCAGGAAATTACGCCCCGCCACTGCGGTATAGCCGGCCGCCACCCGTCCCCCAGCAGCGTAACCGAGGGCCAGGGCGAGGAGGAAGAAGCCGATGGTCGGCGCCGTGACGACGATCGAACTGCCGACGTGGGGCACCAGCCGGCGCAAGGCCACGACCTCCGCGCCAAGGGAGCAGAAACCTTCGATAAAGACGATGGTGTAGAGGAGGCGGGGGGGCACGGCGGGACTATACCGGCAAATTTGCTGGCGCGAACAAAGGGGATTGGGGGGGCGAAAAATTATCCGGCGGGTGGGAACTGGATGTCATGTGTTGTGTCGACTGCAATAGTTGCGTCATAGTCAATATCAATAATGGGGGTCGCAATGAGGGGAGGGGTATCCGGGGACTCCGGCTGTGGGTTTGATTTAAGTGCTCCAAGGATGTCGGTTTTTCACGGGTTGGTGGCCCTATGGTGCTTGGCTGTCTGCCATCCGGTCTTGAGCGACGAAACTCAGCTAAACCTGCCAGGCTGCAATGCCGACCGGCAAACCGACTGCGTGGCCCATCTGTTTCCAAGCGACGAAATGCGCGAACAGCGTTCGTGTTTCCCCAGTCGCTATCTCGAACTTTGGGACGAATCCACCCACGCAGGAACCGACGCATTTATGCGCCGACGAGGTACTCCGGCCAGCGTAGCGCAGGGTCAGAATTTTGCCTATGAGCAGGTAAGCGGGGAAGCCTGCGGCATTTCGCCTGATTTTCTCAAGCCGTTGGCCAAGCGTTTTTCTTGCCTCGATCCCAATCCCGACGACAAATTCCGTCACTGCAATGTCCGGCGTCCCCAATTCGGGGTTGCCCTGGAAGGCGGTGGCAGTAAGACCGCACCCTTTGCCCTGGGGGTCTTGGCGGGGCTGAACCAAGCCGGGCTTCTGGACAAGGTGGACCTTGTGGCTTCTGTATCCGGTGGGAGTTATGCCGCTCACTATTATTTCAGCCGCCTGCTGGATGCCGTGGGGCCCCTGGAGGCCTCCGATCCGCTCCCGAAGCCTCCGCGAGAGCTTGCGGCATCGTGGTTCGCCGATTGCATACCACACCGCTACCGAAAACGTTTCGCTGACGGACTGGGCGAACATTTGATCTGCCCCTATGGTCGGCACGCCCGGGAACGTCCCTCGGAAACGGTCGGCAAGCTGTTGCCTGGCGATGATCAGCCGGTGCCCGATCAGGGCACCGTAGCTTGCCAGGGCGTGACCATAGATCAGTGCCACGCCCGCTTCTACAATGATCTCATCTATCCGCTCGGCGATTGGCGCTCGGCCGACGATCACACCGGCTTGGCCGAAGCGTGGGGCAACGTCGTCTTTCTGTTGATGCAGCATTTCGTCACGCTGGTCCCGCATCATCTGGCGCATTCGCTCTTCGACTGGCCGGAAAATTTTTCGCCGTCGCGGGAAGCGTACCGGGCCGGAATCGAGCGGGCCTTCGGACACACCGAAGACTCTTGGCGGCGAGCTGTAGCGGCCGGACCCAACGATCCTGGCGAGGCTATGCGAGTACGCTCCGAGCATACCCTCGGTGCCCTTGGCCAAGCCTATCGCAACCAGCAGGTTCGGTGCGGTGGCCGCGGGGGTTGCGGTTTTCCGCTTTGGGTAATGGGTTCGGCCAATTCGATGGGGCGCTCGGTTTCCAGCTGGCTTAATACACCGGAACGCGACGCCCTGCGCATCCAGTTCGAGACGACCCCCGTCAGCCAGGGGTCTGGAGCCTTCGGCTGGGCGGATCGAGCCTGGACGGATTGGCGTTTGCGCGATGCCGCGGGTGCCTCGGCAGCATTTGCCGATGACCAGCAGCGGCTCTTTGCGGAGCAACCGATGAGGTTCTTGGCAAGTTCGTTTCTCCATCTCGTCAACGCCAATTGGGGAACCGATCTGCCCAATTACGCTGCCGCGGCCGCCGACCGGCGGTGGTGGCACCGCTTCGCCTTCTGGCCCCTCTATGGCTTGCCGGCCTACAGCGGCATGGACTCCCCTTACATCCACCTGAGCGACGGAGGTAACACCGACAACCTGGGGCTGCTCGCCCTTCTGCGCCGAGGCACGCGAAATATCGTCGTTTCGGCGTCGTCTGAAGATCGCATGGGCCAGTTCCCTTCGCTGTGCGAAACCAAGAACCAGCTTGAGCTTGACGGCGAATACCGCTTGCTCATGCCTGAACTGGCCAGCTTCGACCGGGTGTGCAATCAGCACCTGGGCACGACTGAGAAAAACACCTGGGGCTTGGCACGGGTCAAACAGCTATATTGCCAGCGCCTGGGTTTGGCGTCCGACAAAGCCTGCGACCGGGCCTTCGACGATCACGAACAGGGGGTCGAAGCCTTCCCGGAAGACCCGCGAGAGGCTCCGGTAAGGGCGTTGGGGTACTCCCTGTGGAACTGGCCGGCGCCGGTCATCGAAGGCTGCGTTGTCCGTGGACCGCAGGGTGAAGGCGACGATGCCTGCCCCCGCGCCGATTACACCCCGGATAGCGGCAGGATGCTGATCTCGCGCCTCTTCGTCATCAAACCGGCGATCCGGCTGGACGATCTGCAGCGGCAGCTTGCTCCCGCCGCTGAAGGCCAGCCGGTGGACGAATTGGCGTTTTGCGGGTGCCAGAGTCGGGCCTGGAAGGCCTGGGAGGCGGAACGAGAAAGCAAGGCAGGAAGCGTGGAGCGGGAGCGAATCGTCTCCTATTGTCCCCATGCCACGGGGCTTCCGTTAGGTGCACACAAGGTTTACAGCAAGGCGGGGGGCGCTCCGCTACCGGCCGCCGATCCCATGGACCTGCCTTGCCAGTCCTTGGCTTTTCTCACCTACAACGCCTGCGCTGACGATAGATATCCGCATTTTCCCCAAAACAGCTTTGTCTTCATGACCTTCAATTCCAGCCACACCTTATTTGCCGCCTACTACGATCTGGGGCGCCATTACGCCTCCCAACTGCGGGCCGTTGATGACCACGACGGCGCTAACCTCGCCTTGACCCGTCCGAGGACTTTGGGTCCGGCGGAAATTCCGCTGCAGGGTTATCGATATTCCGACCGGCGGGCCGGAACCGGGTCGGCCGGCGAGGAACGCGCACCATGCCAGTAGGGCAATCGGCCTCGATCAAATGCAATTTTGCGATGAAAGGAAAACAATCTATGAGTCGACTCGCGTTTCGTTCCCTTGGGCTTGCCCCTATCCTCGGACTGGCGCTCGCCGCTTGTTCGCCCCTTGAATATCTGAAGGAAACCCAGTCCCTCGATACTACCGGGGCCTTCCAGTTGGCCGACCGTGACGTTGCCGAGCCCATTGACCTTGGCCGCCTGCTCTACAGCTACGCTCCCAACGTCAGGGAAGCCAAACCCGGTTGTGCCGAAGTGGCTGACGACAAGGTTCTCGCTGCGAAATCGGGGTCCGGCGTATTGGGAGGTGGGGCAGACGCCGGTGCAAGCGCCGCCAAGGAGCCCGAACGCGAGCGCCTGGACAAAGCGCTGGCTTACTTCAATTGCCGGGCTGGCAAGGCGCTGGACAACGATAGGCTGCGACGGTCGGCCGGGGACCAACTGGGGTCGGCGGAACTGGCCCGAAACGGCTTGCAGGAACGCTTGATGGCGGCATCGCAACATCGCTGCAACGCCTTCACAGCCAACCTCCAGCGTACGTTTTCCCGCAACAATTTCGGACTGGGCGTGTTGACCACCTTGGCCGGGACCGCCGGTGCCCTCGTTTCGTCCACCGGGGCCGCCAACAACTGGTCGGGCGCCGCAGCAGTTTTTAGCGGCACCCGGGCGGAGTTTAACCAGGATTTCATGGCCAATTTGGCTGCCCACGTTATCGTCGATGGCATCGAAAAGCGGCGCAAGGCGGTGTATGACGCCATCCAAAGCCGCGGCCAAGGTCTTTCCTATGCCTCCTACTCGGTCGAGGCAGCGATCAAGGACGCGATCTACTACCACGGCCAATGTACGGTCATCGCCGGTTTTCAGGAGGCATCCGATGCTATCAAGTATGCCAACGATCCCGGACTGGGGGCTGCGCTCGATACCGCGACCCGGGTGCGGGCGGCAAATTTGCTCTTCCAGAATACCAACGTGACGCCCGAAGAATTGCTCAAACGTTCTCAGGGTTTTGTCCGGACTCGGCCGATGCTGGTCGGATCGCTGCTCTCGGCGGAATCCAAACCGGTTTCCACCTTGACCGTTTCAGCGGAGGCTATGGATCGGATCGCCGCTGCCGCCAAAGGTCTTCAGGCTGCCGCGGGGGCCATGCAAGCCGACGCCGATGTCGATGACGCTGCCAAAAAAAGCAGCGGGATTGCGGATCTGAAGGTGGGCGGCGATCCACTCGCCACTGCCGGGATTGGCGACAAATGTCGAAAGGCTACCGAAACCTATTACCTGGACGAACAAAAAAAACTCACAGAAGCCGGAGTGACTACGGATTCTGCCAAGCGCCGCGATGCCAGCGCCGATGCGTTGGCGGCGGCCAGCAAAGGCCGTTATCTGGGTGAACGCCTGGGTGCCCTTGCCGCACAGTACACTGCTGCCGGCGAGGATACCCTTGAGCGATGGCAGCGCGCCTTCGCCAAACTCAAGAAAAAGGAAGCCGGTGCGGACTCTGTATTGAAAAAAGAGCTGGCCGTTCCTGCCCTGGATGCCGCCCTCGTCGCCGAGCTGAAGACCCTATGCCCTTGACGCCATTACTTCGGCGGCCCGATGCCGCCTATTGCCGCCGATATCGGCTCCAGGCACTCCAGCTATAAACCAATAGCCCCAGCCAGATCAAGGCGAAGGTGAGGAGGCGGGCGGTTTGCAGGGGTTCGCCGAAGAGCCAGACGGCGGTGACGAACTGCAGGGTGGGGTTGATGTACATGAGCATGCCGACGGTGGCCAGGTTGAGGCGGCGGGTGGCGGCGGCGAAGGCCATGAGGGGGAGGGCGGTGATGACGCCGGACAGGGCCAGGAGCAGGGCGGTGCGGTCGGCGTGGCCGGTGTATACGGCGTGGCCGGACTGGGCGGCCCAAAGGGTGTAGAGGCCGCACAGGGGCAGCATGGCGAGGGTTTCCAGCCAGAGGCCGGAAAGGGCGTCTACGGGAACCTGTTTGCGGGCCAGGCCGTACAACCCGAAGGTGGCGGCGAGAACCAGGGAAATCCAGGGCAGGGCGCCGAGGGCCAGCATCTCGTTGGCCACTGCGGCTACGGCGAGGCCGACGGCGATCCACTCCAGGCGGTTGAGCCGTTCCTTGAGGACGGCCAGGCCGAGGAGGATATTGACCAAGGGGGTGAGGAAGTAGCCGAGGCTGGAGGCGACGACTTGGCCGTTGGCCACCGCCCAGAGAAAGACCAGCCAGTTGCTGCCCACCAGGAGGGCGGCGGTGGCGAGCAGCACGAGGTGGCGGGGCCGGCGCCAGGCGGCGGCGACCTGGCTCCAGCGCCGGCCCAGGGTGAGGAGCAGCCCGACGAAGACAAAGGCCCAGGCGGCCCGGTTGCACAACACGTCGATGGGCGGCACCGCGGCGAGCTGGCGGAAGAAGAGGGGAAAGAAGCCCCACATGCCGTAGGCGGCCAGGCCGCAGGCGACGCCGGCCGGAGAAAGGGCTGGGCCTGGCCCGGCGGCTGGAGTGGCCTGCTTCAAGGCGTGGTTGCCGGGGCGACGAAGGCGGCGAATTCGGCGGCGGGCAGGGGGCGGGAGAAAAGGTAGCCCTGCAAGAGGTCGCAGCCGCCGTCGGCCAGCAGTCGGCGCTGGCGCTCGGTCTCGACGCCTTCGGCCACGACTTTGAAGCCGAGTTCCCGCGCCAGCCCGAGGATGAGATGGACGATGGTGGCGTCGTTGGCGTTGCTTTCCATGGCGCGGACGAAGCTCTGGTCGATTTTCAGGGTGTCGAGGGGGAAGCGCTTGAGGTAGGAAAGCGACGAGTAGCCGGTGCCGAAATCGTCGATGGCCAGGGTGACGCCGGTGGCTTTGAGGGCGGCCATGGTGGCGACGACTTTTTCCGGATGGTCGGCGGCGACGGCCTCGGTGATTTCCAGTTCGAGGCTGGCGGCAGGCATGCCGGTGGCGGCGAGGGCGGCGGCCACCTTGGCGGGGAAATCGGGCTGCTGGAACTGTTGCGCCGAAATGTTTACCGCCACCGGCAGGGCGGGCAGGCCGGCCTGCCGCCAGGTCATCCACTGCCGGCAGGCGGCCTGCAGTACCCAGTCGCCGATGGGTACGATGAGGCCGCTTTCCTCGGCGACCGGGATGAAGACCGCGGGGGATTCGAGCCGGCCGTCGCGGCGCCAGCGGATGAGAGCTTCCGAGCCGGCGACGGCGCCGCTGGCGGCGGCGATCTTGGGCTGGTAATGGAGTTCGAACTGGTCGGCGGTGAGCGCCTGGCGCAGGGCGGCCTCGGTGGACAGCCAGGCGACGGCCTGTTCGCTCATTTCCCGGCTATAGTAGTGCAGACGGTTGCCCCCCGCCGCCTGGGCGAGGCGCAAGGCGGCGTCGGCGTTGCGAAAGAGGGTGGCAGGGTCGTCGCCGTCGGCGGGAAAGGCGGCGAGTCCGGCGCTGACGGCGAGGGTGAAGTCGCGGTCGGCGAGGGTCAGCGGCGTCGCGGTGAGGGTGGGGAGCAGCTTGCCGATGCGTTGGGCGCCGGAGCGGGCGGCGTCGTCGCGGAAAAGGATGGCCCAGGTGCCGTTGGAAAAGCTGTAGAGCCTGGTGCTGTCGGGCTGGGCCGCAAGGGCTTCCTGCAGGCGCCGGGTGAAGGCGACGATGAGGGCGTCCACCACCGCGTGGCCGAAGGTTCCGGAAAGGAGCTTGAGGCGGTCCGGATTGACCAGGATGAGACCCCCGGCCTTGCCCCGGGATTCGGCGAGCAGGCCGGCCAGGTCTTTTTCCAGCTTGCGCCGGTTGGGCAGCTCGGTGAGGTCGTCGTGGTAGGCCCGGTGGGCCAGGATGCCGGCGTAGCGGACCCAGCCGTAGAGGGCGACGAGGATGAAGGCCGAAACCACCACCACCGACAGGTTGAAGCTGGTCTGCAGCCAGGCCAGGCGGGCGATGGCTTCGAGGGTGCGGCTTCCGCCGGCGCTGGCTGCGCTCTGGATGCGTCCGCTCAGCTCGTTGAGCACGGCCTGCATCGAATCGGCTTCCTTCTGGGCGACCGCCAAGTGTTCCCGGAGCGCGTCCCAGTCCCGGTTGGGGCCGGCCATTTCCCGGTCGAAGCTCGCCACCGCCTCGTCGAAACCCTTGAGGTGGGCGGTCAGGCGCTCGTGGTCGGCGACGAACTCGGCCCGGGCGAGGAGCATCGACTGGCGCCGGATCTTCGCCCGCAGGCTTTCGGAGGCGTCGCGAAAGCCGCTGGAGTTGGTGGTGGCGTAGTAGAGATAAAGCTGGTTCACCTGGGCGCCGACCGCCGCCTGCATGGCTCCGATGGCGTCGAGTTCGGGAATATGGCGGTCCACCAACTGGCGGGCGTTTTCCTCGACGGTGCGTTCGGTGGCGATGCCCAGCCAGATGACGCCGCCGACCACCGCCGCGACCAGGGCAAAAACGCCGATCAGGAGTTTGGCCATGGCTTTGGCCGAGGTGAAGCGCAGGGTGCGTTCCTTCATGGGGCGTCGAGCCGCAGGGTCTTTTGCAGCGGCGAGCAATAGTCCCGGCGGTAGAGGACGACCAGGACGACCAGGCTGAAGGCCGCCAGGAGCAAGGGATTGAGCAGCCAGCCGGTGGCCGCCAGGCTGAAATAATAGGCCCGGATGCCCCGGTTGAAATCGTCCCCCGCCAGACTGTTGGTCCCGGCCAGGCGCTGCGCGTAGGCGGCGATGGCGGGGGTGTCGGCCCCGCCCTGGGGGGCGGCGCCGACCAGAATGGAGAGCATGTTGAACTGCCGCAGCGACCAGGTGAATTTGAAGTAGGCGAAGACGAAGCTGCCGAGCAGCAGGATGAGTTTCATCTCCAGGAGGTGCTGGCTGCCCAGGCGGCCGAAGGGCAGGTCGGCGGCGACGGTGACCAGCTTGTCGGCGGCGCCGAGGGCGGCGATGAGGCCGGCGATGATGTAGATGGTGGTGTTGGCGTAGAAGGAAACGCTGGTCATCAGGTTGCCGATGAGGGTCGAATCCATTACCCGGACGTCGCGTTCGAGCAGGCGGTAGGCCCACTGCAGCCGATACTCGTGGCTCTGGCCGATGAGCCCGTCGTGGCGCCAGCGGCTGTGTTCGGAATACCAGCCGTAGCCGATCCAGCAGGCGAAGTAGACGGCCAGGGCGAGCCAGTCGACAAGGGAAAGGTGGGGCAGGGCGTGCATGGCGGCAGTGTGCCACAGGCGGGGCGGCTCGGCACCTGGGGTACGGCGGGTTCGACTTTGGCCGCGGCCGGCGTTAAGCTCCCCAGCTTTTGCCAGGGGTAATCTATGGGACAAGCCAAATCGAGAGGGTCGCGGGCCGAGCGGGTCGCCCAGGCCCACGCCCGGATCGAGGCCAGCCGGCCGGAAATGCTGGTGTGCAACAGCTGTAGTGCCGACGTGAGCGACATCCACCCGGTCAGCACCCGCGGCCTGACCGGCATCGACGCCATCTGGATGGGGCGGTGCGCCTGCGGCAACACCACTTTCGCCGCCGCCGGCAAGCCGCAGGCCGTGCAGGCCTTCTTCGACGCCCTGGCCGGCGAAGCCGAACTGCAGCTGGGCAGCCAGAGCAAGGACGGCAGCCGCCACGACCCGTTGTGACAAGCGCCACGCCATAACCGCCGGCGCGGACGCCCCGTCAGGCGCAATCGGGGAGGCGGCCGGCCCGGCCATCGTCGGTGGCGCGCCGGAAAGTGGCGGGGGCCGGCGCAAGAAACGGGTGGCGCCGGCGGCCGGCCTCGACAACAATGGATCGTAACCGCGGAGGCATCGCCGGGTTCGATCCGGCCGCCTCCGCCGGCGGAGAACGACCATGCCCCGGGAAACATCCGACGCCACCTACCAGACCATCGCCGCCGCCATCCGCTACGTCCGCGCCAACGCCCGCCGGCAGCCGGAACTGGGCGAAATCGCCGCCCATCTCGGGCAGAGCCCTTTCCATCTGCAGCGCCTCTTCCGCCGATGGGCGGGGATTTCTCCCAAGCGCTTCGTCCAGTTCCTGACCCGCCAACATGCCCGGGAATTGCTCCGCCAGTCCCGCGACGTGCTGAGTACGGCGCTGGCCAGTGGACTCTCCGGCCCGGGGCGGCTGCACGACCTGCTGGTCGCCTGCGATGCGGTCACGCCGGGGGAAATGGCCGCCCGGGGCGCCGGCCTCGAGATTGCCTACGGCTTTGCCGCGACGCCCTGCGGCCCGGTGATGGTCGGCCTCACGGCCCGCGGCGTCTGCCACCTGCGGTTTTGCCCGAACGCCGCGACCGGCCTGGCCGAATTGCGGGCCGAGTGGCCGGCGGCCCGGCTGACCCCCGGCGACGGGGCGGCGGCCGTCGCCGGGCGGTTGTTTCAAGCCGGCGGCGAAGGGCAGCTCCCCGGCGTGCTGCTGCGCGGCACCAATTTCCAGATCAAGGTCTGGGAGGCCCTGCTACGGATTCCGGCCGGCCGTCTCGTTTCCTACGGCGACCTGGCGCGCCGGGTCGGCGCTCCGGGGGCGGCCCGGGCGGTGGGATCGGCGGTGGCCGCCAACCCGGTCGCCGTGCTCATCCCCTGCCACCGGGTAATCCGCGAAAGCGGCGAATTCGGCGACTACCGCTGGGGCAGCGAGCGCAAGGCTGCCCTTCTGGTGCACGAAGGCGCCCGGGTCGGCTGATACCCATTCGCTGGCAATCCGATCCCTTGTGGACTTCGCCTTGCCGTGCTGCAGCCCGGTCTTCGGTTCGGCTTCGCGCCTCGATTCGAACGCGAATTGGCACGACGCGGATTTTCCGAAATCCGGAAAATTTCCAGC
>SSSZ01000032.1 GCA_009469675.1 Azonexaceae bacterium | reverse complement strand
GCCACCTTGGCCTTGAATTCCGGCGAGTGATTGCGCCGCTTCCTTCTTGTCATGCTCTTGCTCCTCTTGGCCGATACACGGCCTTCGGGTGGGCAAGGCTATCACTTATCCTACTGTCCGAATTTCCGGGGCCGCCTCTGTATCCATGCTATTCGCAGACTTGGGGAGCGTCAAAGGGCCAAGACCACTATCAGGATGTCTGCGTAGTACTAAACGCCACGTCGTGGAAGAAATACGGAAACCACGATCTTTCAGATCTTGCCGCGCTCTCAAGAAACAAGCTATATGTCGCTTGCTCAAGAGCACGCGGCGATCTTTATATCCTGCCCGAATCCTTGCTCAAGACATTCAAAATGAAGCCACTAGAGCGCCATCCAACATCCGCTTGAACCAGCAGAGCACCATTTTTTGACTAGCCGCCTTCATCGTCGTTACATGGCACTGTGACACCCCTCTTCAAAACAAAGGCTTTTCATCGCATAACACAATGATTTATAAAGAAATCATTGCACAACCAAAAAGAACGAGCACTCCCACGTAGTGGGATATTATAAATGGCGCTCTGTGACACCCGGAGACTGTACATGCTGGTCGATATCCTCAAGAGACTCGGTCCTTGCCTGAGCACGGATTTAACGGACTATCTAGTGACCCACTGCGGGTTGTCGCCGGCTGCGGCGCGCCAGCGTGTAAGCCGAGGAGCTCCCGAGATCAAGCGGCTGGCACATATGCCGTTCCCTCGCAAAGCGAGATTTCTATACCACCAAGACGACTACGCCTCCCCGTATTACTGGGAAAATCTTTACTCAGCAATTTTTGCGACTAACGGTCCCTATGCGAGAGCTCTGGGCGCGGTTCAAGCACGAGAAGTAGTGCCACTCGGCCACTTCCTAGGCGCCAGCGGTGCGCCAATTGCTCAAAAAAAACAAATTTCGGCCCGTACGGTACTCGATCGAATGATTGCTGCGAATATTTTGGTTGAGCAGACGTTACCTGGGCTAGGGCCAAGCGTGATGACTAAGAGGACGTATGAGCGTCATCAACAAACCTTGGATGAATTAGTTATTGCTACCCGACCCCGCCTCATCGCGGAAAACATTCTGCTCGACAGTGTTCGGGAATGGCTACGACGATTAGCTATGGTGAGCTTCAATGCTGTTCGGACACGAGGCGAGGAAATGCCTCGTGTGGGAACGTTTGCCTGGGACTTGGCAGCCCCCAGTTACCTCACGTCCGTATTGAATCGACAGAAGGACAAAGGGGTTAAGCCAGGCTGGGTCGTATGCGATGTGCTTTTGATTGAGAACGTACAGCTCAAGCATGTAGAACCATTCCTACATAAAGTACGAACACTGGATGCGTTGAAGAACATAGGGCGCACCATGTTCATGCTGATAGCACAGGGCTACGAGACGGAAGCATTCAAAACCCTGCGATCGGCCGGCATCATACCAGCCACACCCAAATCTCTCTTTGGTGAAGACGTCGCCGACGGCTTCCGCGAATTGATTCAGACACTCGATGAGGCAGCAAAGGGCGTAGTTGATCCAGAGAAGTTCGGGCAGCTCTTCTCCAAGCTAGGCAAGTTGGAGGGTGCAATCGGCAACATGCGGGGAGCCTTCTTCGAATTATTAGTGGCTGAAGTCGTGCGCAAAAATGCTGCGGGGCAGGTGAAATTGAACAAGATATGCAAGGGAGAAGATGGCAACGCCGAGGTGGACGTTTACCACTTAAACGAAGGCATCACAGCACAGATGATTGAATGTAAGGGGATCGCTCCTGGCACCTTGGTCGACGACGAGGAGATCGGTCTGTGGCTGACTACACGCATCACTCGAGTGCGGCATCACCTCCAGAATCTGGGCTGGTCAGGTCCCTTACCGAAGTTTGAACTATGGACAAGCGGCGCATTGTCCGCACAGGCGCGCGAACGAGTCGAGAAAACACGGCTGGCCAATGCCAGGAAATTCGAGATCAGCGTTGTAGAAGGGGATGCGCTACGCATCGCAGTCAAAACGGTGAACGATGCATCGTTGCTCAAGACATTCGAACAACACTTCTTACCGCAAGCGGCTGCCTAGTCTCAAACTATTTTGTCTTGTCTCAGAGACTATTGCACTGTCTCAGACTTAATTGGCAACGAACAAAAGCGATGCCACGGGAAACCATTTGAGTTGTTAGCACTCTTAAGCAGCGAGTGCTAAAATAAGCTTGAAACCGTTACCGGAGGATATTACGCGATGACCCGTGCCCTGGCGCTTCCCATCCCCTCGGCCGTCGGCAACCTCGATGCCTTCGTCCAGGCAGCGAACCGTTACCCGATGCTTTCCGAGGCCGAGGAAACCCGGCTGGCCAAGCGCTTCCATGACGAAGGCGATGTGGAAGCGGCGCGCCAGCTTGTACTCTCCCATCTCCGCCTGGTGATTTCCGTTGCCCGGGGCTACCTGGGTTACGGGCTACCCCACGCCGACCTCATCCAGGAAGGCAACATCGGCCTCATGAAGGCCGTCAAGCGCTATGACCCGGATCGCGGCGTGCGCCTGGTTTCCTTCGCCATCCACTGGATCAAGGCGGAGATCCACGAGTACATCCTGAAAAACTGGCGCCTAGTCAAGGTCGCCACCACCAAGGCCCAGCGCAAGCTTTTCTTCAACCTGCGCAGCCTGAAGAACGACTACGAAGGCGTCGACACCCTTTCCGGCACCCAGGCCGGCGAAGTCGCCCAACGGCTCGGCGTCAAGCCGGAAGAGGTGGTCGAGATGGAAACCCGCATGAGCGGCCGCGATCTCGCCCTGGAAGGCAACCCGGAAGACGGCGAAGAGGCTTTCGCCCCCATCGACTACCTGGCCGATTCCCGCTACGAACCGACCCGCGTCATCGAAGGCAAGGCCATCGCCCACCTCCAGGACCAGGGCCTCGCCACCGCCCTGGGCAGCCTCGACCCACGCAGCCGGCGCATCGTCGAAGCCCGCTGGCTGCACGACGGCGAAGCTGCCACCCTGCACGATCTGGCCGACGAATTCGGCGTCTCCGCCGAACGCATCCGCCAGATCGAAACCAAGGCCCTGCAGAAAATGAAAGGCGTCCTGGCGCCGGCCTGAAAAGGGCCGCGCCGCCAAGCAAAAAGGCCGGAATTCCGGCCTTTTTGCGGCTCGCCACGGCGGGCCGGCAACTGCCGTCAAGGCGCCACGGCGGTGCGAAACTCCGGATCATTGACCAGCTTCAGCACGAGCTTGCGGAAGAGGGCGGTGAATTCGTTGATCGCCGCGGGGATGGCGACGGCACCGACAAACGAAGAATCCCAGGTCGCCGCCACGGCAAGCTCCCGGTCATACACCACCACTCCCGCCCGGCGAACGACAAAACGCGCCGCCAGCCTGCCCTGACCGCGACCGATGGCGGCGTCCAGTTGGCGATCGGTAAGCCAGCCCGCGATTGTTCGGTCGGTGCCGGCAGCGAGAAGGCCGGCCCCCTGCAACTCCGCCGCCAGGGTTTCCTTGAGGTAGCCGGCGAAGGAACCGCCCGGGGCCACCAGAGTCGTGGCGCGCACGCCAGCGGTGGCGTCGAGGGACTTGTCCATTTCCGGCGCCGGGGCGAAGTCCCCCACGCCAACCGGGGCGATGCCGGCCGAGCGGAGCAGCCGGATGCTGTCGAGGCTGGCCTGCGGCACCCCCATCGGGACGGTGCCGCAGGCCGCCAAGGTCGCGACGGCGAAGCCGATCGCGGCGTAGCGGATGATCGTGCGCATGCGCCCCTCCCCTTAGCGGAAACCGGGATCGTCGGACAAGGCCTTGAGGGCGCTGCTGACGATCTGACGGGTCATGGTCCGCACGGCGGCCTCGATGCCTTCCACGGGTGTCGCGTTGGGCGGTGCTTCCTTGGCACCGATGACCGTGTGGATAGCATGCCGGGCCGTCTTGCGAACCGGTTCGGCCGCCCCGGCGCCGAGGTACTCGACGGTGCAGACATAGCCGTCGGTGACCTGGTTGCCCGCCAGGCCGAAAGTCAGCCCGGTGACAAAACCCTTGCCAAAGGCGTTATCGGTGAGGGGAACGTTGTTGAGCTTGATGCTGAGAATCGCACCGTCGGCCACCGGCTTGTCCTCGACCGCGGCGAAGAGCCCGGCGCCCTTGACCTGATCGACGATCTGGCCCTTGAGAAGGTCCGTCGCCCGGGAATTCGCCACTCCCTTGGTCTGGAATTCGAACAGAAAATGGACGGGGCGCGGGTTGGCGGGCTTGGTGAAATCGGCGGCGGGGACTTCCTTGGTCGCGGTATCGACGTAAAAACTGGCGCAGCCGGTGAGCAGTGCGGCGACAAGCAGCCCGGCAAACAGCGCGAGGCGACGGCAATAGCCGCGCAACGCGGCAGACGAAAAACACTCCATTTGACTCTCCCTGATCGTTGATTATTGTCTGCCCGGCCCTCCAGAACACTGCTGGATATGCCGAACGGGAGGCATCTTACCCGCAACGGATAGGCCTGGGTAGGGAGGTCGGATGCGAGAAAGCGGCTGCAGGCCAAAAGAAAACAGCCGGCGTACCGGCTGTTTTCTTGCTGCCCGGGCCGCAGCCCGGGAATTCCGCCGCAGCGGATCAACCCATGTGGTTGCCGCCGTTGAGCGAGAAGTCGGCGCCGGTCGCGAAACCGCCTTCGTCGGAAGCCAGCCAGGAGACGATGGAGGCGATTTCCTCCGGCGTACCCAGGCGCTTCACCGGAATGGTGCCGACGATCTTCTGCAAAACGTCTTCCCGGATGGCGCGAACCATGTCGGTGCCGATGTAGCCCGGGGAAACCGTGTTCACGGTGACGCCCTTGCTTGCGACTTCCTGGGCCAGCGACATGGTGAAGCCGTGCATGCCGGCCTTGGCGGTGGAGTAGTTGGCCTGGCCGAACTGCCCCTTCTGGCCGTTCATCGACGAAATGTTGATGATGCGGCCCCAGCCCCGGTCCAGCATGCCATCGACCACCTGCTTGGTGACGAAGAACATGGAGTTGAGGTTGGTGTCGATGACCGCCTTCCAGTCATCCGGCGACATCTTGCGGAAGACACCGTCGCGGGTGATGCCGGCGTTGTTGACCAGGACGTCAACTTCGCCGACTTCGGCCTTGACCTTGTTGAACGCGGCGACGGTGCTGTCCCAGTCGCCGACGTTGCCCTCGGAGGCGATGAAATCGAAGCCGAGGGCCTTCTGGTCGGCCAGCCACTTGTCCTTGCGGGGCGAGTTGGGACCGCAACCGGCCACCACGGTGAATCCATCCTTGGCCAGCCGCTGGCAGATCGCAGTGCCGATACCGCCCATGCCGCCCGTTACGTAGGCAATTTTCTTGCTCATTTTCTAGCTCCTGTTTGATCTCGAGAACGGAGTTCCAGCCGCACTGAATTTTGCCGGCTCCCGCCAAGCTCGCAGCCACACCCCAGCGTTACACTATACTCAGTCGATTATGTAATACAAAATACAAAATACATTGCACAGCAAAAGCAATAGCGTCTTGACCTGGCGCAACGGCTGCCCAACAAGGGCCTTCAGGCTGCTGCATAGCAGCAGCCGAGAACCCGGGCGACTCCCTCAATGCCCGGCGATGAGCAGTTCCAGGTCGGCGACCACCTCGGCCACGCTTGCCGTATCCCGCACGTAGAGCCTTAACCGGCCGGCCGGATCGAAAACGTAGCTGCCGGCCGAATGGTCGAGAACGTACCCCATGCCGCCACCGACTGTTTTGACCGCGCTATGGACACGAAATTCCTTGGCCGTCGCCGCGATTTCCGCCGGGCTGCCACGCAGGCCGATGAAATCGGGGTGAAACCAGGGGACGAAAGTCTTTAACCGGTCGGCGTCGTCTCTTTCCGGGTCGAGGGTAACGAACAGCACCTGTACCTTCGCGGCTTTCGGCCCCAGGGCTTTCATCGCCTCGGCGTAGCGGGCGAGCGTCGTCGGACAAACATCCGGGCAGGCGGTATAGCCGAAAAAGAGGACGATCGCCTTACCGCGGAAATCCTCCAGCCTGCGGATTTTTCCGTGATGGTCGGCGAGGGCCAGGTGGGTTCCGAATTCGGCGCCGGTGACGTCGGTGCTTTTGAAAGCCACCGGCGACCTCCCGCAGGCGGCGATAAGCACGATCAAGGACAACAGGAGGAGCAGATGGCGGCGCATGGAAAATTTTGGGAACTATTGCAAATAATTTGATTCTCAGGGCAAGATTATGTTCTCACAAGGGGGGCACCAATGGCAGGGGTTGCCATGGGCAAAGGCGCGACCACCAGTTGGGTCGCGTATCCCTATTGTTCTTCCCGAACTGATTGTTCCAGCCGCCTTCTGATCTGGGCGGTCGTTGTCGTTTCCGGGGTCATCGCCTGCGGCTTCACGCTGGCCGGCGCATGGCTTGTTTTGCCTTTTGCCGGCGCAGAAATCGCCGCGCTTTGGATGGCGCTGCGTTACCTGCGGCGCCATCGCGGGGATCAAGAAAGAATTGTCCGCAACAACCAGCAACTTGTGGTCGAGCGGGTCATCGGTGGCCATGTTGAGCATTTTGAATTCCATCCCTACTGGGCGCGTCTGCGCATCGCCACCTCCGTCGCATCGGGCGATATCCACCTCTTCATCGGCTCCCACGGCCGCGAGGTGGAAATCGGCCGGCAGCTCGACGGCGCGCAGAAAAAGCGTCTGGCGGTCGAATTGAGGAAATCGTTCGGCCTCTGATCCATGCAACAAATCAAGAAAATCGATCGACCTAAGGAGGGTTGCTTGAAGACTTTTGTTCGCCAGTTCCTGCGCCAGTCGCTGTGGACGTTATTGGCTCTCCCCGCGCTCGCCCGGGCTGACTATTCGTGGAACTTCCCCGAGCCGGTCACGCCCATCGCCCGCGACACGCTGAAGATCCACAACGAGTTCATGCTCATCATCACGGCGCTGTTCGTGGTCGTCTTCGCCATCATGATCTATTCGATGGTCAAGCACCGGAAGAGCACCGGGCACCAGCCGGCCAAATTCACCGGCCCCAAGGGCGGCCTGCAGTGGTTCTGGGCGCTCCTGCCCTTCGCCATCCTGCTCTTCATCGACTTCGTGCTGATGGGCATTCCGGCGGTGCATGCCATCATCGAGATGGAAGACACCAAGACCAAGGCCGACATGGTCTTGAAGGTCACCGGCATGCAGTGGAAGTGGCAGTACGAATATCCCGAGTCCGGGGTCAAGTTCGTCAGCACCATGTCCACCCCCCGCGAACAGATCAGCAATGCCGCGGCCAAGGGCGAGAACTATCTGCTTGAAGTCGACAATCCGGTGGTCCTGCCGGTGGGCAAGAAGGTGCGGGTCCTGCTGACCTCCACCGACGTCATCCACACCTGGTGGGTGCCCCAGTTCGGCGTCAAGCGCGATGCCATTCCCGGCTTTCTGCGGGAAACCTGGGTGCAGATCGAAAAGCCCGGAACCTACCGCGGCCAGTGCGCCGAGCTGTGCGGCAAAGACCACGGCTTCATGCCGGTGGTCGTCCACGCCGTGCCGGAACCCGAATACCTCGCCTGGCTCGACAAGAAAAAGGCAGAAGCCGCCGCGGCGGCGGGCAGCGGCGACCGCACCTGGAGCAAGGACGAGTTGATGGCCAAGGGTAAGGAGGTCTACGACAAGCAGTGCGTCTCCTGCCACCAGGCCAACGGCCAGGGCATTCCCAACGCCTTCCCGGCGCTTGCCGGCAGCCCGCTGTGCAACTCCGAATGGCAGACCAAGGATGGCAAGCTCATCAAGGACAGCCACGTGGACCGGGTGCTGCACGGCAAGGCCAACACCGCCATGCAGGCGTTCAAGAACACCTTGTCCGACGTCGAACTCGCAGCTGTGATTACCTTCGAGCGGAACAATTTCGGCAACACCATGGGCGACATGGTCCAACCCGCCCAAATCAAGGCTTTGCGTTAGGAGACGACGAATGAGCGTAGCCACCACCCATCCCGGCGAACACCACGAACATCATCCGAGCGGCATCCTGCGCTGGCTGACCACGACGAACCACAAGGACATCGGCACGATGTACCTGACCTTCGCCCTCATCATGTTCTTCGTCGGCGGCATCATGATCCTGGCCGTGCGGGCCGAGCTCTTCCAGCCCGGCCTGCAATTGATGCAACCGGAGTTCTTCAACCAGCTCATCGGCGTCCACGCCCTGGTCATGATCTTCGCCGCCCTCATGCCCGCGGCGACGGGGTTTGCCAACTGGATGCTGCCCCTCATGATCGGCGCCCCCGACATGGCGCTCCCCCGCCTCAACAACTGGGGCTTCTGGCTGCTGCCGCCGGCCGCCATCCTGCTCACCCTGCCCTTCACCCTGGCCCTGTTCGGCATCGGCGACGGCGCCATCGCCACCGGCTGGACCTTCTACGCGCCGCTCTCGGTGCAGGGCGGCATCGGCGTCGATTTCGCCATCTTTGCCGTCCATATCCTGGGGGTGTCGTCGATCATGGGGTCGATCAACATCATCGTCACCATCTTCAACCTGCGGGCACCGGGGATGACCATGATGAAGCTGCCCCTGTTCGCCTGGGGCTGGCTGATTACCGCCTTCCTCCTGATCGCCACCATTCCGGTCCTGGCCGGGGCGGTGACCATGCTCCTCACCGACCGCCATTTCGGCACCCATTTCTTCAACGCGGCCGGCGGCGGCGACCCCATCCTCTTCCAGCACCTTTTCTGGTTCTTCGGCCACCCCGAGGTGTACATCCTGCTGCTGCCGGTGTGGGGCCTCATGCCCCACGTGCTCTCCACCTTCAGCCGCAAGCCGACCTACGGCTACACCGCCCAGGTCTACAGCTTCATCGCCATCGGCGTCCTGTCGGTGATCGTCTGGGCCCACCATTTCTTCACCGTGGGCATGCCGGTACCGGCGCTGATCTACTTCATGTTCAGCACCATGTCGATTTCGCTGCCCCTGGCCGTGCTTTTCTTCTGCTGGATCGCCACCATGTGGCGCGGCGCCATGAGCTTCGAGACGCCCATGCTCTTCGCCCTGGGTTTCATCGTCCTCTTCGGCATGGCCGGCCTCACCGGCCTGGTGCTTGCCGACGTGGCGGCGGACGCCCAGTACCACCACAGTTATTTCGTCGTCGCCCACTTCCACTACGCCCTCTTCGCCGGCGGCATCATGGGGGTGATGACCGGGGTGTATTACTGGCTGCCCAAGTGGACCGGCCACATGTACAGCGAAACCCTGGGCAAGTGGCATTTCTGGCTGACCGTGGTGTCCTTCAACCTGACCTTCATGCCCCAGTTCTTCCTCGGTCTGGCCGGCATGCCCCGGCGCATTCCCGATTACGCCCTGCAGTTCGCCGAATTCAACGCCATCTCGACGGTGGGCGCCTTCATCCTCGGCTTTTCCCAACTGCTCTTCGCCTACAATATCTGGCGCTGCGTCAAGGGCGGCGAAAAGGCCAAGGACCAGGTGTGGGAGAGCGCCGAGGGCCTCGAATGGCAGCTGCCGTCCCCGCCGCCCTACCATAGCTGGGAAACCCAGCCGGAGATCAAGTAGGCATGGCCGATTCTCCCTTCGCCCCCGAGGAGCTGGCGCGGCGCCGGGCCTCCGCCCGCCGTCTCGCCTGGCTGCTGGGAGCGGCGGTCCTGGCGCTCTACCTGATCGGCCTGTTCATCAAGCGCTGACCATGGATCACGCCCACCCCGCCCCCGTTGGCCATGGCCGCCTTGTCGGCCGGCTGGTGCTCGTGGTTGCCGCCGCCTTTGCCTTCGGCTTCGCCCTGGTGCCGCTCTACAACGTGCTCTGCGAAGCCACCGGCTTCAACGGCAAGACCGGCGACAAGAAGGTGATCCGCGACGGTATCGGCGTCGGCGGCCTGGCCGCCGCCAGCCGGGCGCCGTCGCGCATCGACGCGACGCGCACGGTGACCGTGGAATTCACCGGCACGGTCATGCCCGGCCTGCCCTGGGATATGCGCCCCCTGACCGTCAGCCTCGACCTCCATCCGGGGGAACTGCAGCAGGTCAAATACCTGGTGCGCAACACCTCGGAGCGCACCATCGTCGGCCAGGCCGTCCCCAGCGTGACGCCCGGCCAGGCCGCCCAGCATTTCGAGAAACTGGACTGCTTCTGCTTCGCCCAGCAGACCTTCGCGCCGGGCGAATCCCGCGAGCTGCCGCTGACCTTCATCGTCAAGCCGGAACTCGCAAAAGACATTCGCAACATCACTCTTTCCTACGCATTTTTCAGCGTCGACAAACCTAGTCCGACGCCCACCACCCCCCGGGAGTCCCGATGACCACCAGCGCCGCACAGACCGCTCACAGCCATCACTATTTCGTACCGCAGCCGAGCATCTATCCCTTTATTCTTTCCGGCGGGATGTTCCTGCTGGCTCTGGGCTTTATCCTCAAGATGAACGGCTTCGCGCCGGGCCCCTGGGTGATGATCGCCGGCGCCGCCGTCATCATCTACGTGCTTTTCGGCTGGTTCGGCAAAGTCATCGCCGAATCCCAGGGCGGCGACTACCGGGCCTGGGAAGACAAATCCTTCCGCTACGGCATGATCTGGTTCATCGCCTCGGAAGTCATGTTCTTCGCCGCCTTCTTCGGGGCCCTCTACTACGTCCGCATCATCTCGGTCCCGGAACTGGGCAACATGGTGGCCGAACACGGCGTCACCCTCTACCCGGGTTTTACCGGCGCCTGGCCGTCGAGCGGGCCGAAGGGACCGGAATTCACGCCGATGGGCGCCTGGGGTATCCCGGCCATCAACACGGCGCTGCTGCTCTCTTCCGGCGTCACGGTGACCTGGGCCCACTGGGCGCTGCTGAAGAACAACCGCCTTCACCTCAACCTCGGGTTGGCGGCAACGGTTCTTCTGGGATTCATCTTCCTCGGCTTCCAGGCCTACGAGTACTACCACGCCTACACCGAACTGGGCCTCACCCTGGGCGCCGGCGCCTACGGGGCGACCTTCTTCATGCTCACCGGCTTCCACGGCTTCCATGTCACCCTGGGGGCCATCATGCTGACCGTGATCCTGCTCCGCTGCCTCAAGGGCCATTTCGATTCCGAGCGCCATTTCGCCTTCGAAGGCGTCGCCTGGTACTGGCACTTCGTCGATGTCGTCTGGCTGCTGCTCTTTGTCCTCGTCTACTGGCTGTAGCCGGGAATCAAGCCGAACCGCAGGCCCGCCAGCAAAATGATGAAGACCGCAAGCGACAGTCCGATGCGCCAGGTCAGCGCCCGCACCGTGCGCTGGCCGGCGCCGTGGTCGCGGTAAAGGAAAAAGAGCCCGGAAAACAGGCTGCCGATGATGAGCAACAGCATAAAAACAACCAGCGTCTTGAGCATGGCGAACCCTCGGGAAAACCGGCCAGGCGGCGAGTATGCGCGCCCCGCCCGGGAGCCCGCAAGGGTTAGTCGCCGGGCGGTGGCCCTCTGGGGTGGACTGCTGCTTGCCGTTCTGGTTGCCGTTTTTGTTTCCCTCGGACTCTGGCAGTGGCGCAAATGGGACGCCAAGACCACCCTCCAGGCCGAACTCGACGCCCGCAGCCGGAGCGCCCTGGTCACCATGCCAGGCACACCGGTCGCCGCCGAATCGCTACGCTACCGCCACCTTCTGCTGCAAGGTGAATACGACGCCGACCGCCAGATCCTGATCGACAACCGCACCCATCAGGAGCGGGCCGGCTACCATGTGGTCACCCCCCTGAAACTCGCCGGCAGCGACCTCCGAGTCCTCGTCAATCGGGGCTGGGTTCCCGCCCCCGGGGACCACGCCCGCCGCCCCGAGGCCCCGGTTCCGGCCGGCTCCGTCGAGGTCACCGGCATCGCTGTCGTCCCCCCCCAGCGCTTCTTCACCCTCGCCGCCCAGCCCGCCACCGGCTGGGAACCCGTGTGGCAAAACCTCGATCTCGAACGCTTCCGGAGTACGTCGCCCCACCCGTTGCAACCGGTGGTCATTCAGCTCGACCCGGAAGCCGCCGGCGGCTTCGTTCGCGACTGGCCGCGCCCCGACGAGCGCGCCGACAAACACCTGAGCTACGCCCTCCAGTGGTTCGGCTTCGCTGCCAGCAGCATCGGCATCTGGGCGTGGTTCCTGTTGCGCCGCCCATGAACGCCGTCGCCATGCCCTCCCCCCAATCAAGCCGCCGCACCCTGGCCCTGGTGGTGGGCGCCCTGATGCTGCCCTTCGCCCTCGGCGCCGGCCTGTATTTCTCCGGCTGGCAACCCGGCCGGGCGGGTAATCGGGGCGAATTGCTGCAGCCCCCCGCGGCGCTGCCTTTCGCCGCCTTCGCCACCCCCGGCGGAGAGCCGCTCGCGGCGGGAGAAACGGGCGGCAAATGGCTTCTCGTCCTGGCCGTCCCCGGCGCCTGCGATCCGGCCTGCGCCACCCGCATCGACGAAATGCGGCGCATCCAGGTGTCGCTCAACAAGGAGATGGGCCGCCTGCGCCGTCTCGTCCTCGCCGCCGACGCCGCCGACCCGGCCGTCAGCGCCGCCCGCCAGGCCCAGCCCGACCTGCTCGTCGCCGCTCCGGCCGCCGCCTGGCCCCCCGTTTTTGCCGCCGCAACCGCCCCTCGGCTCTACGTCGCTGACCCCCAGGGCAACCTGATTCTTCGCTACGGCTCGGAGGTCTCGGCCAAGGATGTCCGTACCGACCTCGACCGCCTCTTGAAATTTGCCTGGACCGGCTGATTACCCCCCGGAAGGACCACCATGCACGCCGCCGCCACTTCGCCGCTGACCCTCGGCCAACGCCTCAAGGCCTTCTCCCACCTGTGCAAGCCGCGGGTCAACAGCCTCATCGTGTTTACCGCCATGATCGGCATGTTCCTGGCAACCCCAGGTTTTCCGCCCCTTTTGCGCTTCCTCGTGGCGTCCCTGGGAATCGCCCTGGTAGCGTTTTCGGCGGCAGCGCTCAACTGCCTGGTGGAGCGCACGGTGGACGCCCGCATGGCGCGCACCCGCTGGCGGGCCACCGCCCGGGGGGAGATTTCTACCATCGAGACGATCAGCCTCGCCACCCTGGTCGGCGCCGCCGGACTGTGGCTGCTCCACACCTTCATCAACGACCTGACCATGTGGCTGACCCTCGCCACCTTTCTCGGCTACGCCATCATCTACACCCTCGTCCTCAAGCCGGCGACACCCATGAACATCGTCATCGGCGGCGCCTCCGGCGCCATGCCGCCGCTGCTCGGCTGGACGGCGATGACCGGCCAGGTGTCGGCCGAACCCCTGGTCCTTTTCCTCATCATCTTCCTGTGGACTCCGCCCCACTTCTGGGCCTTGGCCTGCTACCGCCGCGACGACTACGCCAAGGCCGGCCTGCCCATGCTGCCCGTCATTCACGGCGTCGAATTCACCTGCCAGCACATCCTGATGTACACCGTGATGCTCGCCGCCGCCAGCCTCATCCCCATCTCCCTGGGCATGAGCGGCTGGTTCTATCTGGCGGCGATCGCCCTCCTCGATCTCGGCTTCCTGGCCTACGCCATCGCCCTTTGCCGCCGATACAGCGATGCCCTGGCGAAAAAGACCTTCCGTTATTCGATCCTCTACCTCACCCTGCTTTTCGCCGCCCTCTTCGCCGATCGCCTCATCGCCTGATGTCGCTGCGCCGCCTGCTCATCCTCGCCGCCACCTGCCTCGCCTTCGGCGTCGTCGCCCTGGGCGCCTACGTCCGCCTTTCCGACGCCGGCCTGGGCTGCCCCGACTGGCCGGGGTGCTACGGCCATCTCGTCGGCGTTCCCGCCCAGGCCCACGAGCAGTCCGCCGCTGCCCTGGCTTTTCCCGGCAAGCCGGTGGAAACGGCCAAGGCCTGGAAGGAAATGGTCCATCGTTATTTCGCCGGCACCCTCGGCCTTCTCATTCTCGCCATCTGCATTCTCTCCTGGCGCACCGCCGTCCGCCGAGCGGCCTCGCCGGTGCTGCCCACGGCACTACTGGGAATCGTCGGCTTCCAGGCGCTGCTCGGGATGTGGACGGTCACCCTCCTTCTCAAGCCAATGGTGGTGACGGCCCATCTGCTGGGCGGCATGACCACCCTGGCGCTCCTCGTCTGGCTGGCCCTGGACGGCGCCGGCACCCGGGCCCGGGATGCCGCCGGCGTCCTGCGCCCCCTGGCGCTCCTGGCCCTCGTCGCGGTGGCCGGCCAGATCGCCCTGGGCGGCTGGGTGAGCAGCAATTACGCCGCCCTCGCCTGCCCCGATTTCCCGACCTGCCATGGCGTCTGGCGGCCGGACATGGATTTCGCCGCGGCCTTCACCCTGCACCGGGAACTCGGGTATACCGCCGCGGGCACCCTGCTGTCTCACGAGGCGCTCACCGCCATCCACTGGGTCCACCGCCTGGGCGCCGCGGCGGTGGCCTTGATTGTCGGCGGGCTCGCTGCAGCCCTTCTGGTACGCCCGGCGTGGCGGCGCTGGGGGGTCTTGCTGCTCGCCCTGCTCGCCCTGCAGATCGGCCTTGGCATCGCCAATGTCCTGCTCTCCTTGCCCCTGCCCCTGGCGGTGGCCCACAACCTGGGGGCGGCGGCGCTGCTCACCGCCACCCTGGCGCTCAATCTGCGCCTGCCCCGCCCTTCACCCGGCCAGGCGGGCGAGAAGCTTGCCGTGAATGCCGCCAAAGCCGCCGTTGCTCATGACCAGAATGTGATCGCCTGAGCGGGCGGCGCTGACCACGCTGTCCACCAGCCGATCGAGGTCGTCCGCCACCATGGCCTTGGCGCCCAGGGGCGCCAAGGCGTCGCCTGCGTCCCAGCCGAGATGGGCGCCGTAGCAATACACCGCGTCCGCCTCCCGCAGACTTTGCGGCAGCTGGCTCTTCATCACCCCCAGCTTCATGGTATTGGAGCGCGGCTCGAGCACGGCCAGGATGCGGGCCGTACCGACCTTGCGCCGCAAACCCGCCACCGTGGTGGCGATGGCCGTCGGATGGTGGGCGAAATCGTCGTACACTGTCACGCCCCGCACCTGCCCCCGCACCTCCATGCGCCGCTTGACGTTTTCGAAGCGGGCCAGGGCCTCCAGCCCCTTGTCGAGCGGCACGCCGACGTGCCGGGCGGCAAGCAGCGCGGCCCCAGCGTTGGCCCGGTTGTGGTCGCCGGTGAGGGGCCAGGCGACGCGGCCGATCTCGCCCTCCGCGCCGCTCAGAACCAGAGTGCCGGCCACATCGTCGCCGCCGGTGCGGTAGCCGGCCGGGTCGTTGAACCAGGTCACCGGGGTCCAGCAGCCCCGGGCCAGAACCCGCCGGAGGCTGTCTTCGGCGGCGTTGGCCACCACCAGCCCGGAAGCCGGCAAAGTTCGCACCAAATGGTGAAATTGCGTCTCGATCGCCGCCAGATCGGGAAAGATATCGGCATGATCGAACTCCAAGTTATTGAGCACCAGCGTTCGCGGGCGGTAGTGGACGAACTTGGATCGCTTGTCGCAGAAGGCGGTATCGTATTCGTCGGCCTCGATGACGAAAAAGGGGGTCTCCCCCAGGCGCGCCGAGACGCCGAAATTCATCGGCACGCCGCCGATCAGGAAGCCCGGTTCGAGGCCGGCATCCTGCAATATCCAGGCGAGCATCGAACTGGTCGTCGTCTTGCCGTGGGTACCCGCCACCCCCAGCACCCAGCGCCCTTGAAGCACGTTCTCGGCCAGCCACTGCGGCCCGGAAACGTAGGCCAGGCCCTGGTCGAGGATCGCTTCAAGCAGCGGGTTACCGCGGGATATGGCATTGCCGACGACGTAGCAATCGGGCTTCAGCGCCAGTTGGTCGGGGCCGTAGCCCTCGATCAGGTCGACGCCGGCACCCCGCAGCTGATCGCTCATGGGAGGATAGACATTGGCGTCGCAACCGGTGACCCGATGACCGGCCGCCCGAGCCAATTGGGCGACCCCGCCCATGAAGGTGCCGCAGATACCGAGAATGTGAATGTGCATGAGACAAAGACCCGTTAGAATGGGACCGATTCTACCTTGACGGAGCGCCCCATGCCCCGCCCGGAACGTCCGCGACAACTGGCCGGCACCCGCGCCAGCATCGCCACTGCCGCAGCCCGTCTGATGGCCGAGGACGGCATCGCCGACTTTCATCTCGCCAAACGCAAGGCCGCCCGCCAGCTCGGCCTGCCCGCACACACGGCATACCCCGACAACGCCGAGGTGGAGGCCGAACTGCGCGCCTACCGCAGCCTGTACCAGGACGAAGAACACGCCGAACTGCTGTACGACCTGCGCCAGACCGCCCTCGAACTGATGGAACTGTTGGCGGATTTCCGCCCTTACCTGACCGGATCGGTACTCGAGGGCACGGCCGGCCCCCATTCCAATATCGACATCCTCCTTTTCGCCGACAGCGCCAAGGAGGTCGAAATATTCCTCCTCAACCGCGGCATCGATTTCAGCCACGCCGAGCCGCGCAACGACCGGGCGGAAGCCGTTCTGGTCGTCCCCACGGAGGAGGCCGACGCCAACCTGGTGATTTTTCCGCCCACCCTGGAACGTATGAACTTCAAGCAGCGCGACGGCCGCCCCCGGGAACGGGCCCGTCTCGACGCCGTCGCCGCCCTCGTCGCCGAGACTCGCCCCCGATGAGCCAACGCTGGTTCATGACCGGTGGCGTGGTGGCCCTGACCCTGGGTGCGTTCCTGGCCGGCATGCTGGCCTCCGGCTCTTTTTCCGGCGCGCCGCCAACCGGTGCCGCAGGCGAACAGGCCGTGGAGCAACTCTTCGACCAGCCTTTTCCCGACCTCGACGGCCATCCCGTCACCCTGGCGCGGTGGCGGGGCAAACCCCTGGTCGTCAATTTCTGGGCCACCTGGTGCCCGCCCTGCCTGGCTGAAATGCCCGGGTTCTCCCGCCTGCAGAAACGGCACCCGGAAGTTCAATTTGTCGGCATCGCCGCCGATACGGACAGCAACGTCAGAGCATTCTCGGGAAAAATGGAGCTAAGCTATCCCATCCTCCTCGGTTCCGACGGCGCCACGGGACTGATGGCAAAACTTGGAAACAACCGCAACGCGCTGCCGTTCACGGTCACCTTCGACGCCTCAGGACGCCCGCGACATCTGCGCCTGGGGGCCATCGACGAAGCCGAGGCGGAGCGCCTGATCGGCCAGCTAACGCAACCCTGAGGCCAGTGTAAGACTGGACAAGTTGCAGCCATTTGCGGCAAACTTGCAGCCATGAAGAGGCAAAAAAGCACTTCCAAGCAGGCCGAAAAGAAGCGTGTCCTTATTCTTCACGGACCGAACCTGAACCTTCTCGGCACCCGCGAACCCGAGCATTACGGGCGCTTGACGCTCAACGACATCAATCTCGCCCTGGCCCGCCTGGCCGAGGCATCCGGCGTCGAGCTCCAGACATTCCAGAGCAACCACGAAGGTGCGCTCATCGAGCGCATCCACGCCGCCCGGGACCAGGATGTGCGGGCCATCATCATCAATCCGGCGGCCTATACCCATACCAGCGTCGCCCTGCGGGACGCCCTGGCAGCGGTCGCCATTCCTTTCGTCGAGGTACACCTGTCCAATGTGTATGCTCGCGAACCCTTCCGCCATCACTCCTATTTTTCCGACCTGGCGGTCGGGGTAATTTCGGGACTCGGCCACGACGGCTATTTGTTGGCCCTGGAATACCTGCTGAACAAGCTCAATACCGATTAAGCCGCAACCAAGCGGCCAATTGCGTCCAAATTACGCAAATTAGAAGGGAAAAACCATGGATCTGCGCAAGCTGAAGAAACTTATCGACCTCGTCCAGGAATCGGGCATTTCCGAACTGGAAGTCACCGAAGGCGAAGAAAAGGTCCGCATTGCCAAACACTACGGGGCGCCGGCCCAGGGCATGCAGCACTACGTCCCCATGGCCATGCCGGCCGCACCGGCGGCTCCGGCCGGCAGCAGCAGTGTCGATCTCGACGACGAGGACGACCTGCCGGAAGGCCACACCGTCAAGTCGCCCATGGTCGGTACCTTCTACCGTTCGCCCTCGCCCGGCGCCGACGCTTTCGTGCAGGTCGGCCAGACGGTCAAGCAGGGCGAAACCCTATGCATCATCGAAGCGATGAAGCTGCTCAACGAAATCGAAGCCGACGCGTCCGGCGTAGTCAAGGCCATCCTGGTCGAGAACGGCCAGCCGGTCGAATTCGGCGAGCCGCTGTTCATCATCGGCTGATCGCCATGTTCGACAAAATCCTCATCGCCACCCGGGGCGACCAGCCGCCGGCCGGCGGCGCAGCGGCGCAGCCAAATTGCGCGGTGGCGGCAAGCCACAAGGGCAATTTCGCTCCGGAGACCACCCATGTTTGACAAGATCCTCATCGCCAACCGGGGCGAAATCGCCCTCCGCGTCCAGCGGGCCTGCCGGGAACTGGGTATCAAGACCGTCGTCGTCCACTCCGAGGCCGACCGCGAGGCCAAATACGTCAAGCTCGCCGACGAATCGGTGTGCATCGGCCCGGCCCCGTCGGCCCAGAGCTACCTCAACATCCCGGCCATCATCTCAGCGGCCGAAGTCACCGACTCCCAGGCCATCCACCCGGGCTACGGCTTCCTGTCGGAAAACGCCGATTTCGCCGAGCGGGTCGAATCCTCAGGCTTTGTCTTCATCGGCCCCCGGGCCGATACGATCCGCCTGATGGGCGACAAGGTGTGCGCCAAAGACGCCATGAAGGAAGCCGGCGTTCCCTGCGTGCCAGGTTCCGACGGCGCCTTGCCCGAGGACGATCCCAAGGAGATCGTCCGCATCGCTCGCGCCATCGGCTATCCGGTAATCATCAAGGCGGCCGGCGGCGGCGGCGGGCGCGGCATGCGCGTCGTCCACACCGAGGCGGCACTGGTCAACGCCGTCCAGATGACCCGCCAGGAGGCCGCCAGCGCCTTCGGCAACCCCATGGTGTACATGGAAAAGTATCTGGAGAACCCCCGCCACGTCGAAATCCAGGTGCTTTCCGACCAGCACAAGAACGCCGTCTATCTCGGCGAGCGCGATTGTTCGATGCAGCGCCGGCACCAGAAGGTGATCGAAGAGGCGCCAGCCCCGCTCATTCCTGCCCGGCTCATTTCCCGCATCGGCGACCGTTGCGCCGATGCCTGCCGCAAGATCGGCTACCGTGGCGCCGGCACCTTCGAGTTCCTTTACGAAAACGGCGAATTCTTCTTCATCGAGATGAATACCCGGGTTCAGGTCGAGCATCCGGTGACCGAGGCCATCACCGGCGTGGACATCGTGCAGGAACAAATCCGCATCGCCGCCGGGGAAAAGTTGCGCTTCCGGCAGAAGGACATCTCGTTCCGCGGTCACGCCATCGAATGCCGCATTAACGCCGAAGATCCCTTCACTTTCGTCCCCTCTCCCGGCAAGATCAGCTCCTATCACCCCCCGGGCGGCCCCGGCATCCGGGTCGACACCCACATTTACCAGGGTTATACGGTGCCTTCCCACTACGACTCGATGGTGGCCAAGGTGATCGCCTACGGCGACACCCGCGACCAGGCCATCCGCCGCATGCGCATCGCCCTGTCGGAAATGGGGATCGAAGGGATCAAGACCAACATCGCCCTGCACCAGGAATTGATGCACGACGCCCGCTTCATCGAAGGCGGCACCAGCATCCATTACCTCGAGCAAAAGCTGGCCCAGAAGGGCGAGGTCAAGGCCTGACCATGGCCTTTTTGCCCCGCCCCTCCCACCCTTCGCCTGCCGCGGGGGCAGCGTCCCTCCCGCGACCGGCCCGATGGCCTGGCTGAGCGTTTCCTTCCTCAGCGACGCGGCCCACGCCGAGTCGTTGTGCGATGCCCTGCTGGAAGCCGGGGCACTGTCGGCCAGTATCGAGGATGCCGACGCCGGCACGCCGCAGGAACAGCCGCAGTTCGGCGAACCCGGTTCGATCGCCACGCCGGGCTGGGCGCATTCGCGCATCGTCGCACTGCTGGCAGCGGACGCCGACGTACCGGCGCTTCTGGGTGCCGCCAGTCGCGCCGCCGGGCTGGCTGCCGTTCCCGCCTTCGCGGTCGATGCCATCGCCGAGCAGAATTGGGTCCAGCTCACCCAGTCGCAGTTCGACCCCATCCGGGTTTCCCAGCGCCTGTGGATCGTGCCGTCCTGGCACGAGGCGCCGGATCCCGCCGCGATCAGCCTGGTCCTCGACCCCGGCATGGCCTTCGGCACCGGCTCCCACCCCACTACCCGCCTTTGCCTGGAATGGCTGGAACAGGCCGTCACGCCGGACTGCACCGTGCTCGACTACGGCTGCGGCTCGGGCATCCTGGCCATCGCCGCGGCCCGCCTGGGAGCCGGCCGCGTCGCCGGAGTCGACATCGACCCCCAGGCCGTCGAGGCCGCCCGCGCCAATGCCGAACGGAATGGGGTCGCGGCGATCTTCGCCGATTCCGCCGCACCGGTGGCGGGGGAGTATGATCTCGTCGTGGCCAATATCCTCTCCAACCCGCTGCGGGTACTCGCTCCCGCTATCTGCGCCCATGTCCGGCGGGGTGGCAAACTGGCGCTGTCGGGCATCCTCGCCGAGCAGGCCGCCGAAATCATCGGCCTTTACTCCGCCTGGCTTCCCCTGGCCGTCGCCGACACCCGGGAAGGCTGGGTCTGCCTGACCGGGACGAAAGCCTGATGCGCACCGCCTGCCCGATCTGCGGCACGGTTTTCCGCATCACCCCCGAACAGTTGCGCATCCGTGCCGGCAAGGTGCGCTGCGGCCAATGCCATTCCATTTTCAACGCCCTCGAAAGCCTGGTCGACGAAAGCCCGGCCCCGGCGGCGGGCCTGCCAACACTCCCGCAACGCCCCCCCGCGGCGGGCCCCCAGGCCAACCCAGCACCGACGGGCGACGCGGCGCGACCCGCCGAGACCTTGGCCGAAACTTCGGCTGAGACCCCGACCCCATCCTCGCCCGGGGAAGCGCTAGCAGGAGAAGCTCCGGCCTCTGCGGCGTCCGAGTTCGAGGCCCCGGATGCCACGGCACCGGAACCCGAAGCGCCGGAACCTGCCGGCCTGTCCTGGCCCGAAGAACCCGAATCCGAGATTCGGCCGGCCGCCACGCCCGCTCAAACTGAAGACGCGGCCTCCCTTCCAGCTGCGTCAGCAGAGGAAACGGCGCCCAGCGAAGAATCTCCGGAGGAATCGACCCAGGCCGCCCGCCAGGCCGGACTGGTCGCCGCCCGGGAACTCGCCGAAGCCCCGGGCTACAACCGCTGGGCCGCCGGTACGCTGGCGGCCAGCCCGCTCGCCGGCCTGGCCGCCGAAACGCCCCGCAAACCCGTCTGGCCCTTTGTCCTCGCTGCCCTTTTCCTCGGCCTTGCCCTGGCCGCCCAGTTGGCCGGCCACTACCGGACCGAACTGGTGCAGCGCCTGCCGGCCGCCCTCGGCGCCTTCGACGCCCTGGGCATGACCGTCCCCCTGCCCCGCATTCCCGACCTGGTCAGCATCGAGGCCTCCGATCTCCAGGCCGACGCCGGCCGCGGCCTTCTCATCCTCACCGCCACCCTGCGCAACCGTGCCGCCCACCCCCAGTCCTGGCCCGCCCTCGAATTGACCCTCACCGACCCGCGGGACGCCGTCGTCGCCCGCCGCATCCTCCACGCCGCCGACTACCTGCCGCCCCAGGCCGACCCCCTGGCCTTCGCCGCCACCAGCGAAGCCAGCCTGCGCCTGTGGATCGAGGCCAAGGAAGTCGGCGCCGCCGGCTACCGCCTTTACGTCTTCTACCCCTGATCGCCCCCTGCCATGTCCACCCTCATCTGCGGCTCCCTCGCCTTCGACAACATCATGGTCTTTCCGGACCGCTTCAAGAACCACATCCTGCCGGAACAGATCCACATCCTGAACGTCGCCTTCCTGGTGCCGGAAATGCGCCGCGAATTCGGGGGTTGCGCCGGCAATATCGCCTACAACCTCAAGCTCCTCGACGGCGACCCGCTCATCATGGCCACCGTCGGCGACGACGCCCCGGCCTACCTGGCCCGCCTCGACCAGCTTGGCCTGCCGGCCACCCATGTGCGCCACGTACCCGGCAGCTTCACCGCCCAGGCTTTCATCACCACCGACCTCGACGACAACCAGATCACCGCCTTCCACCCCGGGGCCATGAGCTTTTCCCACCTCAACAAGGTGGACCACGCCCCGGACGCCAGTCTCGGCATCGTCGCCCCCGACGGACGCGAAGGCATGCTGCAGCACGCCCGCGACTTTGCCGCCGCCGGCATCCCTTTCATCTTCGACCCGGGCCAGGGCATGCCCATGTTCAGCGGCGACGAACTCCTCGACTTCATGCGCCTGGCGGACTACGCCTGCTTCAACGACTACGAGGCCAAACTGCTCTCCGACCGCACCGGCCGCAGCATCGAACACCTGGCCGCCGAAGTGAAGGCTTTGATCGTCACCAAGGGTGGCGCGGGGTCGGAAATCTACGCCGGCGGTCAACGGTTTGACATCCCCTGCGTTGAAGCAGAGGACGTGGTGGACCCCACGGGCTGCGGCGACGCCTACCGGGCCGGCCTTCTCTACGGCATCGCCCAGGGTTTCGACTGGCCGACCACGGGCCGGCTGGCCGCCGTCCTGGGCGCCATCAAGATCGCCCACCGCGGCGGCCAGAACCACCGGCCAAGCCGCGACGAAATCGCCCAACGTTATCGGCGCGCCTTCGGCAACACCCCTTGGTAAGGAGAAGTCTTTGAAATTGAACACCCTGATCGCCGCCAGCCTCGCGGCCCTGGCGCTCGCCGGCTGCGCCAGCAGCAAATCCGGCAACGTCTATAGCCGCGACCAGGCCCGTTCCGAAATGACCGTCCGCCAGGGCGTCGTCGAATCGGTCCGGGAAGTCACCCTGGAAGGCACCAAGTCCGGCGTCGGCAGCACGGCCGGCGCCGTCGTCGGCGGCGTCGCCGGCAGCAACGTCGGCCGCGGCAAGGGCGCCATCGTCGGCACCGTGATCGGCGCCGTCGCCGGTGCCGTCGCCGGCCACGCCATCGAAGAAGGCGCCACCACCAAACAGGCCATGGAAATCACCGTCCGCCTCGACAGCGGCCAGATGCTCGCCATCGTCCAGGAAGGCGACCCCAACGAGTTCCGCGCCGGCGACCGGGTCCGGCTGCTGTCCGGCCGAGGGGAAACCCGCGTCACCCGCTGAAACGCTCCGGTAACAAGGCTTCAATGGCGGTGTAACCGGTCGTCGCTAGATTTGTTCCCCAATTCATCCTGGGGAACAAACATGGAACAACTTGACGCACAATCCCAAGCCCGGCTCCGTCCCGCCAGACCCAAATTGTCGGTGAGCCTCGCCCACGGCGAGGCAGCAATCCTCGAAGCGCAACGCCTACGCTACCAGGTCTTCGCCGGCGAACTGGGTGCCCGCCTGCCGACCCAGACGCCGGGCGTCGACCACGACCTCTACGATCCCTATTGCCGGCACCTGGTGGTCCGGGACGATGATTCCGGCGAAACCGTAGGCACCTACCGCATCCTGACCCCGGATAGCGCCGAGCGCGTTGGCTACTATGCAGAAAGCGAATTCGACCTCACCCGCCTGCGCCACCTGCGCCCGCGACTGGTGGAGATTGGCCGCTCCTGCGTCCACCGCGACTACCGCACCGGCGCCACCATTACGCTGCTGTGGGCTGGTCTGGCCCGCTTCATGCGGGAAAACCGTTACGACTATCTCGTCGGCTGCGCCTCAATAAGCATGGCCGACGGAGGCCATCAGGCGGCCAGCCTGTACCATCGGCTTGCCAGCGGCCAAGCTTCGCACCTCGGGCCGGCGGAATACTGGGTTTTTCCCCGTTGCCCGCTCCCCCTGGCCGCCCTGCGGCGCGACCAAGCGGCCGAAACACCGCCCCTCATCCGGGCCTACCTTCGGGCCGGCGCCTGGATCTGCGGAGAACCGGCCTGGGATCCGGATTTCAACACCGCCGACCTGCCTATCCTGCTTCCCATGGCACGGCTCGACAACCGCTACGCCAAACACTTCCTGGGGCAATCCGACTGAACAGGACCGGCTTTCTAATCCGCAGCATTCGCCGCTGGCGGCTGGCCTACGTGCTCCTGCGCGGCATCGCCACGGTGATTTGCTGCTACCCCGGCGCAACCCCCTCTGTCCGGCAAAATTTCAGGCGTCGCTGGTCGGCGGATGTGCTCGACGCCCTCGGAGTCCGGCTCGACGCCGACGTGGCGGCCGCCCCCCCGGGCTGCCTGCTGGTCGCCAACCACATCTCCTGGCTCGACATCTTGGTCGTCAATGCCGTCCTGCCCGCTGCCTTCGTTGCCAAGGAAGAAGTCCGGCGCTGGCCGGTCATCGGCTGGCTGGCGGAAAAAAATGACACGGTGTTCCTACGGCGGGGCAGCCGCGGCCACACCCGCCTGATTAATCAGGAAATCGCTACCCGGCTCGCCGCCGACCACCACGTTGCGGTTTTCCCCGAAGGCACGACCAGCGACGGCACTCGTCTACTGCCTTTCCACGCTGCCCTCATCCAGCCGGCGCTGGCCGCGGGCCGGCCGGTGGTTCCTCTGGCCATATCCTACTGGGAACCGGACGGCGAGCGCAGCCTTGCCCCCCGCTACGACGGCGATCTTTCCCTGAGTGGCTGCTTACGCGCCATTCTCGGCCGCCACCAACTGATCGCCCGTCTGGTGGCGGCACCGGCCGTCGGCTTGGCCGGTGAGGATCGACGGATCGTCGCCGCTGCCGCCCGTCAATCTATTGCTTCAAGGGCCGGGCTTCCCCCGCCGAGCAATCGACCTGAAAAACCTGCCGGTCCTCCAGCCGTAGCGCCGTCAGATGCCCCCCCCAGAGGCACCCCGAATCGAGGGCCAGGAGATTGGGCTGCAAGCGGAGTCCGAGGGCGGACCAGTGGCCGGTGACCAGGACGTTTTCGGCGCTCAACCGTCCGGGGGCCTCGAACCAGGGCACGTGGCCGGGGGGCGCTTCGACCAGTTCGCCCTTGCTGTGGAATTCCATTACCCCCTCCGGCGTGCAGAAGCGCATGCGGGTCATGGCGTTGACGATGACCCGCAGCCGCGCCCAGCCGGTCAGGCCGTCGGACCAGGCCGCCGGATCGCTGCCCCAGAGGTTGAGGATGAATTCCCGGAAGCGAGGGCCGACCAGGGCGTCTTCGACCTCACCGGCCAGCTCCCGCGCCCGGGCCGCTGTCCATTGCGGCAGCAGGCCGGCGTGCACCAGGCAGTAGTCGCCCTCGACGTGGCACAAGGGCCGGCGCCGCAGCCAGTCGAGGAGTTCGGCGCAGTCCGGGGCATCGAAAACGTCCTGCAGGGTGTCGTCCTTGCCGCGGAATTTGGCGCCGCCCTCGGCGACCATCAGAAGATAGAGGTCGTGGTTACCCAGGACGGTCAGGGCTGCCGGTCCCAGATCCTTGACGAAGCGCAGGGTCTCCCGGTTGCGGGGGCCGCGGTTGACCAGATCGCCGACCAGCCAGAGGCGATCCGTCGCGGGATCGAAACGGCACAGGTCGAGAAGCCGCCGGAAGGAGTCGTAGCACCCCTGAATGTCGCCGACGGCGTAGGTCGCCATCAGAGGACCGCAGCGTGCCTGGCCCGGTGGCGCGGCAGTGCGCGAGGCCGGGCCGCCAAGGCGGCCTTAAGCCGGCCGGGCCGGGTTGGCCGACGCGGCAAATCCCAAGGCGCCGGATGCTGGAACCGCTTCACTCGACGGTGACGCTCTTGGCCAGGTTGCGCGGCTTGTCCACATCCGTTCCCTTGACCAGAGCTGCATGGTAGGAGAGTAGCTGGAGCGGCACGACGTGGAGGATGGGAGAGAGTTCGCCGTAGTGCTCAGGCAGGCGCAGGATGTGCACGCCTTCGGTTTCGGGGATTTCCGAATCGGCGTCGGCGAAGACGTAGAGTTCACCGCCCCGGGCGCGGACTTCCTGCAGATTGCTCTTCAGCTTTTCCAGCAGGGTGTCGTTGGGGGCTACGGAAATGACCGGCATTTCCCGATCCACCAGAGCCAGGGGGCCGTGTTTCAATTCCCCGGCCGGGTAGGCTTCGGCGTGGATATAGGAGATTTCCTTGAGCTTCAAGGCACCTTCGAGGGCGATCGGATAGTGGCGGCCGCGACCGAGGAAGAGGGCGTGGTGCTTGTTGGCGAATTTTTGCGCCCAGGCTTCGATGGCCGGTTCGAGTTCGAGCACCTTGTGCAAGGCCACCGGCAGGTGGCGCAACTGCTCCAGGTAGGCAGTTTCGGCCTCGGGAGCGAGACGGCCGCGGACCTTGGCGAGCACCAGGGTGAGCAGGAAAAGCGCCGCCAGCTGGGTAGTGAAGGCCTTGGTCGAGGCGACGCCGATCTCCGGGCCGGCCCGGGTGATGAAGCGCAGGGCCGAATCCCGAACGATGGCCGATTCCGGCACGTTGCAAATGGCCAGGGTCTTGCCCTGGCCGAGGGATTTGGCGTGGCGCAGGGCGGCCAGGGTATCGGCGGTTTCCCCGGATTGGGAGATGGCGACGACAAGCTGGTCCGGGTTGGCCACCGAGGTACGGTAGCGGTATTCGCTGGCGATTTCGACAGTGCAGGGCAGGCCGGCGATAGCTTCGAGCCAGTAGCGGGCGGTGAGGCCCGAATGGTAGCTGGTGCCGCAGGCCAGGATCAGGATGGAACGGGCTTCGCCCAATATTGCCGCGGCTTCGGCGCCGAAAATGCCGGGCTGGATGGTCTTGCTGCCGCCCACCATTTCCAGGGTGTTGGCCAGGGCGTCGGGTTGCTCGAAGATTTCCTTCTGCATGTAGTGGCGGAACTTGCCCAGTTCGACCGCGTCGGCCGACAGTTGCGACACGGTGACCGGCCGCTCGACGGCGCAGCCGGCGGAATCGACGATGCGCACGGAATCGGGAGTCAGTTCGGCGATGTCGCCGTTTTCCAGGTAGACCATGTTGCGGGTGACCTGGAGCAGCGCCGAGGCGTCGGAAGCGGCGTAGTTGCCGCCTTCGCCGCGCCCCAGAAGGAGCGGCGAGCCTTCGCGGGCGACCACCACCCGGCCGGGCTGGCGGCGGTCGATGACGGCGATGGCGTAGGCGCCGACCAGGCGGCGGGCGGCCAGGCGAACCGCCGGGAAGAGATCGGGTTCGGACTTGAGGGTCTCCTCAACCAGGTGGGCGATGCTTTCGGTGTCGGTATCCGAGGTGAAGACGTAGCCCTTGGCGGCGAGTTCGTCGCGGAGCGCTTCGTAGTTTTCGATGATGCCGTTATGGACGACGGCGATATTCCCGGAAACATGGGGATGGGCGTTTCGCTCGCTGGGAGCGCCGTGGGTGGCCCAGCGGGTATGGGCGATGCCGGTGACGCTGGAAAGCGCCGCCGACTGGGATTCCAGTTCGGCCACCCGCCCCACCGAGCGCACCCGCTCGATGCCGCTGCCGGCGATGGCCGCCAGGCCGGCCGAGTCGTAGCCCCGATATTCGAGCTTCTTCAAACCCTCGATGAGGACGGGGACGATATTGTTTCGAGCTGCCGCCGCGACGATGCCGCACATAGTTCTGCCTCAGACCTTGTAGTAATCGCGATACCAGGCGACGAAACGGCCGACGCCCTCCTTGACCGACGTCGCCGGCGCAAAACCCACCCACTCCTGCAGCAGTTCGGTGTCGGCGTAGGTTGCCGGGACGTCGCCGTCCTGCAGGGGCAGCAGGTTCTTCTCGGCGGTCGTACCGAGGGCCTCCTCGATGGCGCCGATAAAATCCATGAGGGGCACCGGGTTGTGGTTGCCGATGTTGAAGACCCGATAGGGGACGTTGCTGCTGGCCGGATCGGCCTCGTCCGCCACATAGCCGGGGTTGGCTTCGGCGCTGCGGTCCGTGACGCGGATGACGCCCTCGACGATGTCGTCGATGTAGGTGAAGTCGCGCTGCATCTTGCCGTAGTTGAACACGTCGATGGGCCGCCCTTCGAGGATGGCCTTGGTGAACAGGAAAAGCGCCATGTCCGGGCGGCCCCAGGGACCATACACGGTAAAAAAGCGCAGCCCCGTCGTGGGCAGGCCGTAGAGGTGGCTGTAGGTGTGGGCCATCAGTTCGTTGGCCTTTTTGGTGGCGGCGTAGAGGCTGACCGGGTGGTCGACGCTGTCGTGCTCCGAGAAGGGCATCTTGGTGTTGCCGCCATAAACGCTTGAACTGGAAGCGTAGACCAGGTGGCCGACGCGGTTGTGGCGGCAGCCTTCGAGGATGTTCATGAAGCCGACGATGTTGCTGTCCACATAGGCATGGGGGTTCTTCAGGGAATAGCGGACCCCGGCCTGGGCAGCCAGATGGATGACCCGGTCGAATTTCTCCTCGGCGAAAAGGCGCTCCATGCCGGGCCGGTCGGCCACGTCCAGTTTCACAAAGCGGAAATTGGGGTGGCCGGTGAGGCGCTTGAGGCGGTTTTCCTTGAGGCTGACCTCGTAATAGTCGTTGAGATTGTCGAGGCCGACCACCTGGTCGCCCCGGGCCAGAAGGCGCAGGGAGGTGGTCATGCCGATAAACCCGGCGGCGCCGGTGACGAGGATTTTCATGAGCGGGTTCCAGCAGGAAAGGTAATCATTTTACCGCGGCGGGGCGCCGGAGCATTGCCGCTCCAGCAACTTGGCATACTTGGCGAAACTGTTGAAGCAGCCGATGGCGATATGGATGAATCCGGGCAGGCCGTCGCGGAAGCCTTGCCGGAGCAGGTAGAACTTGGCGAAGCGCAGGACCGGGCTGAAGGCCAGGCGGGCGAAGCCGGCCCGCTTGCCGGCGGCGTAGGCGGCGTCGGCGGCGAGGCTGGTGTAGCGGTTCTGTTTGGCGAGATAGGCGGCCAGGGTTTCCGCCGAGTCGTGGAGGAGGTCGCCGGGCAGCGTTCCCACCGGCCCGGCGGCCTCGACCTTTTCATGGACCGGATCCTTCGACCAGCGGCCCTGGCGGCGGTTGAAGAGGCGCAGGCTCCAGTCGGGGTAGCCCTCGCCGTGGCGCAGGTAGCGGCCGAGAAAGCGGTTGCAGCGGGCAAAGCGGTAGGCGCCGAACCGGGGGGCGGCCAAGGCCGATTCGATGGCCCGGCGCAGCTCCGGGGTCACCCTTTCGTCGGCGTCGAGGCAGAGCACCCAGTCGTGGCGGGTCTGTTCGACGGCAAACTGCTTTTGCGGGCCGTAGCCCAGCCAGTCCTGGTGCAAGACCCGCGCCCCGGCGTCCTCGGCGAGGGCCACCGTGCCGTCCATGCTGCCCGAATCGACGACCAGTATCTCGTCGGCAAAGGCCGCGGCGGCCAGACATTCGGCCAACTGCGTCGCGGCATTCAGGGTGATGATGACGACAGAAAGCGGTTGGCGGGAAGGGGGCATTTATAATCGCAACTTTGCGAACGATCCGAACGCGCCATTTTATTCGCCGATGAACATTCTGTTAGTGAAAACTTCCTCACTCGGCGACGTCATCCACAATCTGCCGGTGGTCAGCGACCTCGTGCGACGGCTTCCCAATCCGGTGATCGACTGGTGCGTCGAGGAAAGCTTCGCCGCCATTCCGCGCCTTCACCCCGGGGTCAAGCGGGTGTTGCCGGTGGCCGTCCGGCGCTGGCGCAAATCCCTGCTCTCGCCCGCCACCTGGCGGGAAATCAAGGCCTTCCGCGAGCGTCTGCGCTCCGGCGCTTACGACGTGGTGCTCGACACCCAGGGTCTCGTCAAGAGCGCCGTCATCGCGCGCCAGGCTCGCGGCCCGGTCTGCGGCTACGCCCCCGAGGCTGCGCGGGAGCCGTTCGCCGCCCGCTTCTACGACGAGACCTTCGCCATCCCGAAATCGGCCCACGCCGTAGACCGCAACCGCTGGCTGGCGGCGGCGGCCTTCGATTACCCCGGCGACCTGCCCCTCGACTACGGCATCGCCGCCCCCCCCTTGGCCGCCGACTGGCTGCCGCCGGCGCCCTACGCCGTGCTGCTCACCGCCACCAGCCGCGACGACAAGCTCTGGGATGAAGCCAACTGGACCCTGCTCGGCCGCGAACTAGCCCTGGCCGGCATTCGCTGCGTGCTGCCCGGCGGCAGCGCCGCCGAACGGGAGCGCGCCGCCCGTATGGCCGCGCTCATCCCGGGCGCCGTCGCCGCGCCGGCCCTGGGAATCGCCGAACTGGCCGGACTGATCGGCGCCAGCCGGCTCTGCGTCGGCGTCGATACCGGCCTGACCCATCTCGCCGCCGCCTTGGCGATTCCCACCGTCGCCCTGTACACGGCAACGGCGCCGGAACTCACCGGGGTGGTGGGCAGCGCCTTTTTCCGCAACCTGGGCGGCCCCCACCTGCCGCCGACGCCGCAGGCGGTCCTCGCCGTGCTGCGCCCGGTCGTCGGCTGATGCCCCGGCTGCTCTACTGCCTGCTGCTCTACCTGGGCGCCCCCCTGGTCTGGCTGCGGCTGCTCTGGCGCAGCCGCAGCCAACCGGCCTATCTTGACCACCTGGCGGAGCGCTGGGGCTTCTACGGGCCGCCTCCGGGGCGGCCGGTGATCTGGGTCCACGCCGTATCGGTGGGGGAAACCCGGGCCGCCCAGCCCCTGGTCGACGGGTTACTCGCTGCCTACCCCGACCACGCCGTCCTGCTCACCGGCATGACGCCGACGGGTCGCGAAGCGGCCCGCCAAGTCTTCGGCGAGCGGGTATGGCAGGCCTACCTGCCCTACGACTACCCGGGTGCGACGCGGCGCTTTTTCCGCCACTACAAGCCCCGCCTGGGCATCCTCATGGAAACCGAAATCTGGCCCAACCTGCTCGCTGCCGCCGCTGCCGCCCGTATTCCGGTGGGGCTGGCCAACGCCCGCCTTTCTCCCCGCTCGGCGACCGGCTACCGCCGCTTCGGCGCGCTGGCCGGGCCAGCCTTCGCCCGCCTGGTCGGGGTTGCCGCCCAGACCGAAGGCGACGCCGAGCGCTTGCGCGGCGTCGGGGCTGCCGCCGTGACGGTGTGCGGCAATATCAAGTTCGACGTCGCCCCGCCGGCGGAAAAGCTGGCCCTCGGCCGGGCTTGGCGCCAGGCCCTGGGCCACCGCCCGGTCTGGCTCGCCGCCAGCACGCGGGAAGGCGAGGAGGCCCTGGTTCTGGAGGCCCTGCAGCAGGTGCCGGACGACGTGCTGCTCATCCTCGTGCCCCGCCACCCCCAGCGCTTCGACGCCGTCGCCGCCCTGGTGGCGCGCACCGGCCTGGGGTTCACCCGGCGGAGCGCCGGCTTGCCCGAGGCCGGGACGCGGGTCTGGCTGGGCGACAGCATGGGGGAGATGGCGGCGTACTACGGCGCGGCGGACCTGGCCTTCGTCGGGGGGAGCCTGCTGCCCCTGGGGGGGCAGAATCTGATCGAGGCGGCAGCCTGCGGCTGCCCGGTTCTGGTCGGCCCCCATACGTTCAATTTCGCCCAGGCCACCGCCGACGCCGTGGCCTGCGGCGCCGCCCGCCGGGTCGCCGATGCCGGCGAGTTGGGGCAGGTGGTCGGCGCATTGCTCGCCGACGCTGCCGCCCGGGGCACCATGGCGCGGGCCGCCGGTGCATTCGCCGCCGCCCACCGGGGGGCCACAGCGCGGACTCTGGCGCTTATTTCCCGCTGGCTGGATCGAGCAGGGCGTTAGCCTGCTGCAGGTCTTCTTCGCCCAGGGCGCCGACGGCAGCCTTAAGACGGAGCTGGGCCATGAGGGTGTCGAGGGCGGCCTTGGCAAAATCCCGGCGGGTCTGGTAGAGCTGGTTTTCGGCGTTCAGGACGTCGATGTTGATGCGTACCCCCACCTCGTAGCCCAGCTTGTTCGAGTCGAGGGCCGATTGCGACGAAATCTTGGCCGCCGCCAGGGCTTTGAGCTGGGCCAGGCCGTTGACCACGCCCAGGTAGTATTGCCGCGCCGCCAGCACCGCGGCCCGTTTGGCGGCTTCGAGGTTGGACTGGGCGGCGCCGCGGTTAGCCACCGCCTCGCGGTCGCGGGAGGCGACCAGCCCCCCCTGGAAGAGGGGAATGTTGAGTTGCAGCCCGATATTGTTGAAATCGGTTTCCAGCGCCGCTGGCGGCACCCCCGAGGTGATCGAGCGGGTCCGGCCGGTGTTGGCCACGAGGTCGAGGGTCGGATAATGACCGGCCCGCTGGCGCTCGACTTCGAGGGCGGCGATCTCGGCGTTGGCCTGCTGAATCTGGACGGTGATGGCGTCCTTCTCGGCGGCCTCGACCCACTTGCTCATCTCGGCGGGCCGGGGCGGCGCGAGGGCGGCGTCGGCCTTGACCTGGGCCAGGGGCCCCGGCTCCCGGCCGATGATCGCCTCGAGCGAGCGCCGCTTGACCTCGAGATCGCTCGCCGCGGCGATTTCCTGCGCCACCGCCAGGTCGTAGCGGGCCTGGGCCTCATGGGTATCGGTAATGGTCGCGGTGCCGACCTCAAAATTCTTTTTCGCCGATTCAAGCTGCTGGGCGATGGCCGTCTTGTTGGCTTCCAGAGCCCGCAGATTCTCTTCGGCGAAGAGGACGTCAAAATAGGCCTGGGCCACCCGCAGGATGAGATCCTGGCGGGCCTGGACGAATTGCGCTTCGGATTGGGCGACCTGGAGTTTCGACTGGCCGTACTGCACCCAGTTCTGCCAGCGGAACAGCGGCTGGCTGAGGGTGACGGTGTAGGTGTTGCTGTTGTATTTGGGGCTGACCTTCGTCGTCGCGACCTTGAGTTCGTTGTCGTTCCAGACGGTGTTGCCCGAAAGGGTGAGGCTGGGCAGAAGGCCGGCCCGCCCCTGGGGCAGTTTTTCCTGGCCGGCTTCGGAGGTGGCCCGAGCCGCTGCGAAGGCGGGGTCGTTCTCCACCGCTTCGCGATAGACCTGCAGGAGGTCCGCCGCCTCGACCGACGTGGCAGCGAGAACAAGCGGCAAAAGCCAGGAACGTGCTTGCATGATCCCTCAGTAACGACGCATGGTGGGATCGACTTCCTGGGCCCAGGCCTCGACTCCACCCTGCAGATTGTGAACCGCCGAAAATCCGTTGCGCTCGAGAAACAGCGCCACCTGCATGCTGCGGCCGCCGTGATGGCAGATCACGACGATCTCCCGTTCCCGGTCGAGTTCGTCGATGCGGGCCGGTACGAGGTGCATCGGCAGGGGCTTGGCCCCGGCCAGATGGCAGAGTTCGAATTCCCAGGGTTCCCGTACGTCCAGGAGGGCGGGTTGGTCGCGGCCGGCGTCGGCCAGCCATTCCGCCAGAGAGCGTACGGAAATCTGCCGCATCAGAACGAGAAAGCGCTCTTCGGCCGGACCGCGAGGGCGGGAACGACGGTCTCGAACAGATTGACCGTGTTGTAGACCCCGGGGGCGGTGCAGGTGACGAGCTGGGCTTCCATCACCGGCGCTTCGCCGACGACGGCGGCGAGACGGCCGCCGACCCGCAACTGCTTGAGGATGGACTCGGGAAGCGCCGGCATGGCGCCGGAAATCAAGATCACGTCGTAGGGGCCGCGGTGGGCCCAGCCCTCGGCCCCGTCGCCGGTTTCGACGGCGACGTTGGTGACGCCGGCACGCTCCAGGTTCTGGCGCGCCGTGGCCGCCAGTTCGGGGGAGATTTCAACGCTCACCACGTGCTCGGCGCGGGCCGCCAGGAGGGCGGCCATGTAGCCGCTGCCGGTGCCGATCTCGAGAACCTTGTCGCTTTTCTTGACGCCCAGTTCCTGGAGAAGGCGGGCTTCGACCTTGGGGGCGAGCATGACCTGCCCCTGACCCAGGGGAATCTCCATGTCGGCAAAGGCCAGGGAACGGTAAGCGGGAGGCGTGAAGTCCTCGCGCTTGACCACAAATAGCAGGTCCAGCACCGAGGGATCCAGAACTTCCCAGGGCCGAATCTGCTGCTCGATCATGTTGAAGCGTGCTTGCTCGATGTTCATATCGCTCTCCGCGGGCTAAATATTAGCACAAACTAATATATTGGTTCCGACAAAGTTGAATTATAGCGTAGGGCAAGCCCCGGGTAAGCGTCCGCACGGCTCGCTCACGGTGAACCCGTCGCGTCCCCTAGCAGCCCCTGGCGCAGCAGATCCAGGTGCATGGCGAGGTAGGTCCGCGGCTCCTGCTGCACCAGCAGGCAGTGGGCGAGGGAATGGCGCCAGACGATGAGCATGAGGACCGGCGCAATGATGACGTCGATGCAGGTGGCGACGTCGCGCCGCCGGAATTCGCCACTATCCATGCCGCGCTGCAGGGCGGCGGCGAACAGGGCGCGGCCGCGCTGGACGACGTTTTCGTAATAGAACTGGGCAACCTCGGGGAAATTCCGCGACTCGGCGATCATCAGCTTGGGTATCCCCGAATATCGGGTTTCACCGACCAGGCGCCACCAGCCTTCGATGAGCGCCTGCAGGAGTTCGAAGGCGCTGCCGGCGTGCCCCGCCGCCAGGGATTCGGCCTCGGCCAGGGCGGGCACCAGGCCCTCCTGGATCACCGCCTTGAAGAGGGCTTCCTTGCTGTCGAAGTAAAGATAGAGCGTGCCCTTGGAGACGCCGGCGCGGACGGCGATATCCTCGAGCCGGGTGGCGGCGAAGCCTTTTTCGACAAAGAGTTCAAGCGCCGCCGCCGTCAATTCGGAAGGGCGGGCTTCTTTGCGGCGCTTGCGGGGAGGAGCGGCGGAAACAGGCATGGTACGTTAATGACCAGTGAGTCATTAACGTACCATCATGGGCCGCGCCAGGTCAACGGCCGTCCTTGATGAGGCGCCCGGCCGGCGGCTGGACGGGCCGCGCATTGTGGCGATGGAGGCGGGCGAAGATCGCCACCTGCTCGCTCGACACCGGCACCGGCTGCTTCAGGACCAGCCACAGCACGCCCTCGGTACAGGGCGGCGTGGTCAGGGATCCCATGTAGGTGTAGTAGTTGCGGTTTTCCGGCAGAAGGGCCATGAGGTCGATGCTCTGGGGGACGCTCGACTCGACGTTGCGCTCCAAGGGCAGATTGTTCCACAGGGTCTGGATGACGGGGTGCTCGGCGCCCTTTTCCAGTAGCACCGCGACCACCGCCAGCTTGCCTTCGTCGGAGCGATGAACGAGGTGGGCGACCATGTCGAAGCTGCGGCCATTGACCTTCTCTTCCGCCGGCTTGTGAAAGTGGAACTGCACCAGTTCGTAGGTCTTGCCCCCCACCGTGATCGTCCCGCCGTACGGCGTGACCTGCACGGTGTGGCCGTTGTCGACGATGCGAAAGGCCGAGGGCTTGTAGTCGAACTTGATCGCTTCCAGGTCGACCCGGATGCCGTCACGGATGTCGATAGGCGACTGGCGCTGGCCGGTGGCGCAGAGGACATTCTTGGGGTCGAGGCGATGCCAGTTTTCCGGTCCGCCTTCGCCTTCGTAGCTCCAATGGGGCGTGGCATGGCCATGATCCGGCGCCGGCGCCTTCTTCTCCCGCACCGCCACCATCCAGCCCGTGGCGTGGGGCTGCACGACCGGGGCCTTGGCCGCCGGGGCCGGTTTGGCGGCCCGCGGTTCAACCGGGTCGGCCGGAGGGTGCTCCGGCGTGATGGCGATTTTTTTCGGCAGGGCGCCCTTTTCCGCCTTGGCAACTTCTTTCTTGACCAAGGCCTCGTTGGCCTGCTTCAACTGGCCCGCCGCCTCGTTGGCCTTTTGCGCCACCTCCCGGGCATCGGCCTTGGCCGGCCGGCAGACCTCCCGCAACACCTTGTCGTCGAGGGTGCCGCTACGCACCGGCAGGTCGGTGGGTTTTTGTTCCTCGTCGCGCAGGACTTCGGATTCGTTTTTCTTGAACACCCGGCGCAGGGTGGCGGCGCTCCGGGCGGCGCAGTCGTAGCGGGTCGTCGCCTCGATGACCTTGTAGGGGCTGCCCGACTTGGCGTCGACGATTTCTTTTTCCAGGACGACCCGCCCCAAGGCGGTAACCTTGTTGCCGTCCTCGCGCTTGATGCTGGTGCGGTCGATTTCGATGCGCTTGCTCTGGTCCGACGAAATGACCTGCCAGGTTGGCGCGGCCAAGGCTGCCAATGGAAAAAAAGCGATCCAGGCGGCAATGATGACGCGGCTCATGAATTGGGAACCCTTATCAAATCTCGTTGTAATTCTAGCCCTTGCCGATCTTATTTCGGCCACTTTCTCAAAACCTTGAGGCGGGCCGCCGCTTTCTTGCATTTTGCCCCTGTTTCCAGTACCTTGCGGACACGTTAGGGGTGTCAGGCCGGCCTCGGCCCGACTGAGAAATACCCTTCGAACCTGACCGGGTCATGCCGTCGTAGGGAAACGAAATCCGTCCCTCCTTGCGCGTCTCATCCCGCAGCACATTGCACGCAAGGAGCACCATGAACGCCCACGAAAAATTCGTCGCCGCCCACGCCCATGTGGACGCCGCCGCGATCCAGCCTCTCCCCAATTCCAAGAAGATCTACGTCCCGGGCTCCCGCCCCGACCTTCGCGTCCCCATGCGCGAAATTTCCCAGGCCGACACGCCGACCGCCTTCGGCGGCGAAAAGAATCCGCCCATCTACGTCTATGACTGTTCCGGCCCCTATTCCGACCCCGCCGCCCAGATCGACATCCGCTCCGGCCTGCCGGCGCTGCGCGCCTCCTGGATTGCCGAACGCGGCGACAGCGAGGAACTGGCCGCACTGACTTCGGAATTCGGCCGCACCCGCGCCGCCGACGCCGCCCTCGACGAACTGCGCTTCCCCGGCCTGCACCGGAAGCCCCGGCGCGCCAAGCCGGGTGCCAACGTCTCCCAGATGCACTACGCCCGCCGCGGCATCGTCACCCCGGAGATGGAATTCGTCGCCATCCGCGAAAACAACAACCGCCGCGCCTACATCGCGGGCCTCAAGGCCTCCGGCCCCCTGGGCAACAAGCTCGCCGACCTGCTGGGCCGCCAGCACCCGGGCCAGAACTTCGGCGCCAGCATCCCGGAAGAAATCACCCCGGAATTCGTGCGCAGCGAAATCGCCCGCGGCCGGGCCATCATCCCGGCCAACATCAACCATCCGGAGTCCGAGCCGATGATTATCGGCCGCAACTTCCTCACCAAGATCAACGCCAACATCGGCAACTCGGCGCTCGGCTCGTCGATCCAGGAAGAAGTCGAGAAAATGACCTGGTCGATCCGCTGGGGCGGCGACACGGTGATGGACCTGTCCACCGGCAAGAACATCCACGAAACCCGCGAGTGGATCATCAGGAACAGCCCCGTCCCCATCGGCACGGTGCCCATCTACCAGGCCCTGGAGAAGGTCAATGGCAAGGCCGAAGATCTGACCTGGGAAATCTTCCGCGACACCCTGATCGAACAGGCCGAGCAGGGCGTCGATTACTTCACCATCCACGCCGGCGTGCTCTTGCGCTACGTGCCGCTCACCGCCAAGCGCATGACTGGCATTGTCAGCCGCGGCGGCTCGATCATGGCCAAGTGGTGCCTGGCCCACCACAAGGAGAGCTTCCTCTACACTCACTTCGAGGACATCTGCGAGATCATGAAGGCCTACGACGTGGCCTTCTCCCTCGGCGACGGCCTGCGCCCCGGCTCGATCTACGACGCCAACGACGAGGCCCAGCTGGGCGAATTGAAGACCCTCGGCGAACTCACCGACATCGCCTGGAAGCACGACGTCCAGGTGATGATCGAAGGCCCCGGCCACGTCCCCATGCACCTGATCAAGGAGAACATGGATCTCCAGCTCGAACACTGCAAGGAAGCGCCCTTCTACACCCTCGGCCCCCTGACCACCGACATCGCCCCGGGCTACGACCACATCACCAGCGGCATCGGCGCCGCCATGATCGGCTGGTACGGCACGGCGATGCTCTGCTACGTGACGCCCAAGGAACACCTCGGCCTGCCCGACAAGGACGACGTCAAGGAAGGCATCATCACCTACAAGCTCGCCGCCCACGCCGCCGACCTCGCCAAGGGCCACCCCGGCGCCCAGATCCGCGACAACGCCCTCTCCAAGGCACGCTTCGAATTCCGCTGGGACGACCAGTTCAACCTCGGTCTCGACCCCGACAAGGCCCGGGAATTCCACGACGAGACCCTGCCCAAGGAATCGGCCAAGGTCGCCCACTTCTGCTCCATGTGCGGGCCGCACTTCTGCTCCATGAAAATCACCCAGGACGTGCGCGATTTCGCCGCAGCCCAGGGGCTGGACGAAGCCGCCGCCCTGGAAAAAGGGATGGAAACCAAGGCGGTGGAGTTCGTCAAAGCCGGCGCCGAGGTTTATCGCAAGGTCTGACGCCCGCGTCGACCGCACGAAAAGAAAGGCGACCTCCGAGGTCGCCTTTCCACTTTGGCCTGCCTGGCCGCCGCCTTATACCCGTTCGCTTTCAAACCGATCCGTTGTCGACTTCGCCTTGCCACGCTGCAGCACGGTCTTCGGCTCGTCTTCGCGGCTCGATTGGAAAGCCAATGGGTATTACATGCCGAGGGATTTCACCAGATCGTCGCTGTCGTTGGCCGGGGCCGGGGCGGGAGCGCTCGTCGCCGTGCCGTTGGCCTGGGCGAAGAGTTCGTCGGGGTCGTGGATTTCCTGGGCATCGAACTCGCAGAGCTTGATGAACTCCGTACGCTCCACCGCCAGCTCGAGGTAGAAGATATTGTTGCTGCCGGTGAAGAAGCTCACCCGCCGCGCTTCGGGCTGGTCGAGGTTGGTGTCGACGCTGAGGATCACCTGCTTGTTGAGGACCAGCATCTTGGGCTGGTTCTGGGTGATGTGGGTTTGCAGTTCGCGCCCGATCTTGCCGGTAAAGTCGCCGACGATCTGGTTCATCAGTTCCCCCATGACGTTGCTCACTTCGTCGGAGGTGTGGGACGCCGCCAGTTCGCTCCGGGCCAGGCCCATGTTGAGGAGGTAGCTGGAATACAGCTCCATCGCAGCGGGCGCCGAGAAGTTGATGACCACCAGCCCGGAAAAGCCGCCGTCGAAGAGGACGAAGCAGCCGATATCGGGTTTGAGGCAGGTTTTGGTGATGCGCTGAACCATGCCGGAGTAGCGAATTTCGCTCTGGGTCGCGGCGGTGAGCACTTTGGTCACCGAGTTGCACAAACTCAGCAGCAGGTCTTCGGTACCGAATACGACGGAATTGTCTGGTGTGCTCATGATCGTGGGGCCCCGGCAAAAATGATGGGAAAACTGCATGATAAACCGTCAACAGGCGCCGCATGGCGGTTTTGCCCGGCCAAGCCCGGCCCATGGCAGGAATTCAGGCGGCCAGCCGGCGCACCGCCAGGCCGCTGCGCCCGAAGTGTTCGAGCAGTTCCTCCTGGTGGGCGGCGTCGCGGGTTTCGATCTGCAGGATGATTTCGGTCATGCCGACCGGTACGTGCAGTTCGCCCCGCCGGTGCTCGACATGGCGGATGTTCATGCCGTGCTCGGCGACCAGGCCAAGCAGCCCGGCCAGACGCCCCGGCGTGTCGGGCAGGCGGACGGCGATGCTGAGCAGGCGGCCGCTGCTGGCCAGGCCGAAGTCGATGCTGCGGCCGATCAGGGTCAGGTCGGCGTTGCCGCCGCTGACCACGACCACGGTGGGGCGATCGGCGGCAAGCGGAACGAGCCGGCGCATCAGGGCGGCGAGCCCGACGGCGCCCGCCCCTTCGCCCAGGGTGCGGGTGCGTTCGAGGAGGCGGACCAGGGCCTCGGCGATGGCGTCGTCGTCGACGGTGACGATGGCGTCGACGAGGCCGGCGACGACCTGCCGGGTGAGTTCGCCGGGAACCTTGACCTTGATGCCGTCTGCGATGGTGTGGGCGTCGCCGGGCACCGCGGCGATGCCGCCGTCGGTCAGGAAGTGGCGCCAGGGGGCGACGGCGTCGGCCTGGACGCCGACGATGCGAACATCCGGGCGCTGGCTCTTGACCGCCAGGGCGATGCCGGCGAGCAAGCCGCCGCCGCCCAGGGGAACGACAATCTGGGCCACGGCGGGCAGGGCTTCGACGATTTCCAGGCCCACTCCCGCCTGGCCGGCGATGATCTCCCAGTCGTCGTAGGGATGGATGCAGGGCGCACCGCGCCGGGTCGCCAGGGCTTGCGCCGCCTCCCGCGCCGCCTCGAGGTTTTCTCCAGCGAGGACGACCTCGGCGCCGAGGCTCCGGCAGGACTCGATCTTGGTCAGCGGCGCGTTCACCGGCATGACGACGGTGGCGGCCAGGCCGGCACCGCGGGCGGCGTAGGCCACGCCCTGGGCGTGGTTGCCGGCGGAGGCCGCGATGACGCCGCGGCCGGCCTCACCCCGGCGCAGCAGGCAGTCGATCTTGTGGGCGGCGCCCCGCAGCTTGAACGACCCGGTACGCTGGAGATTCTCCAGCTTGAGGTGGATGGGCGCCCCCAGCTCCCTGGACAGGGCGTCGTTGGCCCACAGGGGCGTGGCCAGCACGCGGTCGGCGATGCGTTGGCGGGCGGTTTGCAAGGCGGCAAGGTCCAGCGGCAGCGCGGGGGCGGCGGACATGGGACGCTCCTTCGGGTGGTGGCGTGCCGGAACAGCGTAATTCCTTTAAGTCCGGAGATAAAGCTTGGTTGAAAATCGGTGAAAATGTTCGCCTCTCGATCACGCTCCCGCCGCCCATGGATTGTCGCCCCGGTTGCGGCGCCTGCTGCATCGCCCCCTCGATCAGTTCCCTCGCCAAGCCGGCCGGCGTGCCCTGCCCGCACCTCGACGCCGCTCTGGCGTGCACGCTCTTCGGCCGGCCCGAGCGCCCGACCTGCTGCTCCGGCCTGCAGCCCGCGGCGGACATGTGCGGCGACTCCCGCGGGCACGCCCTGGCCTGGTTGGCCAAACTGGAGGCCGACACCCAACCGGGATAGAATGCCGCCTCCCCACCCGGACTCTCCCCATGGACTCCCTGCTTCTCATCAAGGCCCTCATCCTCGGCGTCGTCGAAGGGCTGACCGAATTTCTGCCGGTCTCTTCCACCGGCCATCTCATTCTGGCCGGCGACCTCCTCGATTTCAACGACGATCGCGGCAAATTGTTCGAAATCGTCATCCAGTCCGGCGCCATTCTGGCCGTCGTCTGGGAATACCGGCACAAGCTATTGACCGTGGCCAAAGGCGTGTTCAGCGACGCCGCGGCGCAGAAATTCGTCTTCAACCTGTTCGTCGCCTTCCTGCCCCTGGCCTGCCTCGGCCTCCTATTCGGCAAGGCCATCAAGGCCAACCTCTTCAATGCCGTCACCGTCGCCACCACCTTCATCCTGGGCGGCATCATCATCTTGTGGGCGGAGCGCCGGGAACACCGCATTCGCATCACCTCGGTGGACGACATGACCTGGCTCGACGCCTTGAAGCTCGGCATCGCCCAGGCCTTCGCGCTGATCCCGGGAACGTCCCGCTCCGGCGCGACGATCATCGGCGGCCTGCTGTTCGGCCT
>SSSZ01000006.1 GCA_009469675.1 Azonexaceae bacterium | reverse complement strand
GCCTCTGCGGCGGCAGCGACCGCGTCAGGGGCTGCGAAAGCCTTTGCTGCTCTCACGGCACCTGTCGCTGCCTTTGCTGCCAAGGCTGGCCAGAGTTCCGCCTCCTTCGAGCATGCGATGGCGATGATCGAGGGGCTCGCGGGGCAGTCTCGCGAACAGGTCAGTGCCTGGAGCAAGGAGATCCTCGACATCGCTCCCGAGGTCGGCAAGGCACCGGAAGAACTGGCCAAGGGTCTGTACTTCTTCGTCTCCGGCGGTCTGCGCGGTGCTCAGGCCATGGATGCCCTGAAACTGGCGTCCAAGGCATCGGCAGCCGGTATGGGCGACGTGGCGACCATCGCTCGACCCGTGAAGGCGGCCATGAACGCCTACGCCGCCAGCGGACTTACGGCAGCAGAAGCTACCGACACGTTGGTGGCCGCTGTTCAGCAATCGAAGCTCGATGCCGAGGCACTGGCTCCCGTCATCGGTCGCATCATCCCGCTCGCTTCCAGTATCGGTGTCAGCTTCAGCGAGGCCCTCGGACCCATGGCGGCCATGACCCGCACGGGCGCCAGTGCCGCCGAGGCGAGCACGGCACTGCAGGCACTATTCACCTCATTGCTGAAGCCGGCCAAGCAGAGTGAAGCCATCGTCGGCAGCGTTGGACTCAGCTTCGAGGAGTTGCGGAACGTCGTCCGCGGCCCCAACGGCGTCATCAACGTGATGCGGATCCTGGAGAAAGCCTTCGGCGGCAACGAGGCTGCCATGGCACGGGCGTTCCCCAACGTGCGGGCTCTGCGTGGCGTCGTGAACTTGCTCAGTCAGGATGGCGAGAAGGTCAACACGGTCCTCGACGGCGTCCGCAACAGTGCAGGTGCGCTGGGTGTAGCTTTTGGTGCCGTTGCCCGCACGGGCATGTTCAAGGCCGAGCAGCGGATGGCGCAGATCAAGGCCATCTTCACTGAGGTCGGTGATGTGGTGCGGGACGTGATGTCACCGGCCATGGCTGCCTTCGGGGAGACGCTGCGCGCCCTGCAGTCCGTCTGGCGTGGTCTGGGAGAAGACGGGCAACGAACCGTCATCCGCTGGGTTGCTGCCGCGGCGGGCATCGTCGCCCTCATGGGAGCCCTCAAGGGACTGACCATGCTCCTGGGCGTCCTCAAGATCGGGCAACTGCTGTCAGCGGCACTGTGGGCCGTCTGGACGACGGCGCTGCTGGTAGCCAAGGTGGCTCTCTGGGCGTTCAACATCACGCTGGGCCTTTTGAAACTGGGGCTCACGGGCGCTGTGATCGCGGGCACCGCCTGGTGGGTGGTGGTCGGCATCGTCACGGCCGCTACCTGGCTGTGGAATGCCGCCTTGCTGGTACTGAATGCTCTGATCTCTCCCGCAGCGATCCTGGGCACGACTGCCGTGGTCCTCGGTCTGGGTGCTGCCTTCGCCGGGGTCGCGGGCATCGTCCTCGGCGTCTGGCAGGCTGGCAGTGCCCTCGTCGGCACACTGGCGACCTTGCCGACGACGTATGGACCCATCCAGCACATCAGCGATCTCTTCCGCGAGTGGGGCGGCATCCTCGGCGAGATCTGGGCACTCATGCAGACCGACGGCCCGGCCGCGTGGCGCCTGCTGGCAGCCGCGGCCAACCTCGCCTTCGCACAGATCCAGGCCCTCCTGCCGCCTCTGTGGCAATTCATCAAGGAGGGCTTCTTCATCCTCTGGGACATGGTCGTCCAGACCTTCGACGCCAAGTTCACGACGACGATCAACAAGGCAAAGGTGCAACTGGGTGTGCTCTACGGCATGAGCGAGCGGACGGCCAAGGAGCAGCAGGCACAGGACGAGGTCGCGGCGCGGGTTCGCGAATCGGCAGCAAACCTGGCAGCGAAGAAACTCGACAAACTCACCCAGGGCTTCCGTGTTCCCGAGTCCGAGGCCGTGGATTCTGCCCGCAAGGCCATGGACGACATGCGCAAGCAGATCAGTGAAGACGCCGAATGGTCGGCTCTCCTCGACGAGGTCGATGCCATGTTCGGCGTGGTGGGTCAGGACACCGTGAAGGCCACCCAGAAGATGATCAAGGACACCGGCGGCGGCATCGACCTGCTGGCGAACAAGGGCAAGAAGGTCAAGGATTCCCTGCGGGTAGACGCGGTGGACTTCTTCTCGGCAGAGGCACAATCGCGTCTCGACGCCTACCGCGAGGCGTTCGCCCCCTCGCTGGCGGGCACCTCGAAGACCAGCAAGTCCGAGGATTACCTGCGGCAGATCGCCCAGAACACGCAGAAGACAGCGGACGAGCCGGGCTTCGACATCGAGGGAGCCGACTTCGAGGAGTAACTGAGGAGTAAGTCATGGCGGTCACTCTGGTCAATAGCGGCACCCATACACTCTCCG
>SSSZ01000031.1 GCA_009469675.1 Azonexaceae bacterium | reverse complement strand
TATGCGTGGTTTGACTCGCAGCACGATGTGCAGCAAGGCGATCAGGCCTTTCTTGTTCGGGTGCAGAAAGCCGTAATTGCGCGCACGCCGGAAACCTTTGGGCAGGACGTGTTGCAGGATCAGGCGCAGGAAGTCTGCACCCGGTAGCGTGCGTACGCCCCCTTCGGGGGTGCCGCACAATTCGAGCGTACTGCACTTTCGGTGGTATTGCGTCCGCTGCCGGAATTGGGGTTTCCCCCCCTATGCCTAGGCCACGCGTCGGGAAGCGGAACGGGTAGTTGCTTGGTTTTCCGGGTTTTGTGCCAGAATTCAGGCCATGAATTTCGCTTTCGGTTCTGCCCGCTCGCCCCGTACCATCGCCCTGGTGGGGAAGTACCACAGCCTGGAGATCGCCGAGTCGCTGCGCCGCCTCGCCGAATATCTCCATGAGCGCGGCGTTTCCGTTTTCATTGAGCGCGAAACCGTCGAGCAGATCGGCAAGCAGGTCGATCTCAGCCGCTGGGTGACCTGCGGCTTCAACGACATCGGTGCCCACGCCGACCTCGCCATCGTCCTCGGGGGCGACGGCACCATGCTCAACGCCGCCCGCCGCCTGGCCCGCTACCGAGTGCCCCTGGTGGGGGTCAATCAGGGGCGCCTGGGCTTCATGACCGACATTGCCCGGAGCGACATGCTGACCTGCATGGACGACCTGCTGGACGGCCGCTTCACCGCCGAAAACCGCATGCTGCTCGACGCCGAGGTCATCCGCGACGGCCGCGACGTGGCTTCCAACCTGGCCCTCAACGACGTGGTGGTGGATAAGGGGGCGATCGGCCGGATGATCGAATTCGAACTGTTCATCAACGGCGAATTCATTTTCAACCTGCGCTCCGACGGACTCATCGTCTCCACCCCCACCGGATCGACCGCCTATTCGCTGTCTTCCGGCGGCCCCATCCTGCATCCCACCCTGACCGGCATCGCCCTCGTCCCGCTGTGCCCCCACGCCTTGACCAACCGGCCGATCATCGTGGACGACAAGGCCGACATCGAATTGCGCATCATCACCGCCGACGATCCGCGGGTGCACTTCGACGGCCAGGTCACCCTCGATCTGCAGCGCGACGACTGCGTTCGCCTGCGGCGTTCCGAATACACCATTTGCTTCCTCCATCCGCCGGGCTACAGCTATTTCGCCATGCTGCGCCAGAAACTCCATTGGAGCGCCCGGCCGCGGGGGCATTGAAACCCATGCTCCGTCACCTCACCGTCCGCGATTTCGTCATCGTCGACCGGCTCGAACTCGAGTTCGAGCCGGGGTTCGGCGCCCTCACCGGCGAAACCGGCGCCGGCAAATCCATCCTCGTCGATGCCCTGGCCCTTTGCCTGGGCGAGCGGGCCGACGCCGGCGTCGTCCGGGCCGGCCGCGACAAGGCCGAGGTCGCCGCCAGCTTCGACATCGCCGGCCTGCCGGCGGTCAACGAATGGCTGGCCGGCAACGACATCGAAGGCGACGGCGACCTCCTGCTGCGCCGGGTTATCGACGCCGGCGGGCGGTCCCGTGCCTACATCAACGGCTCGCCGGCGACGGTGCAGCAGTTGCGCGAAATCGGCGAGGCCCTGGTCGACATCCACGGCCAGCACGCCCACCAGTCGCTGCTGCGGGCCGACGCCCAGCGCGCCCTGCTCGACGGCCACGCCGGCCTCGCCGGCCTGGCCCGCGAGGTCGCTGCGGCCCACCGCACCTGGCGCGATGCGGCGGAAGCCCTGCGGCTTGCCGCCTCGGGCGGCGAAGCCCTGGCCCGGGAGCGGGAACAGCTCGACTGGCAGGCCAAGGAGGTCGAAGCCCTGGCCTTCGCCGCCGACGAATGGGGCGAACTCGAAGGCGAACATCGGCGCCTGGCCCACGCCGCCAGCCTGATCCAGGGCGTCCACCACGCCCTGGCCGAACTGGCCGACGGGGAGGGCGCCTGCGAGGGCCGCGTCGCCGGGGTGGCGTCGCGCCTCGGCGATCTGGCCGCCTACGATCCTGCCCTCGACGCCGTGGCCGGGCTGGCCCAGTCGATCGAGGCGGAGCTAGCCGAGGTCGTCTCTGCACTGCGCCGCTACGCCGACCGGGCCGATCTCGATCCCGCCCGGCTGGCCGAGGTCGAGCGCCGCATCGAGGCGATCCACGGTTGCGCCCGCAAATACCGGGTGCCCCCGGTCGAACTGCCGGCCCTCCTGGCCGGCTGGCAGGCCCGCCTGGCGGAGTTGGGGGAAAGCGCCGATCTGGCCACCCTCGAAGCCCGTGCCGCCGCGGCTCGGGCCACCTTCGAAAGCCTGGCCGGCCGTCTTTCCCAGGGGCGGCACCGGGCCGCCGACGAGCTGGCCGCGGCGGTGACCGACCTGATGCGGCAATTGGCCCTGACCAGCGGCCGGTTCTCGGTGGCCCTGGTGCCCCTGCCGGAGGGCGCGGCCTACGGTCTGGAGCAGGTGGAATTCCGCGTTTCCGGCCTGGCCGGCAGCGAGGCGCGGCCCTTGGCCAAGGTCGTGTCGGGCGGGGAATTGTCGCGCCTCAGTCTGGCCATCCAGGTCGTGACCTCGCGGTCGGCCAGCGTCCCGACCCTGATTTTCGACGAAGTGGACGTCGGCATCGGCGGCGGCGTCGCCGAAATCGTCGGTCGCCTCCTGCGCGAACTGGGGGCCGAACGGCAGGTGCTGTGCGTCACCCACCTGCCCCAGGTGGCGGCCCGCGCCAACTGGCAGTGGCAGGTCAGCAAGGAAACCCGGGAAGGCGCCACCCTCTCCCGCATCCAGATCCTCGACGAGGCGGGCCGGGTGGGCGAAATCGCCCGCATGCTGGGGGGCGTCGACATCACCGACATCACCCGCCGCCATGCCCGGGAACTCCTCGGCCCCGCCTGAATCCTGGCGGGCCGGCGGGGTAGCGCCTATAGTGGGGAAACCACCGCTGCCAAACCTGTTCGCCCGTGATTAGCGCCGTCTCCTCCGCTGCCTATAACGCCCTGGCTGTTCCCGGGGCGTCGGGGCGCGGCCGGCCGGCCGAAGCCGGCGGGAGTTCCGGGCTGACCCCGGAAGAGCAACAGCGGGTCAAGGAACTCAAGGCCACTGACCGCAAGGTCCGCGCCCACGAACTGGCGCACCAGGCGGCGGGCGGCAATCTGGCCGGCGGCGCCACCTTCACCTATGTCCTGGGGCCGGACCATCAGCGCTACGCCGTCGGCGGCGAGGTGCCGATCGACGTCTCCCCCGGGCGCACCCCCGAGGAAACCCTGCGCCGGGCGGCCCAGGTGCGGGCCGCCGCCCTGGCGCCCGCCGACCCGTCGGGCCAGGACCGCCAGGTCGCCGCCCAGGCCGCCCGTCTCGAGCAGCAGGCCCGGCAGGAGCAGGCAGCGGCCGGCGACGCGGACGGGACGCCCGGTTCGGCCGCGGTCGAGGCCTACCGCAAGGTGGCTCGCGACGGCGAAAGCGCCGGCGGATTCAGCGCCGTGGCCTGAGGGCGGGACCGGCCGGGGCGGCGGGAGAAGCAGCCGGCCGGGTCTGGTCGGCACCGGCTTCGCGGCGCCGGTTCGGCGGTGCTGCCGTTGCCCTAGGCCCCCGGGCCGGCCAGGCGGTAAAGCGCGGCGGCGGCAAGGACGAGGAAGAGGGTGCCGCTGACGCGGTGGACCCAGACCAGGGAAAGCTTCTGCAGCAGCCGCCGGCCGGCCAGGACGCCGAGGGCCGAGGTCGCCGCCAGGGCCAGGGTGGCGCCGGCCCAGACCGGCAGGGCGGCTTCGGTGCTGCCCAGGCCGGCGACGGCGATCTGGGTCTTGTCGCCGAATTCGGCGAGGAAGATGAGCAGGAAGGTGGTGGCGAAAATGCCATGGCCGGGCTTCTCAGCGATGGCCTCGTCCTCTTCGTCGTCGCGATGGAGCAAGGAGCGTATGCCGAAAATGCCGAAGAGCAGGGCGACGGCGGCGGTGACCAGGGATTCCGGCAGCCAGGCGGCGACGGCGGCGCCGAAGAGCACGGCCAGGAGGTTGAGGATGGCGAAGGCGGCGACCGCCCCGGCGACGACCGGCAGGCCGCGGTGGCGGGCGGCCAGGGTCATGCAGACGAGTTGACTCTTGTCGCCGAGTTCCGCCAGGGCGATGAGCAAAAAGGTGGTGCCGGCCGAAGACAGCCAGGCCCCGCCGGCAGGCAGTTCAAGCATGGTGGAACGCGGTCAGTTCTTGTTTTTGTTGCCGCCGGATCCGCGGCCCGGGCAGTCGGCCTTGTTGCAATGGGCGTAGAGATAGAGGGCGTGTTCCTGGATGGTGAAGCCCCGGTCGCTGGCGACCTGCTGCTGCAGGCGCTCGATTTCCGGGTCGTAGAACTCCTCGACGCGGCCGCAGTCGATACACACCAGGTGGTCGTGGTGCTTGCCGGCGTTGATTTCGAACACCGCCTTGCCGGATTCGAAGAAATGGCGCTCCAGGAGGCCGGCCTGCTCGAACTGGGTGAGGACGCGATAGACTGTGGCCAGACCGATGTCCATGCCCTCGGCGAGGAGGGCGCGATAGACGTCTTCGGCGGTCATGTGGCGGACGTTGCTCTTCTCGAAAAGTTCGAGAATCTTCAGGCGGGGAAAGGTCGCCTTGAGGCCGATGTTCTTCAGGCTCTGAGGATCGCTCATCGTGCTGTTTCCGGTGGTTGTCGGGGCGGGAGCCCGGAGGATTTCGGTTATGATAGTACGCTTTGACGCCATTTAAGAAATTCCTTCTGTTCCAATCCATGCGTTTTCCACGACAGATTCTCATCGGCGTGGCCTGCCTTTGGCTCGCCGCGTGCTCGAATGTTCCGCGCATCGTCACCGAATACCGGATCGACGTGCAGCAGGGCAATGTTCTCACCCAGGAACTCGTTTCCCAGCTCAAGCCGGGGCAGACCAAGGATCAGGTCCGCTTCCTCCTGGGGACGCCCATGCTGGCGGACATGTTCCACGCCAATCGCTGGGACTACCTCTATCGCTTCCAGAATGGCCGCACCAACGCGGTCGAATCCCGGCAGTTCTCCGTGTTTTTCAACGGAGACGGCCGCCTGGAGCGGGTTAGCGGCGATGTCGAAACGGCCCAGGTCAGCGACCTGACGGCGCCGGTGGCGAAAAACCAGGTGATCGACCTGGGTTCCCTGGCCGCCGATGCTCAGGGACAGCCCTTGCCGCCGCCGGAGGAACGGGGATTTTTTGGTCGCATGCTAGAAAAGGTGGGTTTGTAAAATGAAGGGAATGCGTATCGGCATCGTCGGTGCCGGCGGCCGCATGGGCCGGATGTTGATCGAGGCCGTGTTGAAGGACGGCGAAGCGGTTCTGGGCGGGGCCTTCGATTTGCCCGGCAGCCCCAATTTGGGCCGCCCGGCCGGCGAACTGGCCGGGTTGCCCTGCGACGTCAAGGTCACCGCCGACGTGGCGGCGGGACTCGCCAACTGCGACTGCCTGATCGATTTCACCCGCCCCCAGGGCACCCTGGAACACCTTGCGCTGTGCCGCGCCCAGGGCGTCGCCATGGTCATCGGCACCACCGGCTTCGAGGCCGAGGGCAAGGCGGCCATCGCCGAAGCGGCGAAGGACATCCCCATCGTCTTCGCGCCCAACATGGCAGTGGGCGTCAATGCCGTCTTCAAGCTCCTCGATATGGCGGCGCGCATCCTCAACCAGGGCTACGACATCGAGATCGTCGAGGCCCACCACCGGCTCAAGGTCGATGCCCCTTCGGGCACGGCGCTGCGCATGGGCGAGGTGGTGGCCGGCGCCCTCGGGCGCGACCTGGCGGAATGCGCCGTCTATGGCCGCGAAGGCGTCACCGGCGAACGCGACGCCTCGACCATCGGTTTTGCCACGGTGCGTGGCGGCGACATTGTCGGCGACCATACGGTCATGTTCTGCGGCATCGGCGAGCGGGTCGAAATCAGCCACAAGGCCGGCGGGCGGATGCCCTACGCCGCCGGCAGCCTGCGTGCCGCCCGCTTCCTGGCGGGCCGCCGCAACGGCCTCTACGACATGCAGGACGTCCTCGGTCTGCGTTGATTCCCGATGAAATCGCAACTGCTCAACCGCCAGCTTCGCGAAATTTTCGGCGGCGACGGAGAGGAGCGCTTGCGCCGCGTCCTGGCCGGCCTGGAATCGACCCAGGGCGACCTCGCCCGGGGAGTGGCCAAGCTCCTCGAAGCGGCCGATGGCACCTACGGCATGTACGCCAACCTGCAGCACTGGCAGAACGAACTTTCCGGCGACGCCCTTTCCGACTGGAACCTGCGTAGCGGCAACATCGAGTCCGGGCGCAAGTGGAAGACCCTCCTCGGCTACGACGTCGGCGAAGGCGAGGACAGCATCGCCGGCTGGCAGAAACTGGTCCATGCCGACGATCTGCGCGCCGTCCAGTCCCGTATCGCGGCCCACGCCCAGAACCGCGAGCAGGCCTTCGTCGCCGAGGCACGCATGCGGACCAAGGGCGGCGACTGGCGCTGGCTCCTCATCAAGGGGCTGGTGACGGCCCGCGACGCCGGCGGCGAACCGCTGCGCATGCTGGTGCTCCACCGCGACATCAGCGCCGAAAAGGCGTCCGAGGCCGACCTCATCGCCGCCAAGGAGGCGGCGGAATCGGCCAATCGCGCCCGCGGCGCCTTCCTGGCCAACATGAGCCACGAGATCCGCACGCCGATGAACGGCATCATCGGCATGACCGAACTGGCGCTCGACACCAAGCTCGACGCCGAGCAGCGGCACTACCTGCGGACCGTCAAGTCGTCGGCCGAGGCGCTGCTCACCATCGTCAACGACATCCTCGATTTCTCCAAGATCGAGGCCGGCAAGATGCAGGTCGAGTCGATCAGCTTCACCCTCGCCGACCTGGTCATGGAAGCCGCTCGGGTGATGGCGGTGAGCGCCCATAAGAAAGGGCTGGAACTGATCGTCAACCTGGCGCCCGAGGTGCCGCCGCGCCTCGTCGGTGACCCCATCCGCATCCGCCAGCTGCTCAACAACCTGATCGGCAATGCCATCAAGTTCACCGAGCAGGGCGCGATCCAGGTCGAGGTCTCGGTCGAGCGCTCGTCGGCCCACTCCCTGTGGCTGCGCTTCATGGTGCGCGACACCGGCATCGGCATCCCGCCGGACAAGCAGGACGCCATTTTCGACGCCTTCTCCCAGGCCGACGTGTCGACCACCCGGCGCTTCGGCGGTACCGGCCTCGGACTCGCCATCTGCTCCCGCCTGGTGCAGCTTCTCGACGGCCGCATCTGGCTGGAAAGCGCCGAAGGTAAAGGCTCGGCCTTCTATTTCACCGCCCGGTTCGGCCTCGAGCCGGGGGCGGCGGCGGTGCCGGTGCGCAAGTTCCAGGGGCAGCGTGCCCTGGTCATCGACGACAACGCCCTCGCCGCCCGCCATCTCGTGCAGCTGCTCGAACGCCTTGGCGTCCAGGCTTCGGCGGTGATCGACGGGGCGGCGGCGATGGCAGCCATCGAACGCTCCCGGGCGGTGGATTTTCCCTACGATTTCGTCCTTGCCGATGCCACCATGGATCCCCCGGCCGGCTTCGCCTTCGCCGAGCAATGGAACGCCTCGGGCCAGCGCGAAAAGCTGGTCATGCTGGTGACCACCGAGAATCAGCGGCACGACCTGGCCCGGCTGAGGGAACTCAACGCTTCGGCGCACCTCGTCAAGCCCATCGGCCTGGCCGACCTGGCCGACGCCCTGGCGCTGGCTTCCCGGGTCGGCCAGGCCGGCGCCGAAGACAGTCTGTTCGGCGCCTTCGAGGTCGATGCCGCCCTCGCCGATGCCAACGCCAAGGGCTTCGACATCCTTCTCGTCGAAGACAACCCGGTCAACCAGGAACTCGCGGTGCGCCTGCTGCAACGGCGCTCGCACCGGGTGGTCGTCGCCAACAACGGGGCCGAGGCCCTCGAATGGTTTGAAAAACAGCAATTCGACCTCATCCTCATGGACATGCAAATGCCTGTCATGGGGGGCATCGAGGCGGCAGAAGCCATTCGCGCCCGGGAAATGCGCCGGAGCTGGGTGGTTTCCGACGTCTTCAAGCCGATCTGCATCATCGCCATGACCGCCAACGTCATGGAAAGCGACCGGGAACGCTGCCTCCAGGCCGGCATGAACGACTTCCTCACCAAACCCCTGCGGGCCGACGTTCTCTACGAGGCCATCGAACGCGCCATGGGGGACGAGTCGGTCGGCACCACCAGCCTCTGGGAGGTGGGGACTGCCGCCGAAGCCGTACGCCTCGACATGGACGCCGCCCTCAAAGACATCGGCGACGCCGATCTGCTGGCCAACATGGCCGGCATGATGCTGGCCGAATGGGACACCCACCTCGACCACGTCCGGCAGGCCCTGGCGGCTCGGCAGCCGCAGGAACTGCGCATGCACGCCCATACCTTGAAGAGCCTGCTCGCCATGTTCCATGCCGAATCGGCCCGGCGCCTGGCCCTCGACCTTGAGCAGGCGGCCATGACCTCGGGGCAGATTTCCTGGGAGCTGTGCGCCAATCGCTATGCTGCCCTGGAGCAGGAAATGGCGCTGCTAAAGCCTGATCTGGAGGCCTTCGTCGGCACCCGTTCGGTCCGCTGACCTTGCCGGGAACGCCCCAATTGCGCTAGAATTACAAGGTTTTAACACCACCGAGCGGGGGGGCGTTTGCCTCCCCGCTCGGCACATGCATAAGCAGAAATCCAGGAGAGCTGTCGTGTCGTTGCTGCCCTCATTTTCACCCGCCATTCTCGCGCTCGCCGACGGAACGGTATTTAAGGGGCAATCCATCGGCGCTGACGGCGTGACCAGCGGCGAGGTGGTGTTCAACACTGCCATGTCCGGCTACCAGGAAATCCTGACCGATCCGTCCTACTGCCGCCAGATCGTCACCCTGACCTATCCCCACATCGGCAACACCGGTTGCAACGCCGAAGACTTCGAGTCGGCCGCCAACTACGCCGCCGGCCTGGTCATCCGCGACCTGCCGCTGCGCGCCTCCAACTGGCGCTGCCAGGACGATCTTTCGTCCTACCTCAAGAAGCACGGCATCGTCGCCATCGCCGGCATCGACACCCGCAAGCTGACCCGCATCCTGCGGGAAAAGGGCGCCCAGGCCGGTTCCATCCTGGCTGGCGACGGGGACGAAGGCAAAGCCCTGGCCCTGGCCCGGGCCTTCCCCGGCCTGGCCGGAATGGATTTGGCCAAGGTCGTGTCGGCCCGGGAAGCCTATCCCTGGGGCGAAGGCGAATGGAGCCTGCAGGGCTACCAGGCGGCCGCCGGCAAGCGTTTCAAGGTCGTGGCCTACGACTTCGGCGTCAAGCGCAACATCCTGCGCATGCTCGCCGCCCGCGGCTGCGAACTGACCGTAGTGCCGGCCCAGACGCCGGCTGCCGAGGTGCTTGCCATGAACCCGGACGGGGTCTTTCTTTCCAACGGCCCCGGCGACCCGGAACCCTGCGACTACGCCATCGCCGCCATTCGCGAGTTTCTCGAGCGCGGCGTGCCGACCTTCGGCATCTGCCTCGGCCACCAGCTGCTGGGGCTGGCTTCCGGCGCCCGGACGGTGAAGATGAAGTTCGGCCACCACGGCGCCAATCATCCGGTCAAGGATGTCGACACCGGCCAGGTACTCATCACCAGCCAGAATCACGGCTTTGCCGTCGATCCCGACAGCCTTCCGGCCAACCTGCGGGCTACCCACGTCTCCCTCTTCGATGGTTCCCTCCAGGGCATCGCCCGCACCGACGTGCCGGCCTTCTCCTTCCAGGGGCACCCGGAAGCGAGTCCCGGTCCCCACGACGTGGCCTACCTCTTCGACCGCTTCCTCGACACCATGACCCGCGGCGTTGCCGCGCTCCAGTCCGCCTGATCGGCGGTCTGGCGACCAGCAGAGGCGAAACATGCCCAAGCGTACAGACATCCAGAGCATCCTCATCATCGGCGCCGGCCCCATCGTCATCGGCCAGGCCTGCGAATTCGGCTACTCCGGCGCCCAGGCCTGCAAGGCGCTGCGCGAGGAGGGCTACCGGGTGATCCTGGTGAACTCCAACCCGGCCACCATCATGACCGATCCGGAGATGGCCGACGTCACCTACATCGAGCCGATCACCTGGCCGGTGGTCGCCAAGATTATCGAAAAAGAGCGCCCCGACGCCCTGCTGCCGACCATGGGCGGCCAGACAGCGCTCAACTGCGCCCTCGACCTGGCCCGCGAAGGCGTGCTCGAGAAATTCAGTGTCGAATTGATCGGTGCCTCCCGGGAAGCCATCGACAAGGCCGAGGACCGCGAGAAGTTCAAGGACGCCATGACCCGGATCGGCCTCGGGTCGGCCCGTTCGGCGGTGGCCCACAGCATGGAGGAGGCCTACCAGGTGCAGGCCATGGTCGGCTTCCCTACCATCATCCGGCCGTCCTTCACCCTGGGCGGCACGGGCGGCGGAATCGCCTACAACATGGAAGAGTTCGAGACGATCTGCAAGCGCGGCCTGGAAGCTTCCCCCACCCACGAATTGCTCATCGAGGAAAGCCTGCTCGGCTGGAAGGAATACGAGATGGAAGTGGTTCGCGACAAGGCGGACAACTGCATCATCATCTGTTCCATCGAAAACCTCGACCCCATGGGTGTGCACACCGGCGACTCGATCACCGTCGCCCCGGCCCCGACGCTGACCGACAAGGAATACCAGATCCTGCGCAACGCCTCCATCGCCGTGCTGCGCGAGATCGGCGTCGATACCGGCGGTTCCAATATCCAGTTCGGCATCAATCCCCGTAACGGCCGCCTGGTCGTCATCGAGATGAACCCCCGCGTTTCCCGTTCGTCGGCCCTGGC